>DIYC01000029.1:20552-24477 GCA_002428895.1 Burkholderiales bacterium UBA6064 | reverse complement strand
CACCTTGAAACAAAACCTCAGTTGTGGGCTAAATTTTTTAAGTTGCATCCGCAAGCATTTGATGCCACAGCAACTGGTTTAAATTCTGCAGATTAAACCCATATTTCCCCAGGCTTCGCTTGTAGTACTTTGATAATTTCAGCGAGCTGTTGGTTATTCAGTGGGTGTTTAGAAAAATTAATGTTCACTTCTTTACACTGTGTTTGGTACTCTTTTTCAATGAGTTTATCTAGGTTGCTTGGGTTGGGTGTGACGGCGAGTTGTTCTTTAACCTTGAGTATTGTGTGAAAAAAGACTGAGCTCCAAGTTTTAGAGGTCGTAACGATTTTTATGCTTTCTGGCTTGTTATCCGTCGAAAAACTGTCATAGGAGGCCAATAGGAGAGCGAGTTGATTACTTTTAACAAGTTTGCTCTCACCAATATAACTCTCGACAATTAATTTTTTTTCTATGGCTGGTACGTTGCTACCATCGGTGATCCAGTAGCTAGCCTCGAATGTTGTAATTGTATCGCTGACATTCCGAACAATCAGTTTGGTGAATCGGTTATCGCCAATACTTAAACTACCTCTTCGGTCTTGTAGCGCGTGGTAGAGTAAATAGCCTATACCAACCCCATTTGTTTTTTGGGTTTTTACATTCAACGAGACTTTTCTTGTTACTTCAAATACGTAGATGTTTTTTGGGCTATTGGGTGTGACTAACTTTTGAATTGCGGCAACAAGAAGATTAAACTGGTTTTCAGTCAGAAACGGGGCTTTATTGATTGGTGATGTTGGATTAATTCGTGCATGAATTTGTTGAGTTGCAAGGCGATCTAACTCAAAACTTTTCATTGAAATAGGTCGTACTTGTCGAGTAGACTCAGGAAAAGTGAACGGTACAGTTTTTACGAAACGACGAATTGAATTGTTTTCAATCGGGGTGTTTTGATTCACAGGATGCTTTAGATTTAAGTCGCTAAACGCAGCAAATAACTCTTGGCAGGCAGGCTGATTCAGTGTTAAAAAAGGGTGATTAGAGGGGATTGATTGCCTTTCTTCAAGAGTTTTGATAAACATCACGATAAATGCTTGTCGTTCTTCGATCAGTGTATGCTGCGTTCTTTTCAGTGCCGTAAATAAATGAAGCGCAATCAATAAGCAATAGTCTGATGTGTTCGTAGGTTCATAAACAATAGGCCCTAGTTTTTCAAGGTTGCCGTTGCAAATGTTGGCTGAGTAATTCCAAGCCAACTGAGCTGCTTTAAACAATGTGTTTCGCGAGAAAATGACTTCGCGTAGGTTATTTCCCACGTTGACGGTGAGGTCTGGTTTGGGGTAAAGACTGAGGACATGCTTGGCGTGTAGTTCAGGGTGAGTTGCTGCATTGCCTTGTGTGGGTAAAGGTCTTAGCATGACTTGAAACGGATGATACCAATGATCGTGTTCAAGCCCAGGCAGCGGTTTTGATTCGAAGTCGTCAACATCTACAATTTCATGAAAATCGATTAAAATAGCGCGGCCATAGTAGGTTTGCATAAGCTGCTCTACAGTACTAAACAGGTTATTGCTACTATTTAGGGTTAAACCTGATCCCAATTCAATCACAGGTAAAGGGCTTTGGCTGAGGGTTCGTAGTATTTTAATTTGCCTTGCGTTGCACACATTGGTTAAAGCCAATTGTATTGGTGCTGTGGCTTTTTGAAGTTCAGCTTTGAGTTGATGTGCTTTTGCTCGTTGAATCACTTCACTGGGATAATCGCCTTTTTGCGCATAGTATGCATTTAAACGAAATTTGACCAAATATTCACGAGTTGCGTGTTTAATCAATTCGTGTTTGGCGCGTTGGTGCTCGGCCATGAGTTGATCTGACTGCGTTTTAATGTCTTGCATGGTTAACGAGTGGTCGCTCATGATCACTTCAAGTCTATCGGTTAATGATTCAAGCAAGATACTGAGTTTGTTACGCATCAACGGTACAGTTTCAAAGTACTTGACCCAGGGTTCCCAGTGGGTCATGTGCTCAAAAAAAGCGTCGCTATTGTTGCGGCTGATTTCAATTTTTGTGGCCTCACACAGTGCATCCATGTCTTCGGCTTTAAAGCAGTTGTAGCTAATGTAGGTGGGATTAATGTGATTAATGGGTAGTTTAAGTGAGTCAAATAAATAGTATTCAACGCCCAATTGAATTTCTACCGATTCTGTAACGCCATATTTTTTTTGCGCCAGCTCGGAAAGGACTTCTAAAACAACAGGTAGTTTAGGTGTGTTGCTTAAGACGTCTGACAACACCGCACGTAAGCGATCTAACCTAAAATAAGCTGCCCCTAAATTAAAGAGTACTTGAATATTTTGCCGTTGATCGCTACCTGAGAGTTGATCAACGCACGCAGTTTGGTACATGGTTTCAGTAAAATAAGCAGTGCGATCACCGCAATTTGTTTCAGCCTCAAGAACGCATAACTCAATTTGTTGTTTAAATTGTGGGTCGGTGCTACACCGTAACCGTGAAGCAATAAAGCGCAAACGATAATCATACAGCATGATTTTATTGTCGCTGAGAAAGTTATTGCCTGCAAATTTGGGGCCGCCGCATAATCCCCTAAACGCTGGGGGTAGTGACGTGTCTCCCGCCAGGTAAGCATACAATCTTTTTCCGCTTAAAAGGTTTGACTCGTGATTTGGGGTGATTGTTCCAATGTGATAATGTGGAACACCTGGAATACAGGTTAATTCAATGCTGTCCTCATTTTCAGACAGTTGAATGCAATGCAACGGTACCTGACACAGGTCGATTTGTTCAATCGACACTTCACGATGTTCTAATTCTGTTTTCAGTCTTTGGATTAAAAGACTTTCAAAATGAGCGCTGTACCGTGGCGAACCTTGTAACACTTCTCGGCTGGGTAAGGGTGGTTTAATGCCTTGGCCTGTTCCTATCGATGAACTCGAATTGGTGCGATGAAGCACCGGTACATAGGGTAAATGTCTTGATGTGTCAGCATGCCCTCCTAGCGGCGTCATGTTAAAAACTCCTTGGATTTTTTGTGTTATGAATAATTGAATTCTTGGGTAGTGGCTTGTGAGGCAATTTTATTTTGTACCAGCGTGTTGGTTGCATCTTTAAGTTGAGTAATTTGTTCCTCAGTGACCCGAATATTAGGGTTTTCGTCAGTAGCCTTCTTGATTAAGTTTTCAAAGTATTGATCAAGGTTTATTGAGTTTAGTGTACCTTTTTCGACACTTAAACTGGCCTGGTAAAATAACGCAAAGGTTGGTGCTCGGCCAATTCCTGCAAAACTAGAAAGACAGGGATATTCAGTATCGGCGTTGTTATTTTCATCAAGTGTGTTGTTTTGACTGTTAGGTCGGATTAGCTTTTTATAAGTTTTCAGCATCATGCTTAAATCGCTTGCGTGAAGACAGCGATCTTTATACGATGGCCCTACCTCAACAATTTTGACTTGCTTTGTAATGATGTGGCCATTGGTGTCGGTTGTTTCAAAAGTTACTATAAAAATTTTTGTTTTGGCTTTTGTTCTTTCGCTGATACGCGTGATTGTGTAGTCATTGCATTGAATGTTTTGGTTGTTAAGCTTTGCCTGAGTATATTGCTTGTACAGTAGGCTACCAAACCCAGGTTGAACGGAATGGTTTGGATTTTTGAGTGCCTTCGGTGAAACAATTTCAAACAAATCAGCTTTTTTACCTTGGCTTAATTGTTCCACCATGTTTGAGAGTTTCTGATCAAATTTTTCTCGGTCTTTGTTGTGTTTCACTAAGCCAATAGTTGTTTGATACTCATCGCTTAAGCGTAATTCATAGGGTTCAGTTGTTTCAGATGTGTTGTCATGTGGAGCAGCAGTATTAATTGGCGCAGTCGTTTCAGGTGCGTTGTCAATCGGAGCAATGTTCGTTGGGGCAGTCGTTTCAGGTGCGTTGTC
>DIYC01000029.1:19396-20336 GCA_002428895.1 Burkholderiales bacterium UBA6064 | reverse complement strand
GCGTTGTCAATCGGAGCAATGTTAATTGGAGCAGTTGTTTCAGAGTCGGTGAGTCTCCCAAGGTTTAACACAGTTCGATTGAGGGTTATGTTGCTGAGGGCTCGTAGGTTGAATTCAGCGAATCTGTTCACGCTAATCGTATTTAAAAGTGAGTCAAGCATTGCCTGGTTGAGAGTGATGTTTTCTAGGTTTAGTGGGTTTGGTATTGCTTGGTTGATTGTACGTTCTGGATGGATTGTGGCGCTAGGTAAGTAGACGGTGAAATGGTCGCCGTTTAAGTGATATTCAGTAGGCGATAAGTTGTTATTTCTTATGAATTCATCAAGATCGTTGTTATTGTTTTGTGAGGTTGTACCTAAGCGTTGTGTTTGTTCTTCATCAGGGTGGTAGATTGTTGTTGAAATACAGTTGTTTTGATTGGCACTGATCACAAAAGGTTGTTGAAAAATCGTTAAAATTTCTTGAATGACTTGGATTTGTCGCTCGTTGTTAATTGGGTTATTACAGTGCGTGTTTGTAAGTTCGTTGTTGAGACTGTCAGCATGATTGTTAACTGCAGTCGTTGAGCTACTGTTTGATGTGCTAGCAGTTAAAGAGTGATCATTTGAAAAAACAGAAAGGCTTGATAAGTCGCTGCGTGGTACGTTGATGAATCGCGGGGGGTGGTTCGCTGGCGACAAAGTTGTTGTTCCGTTTAGCGTATGATCAAGGGCTCGGATCGTGACTTTCGCAATCAATAAAAGTGACGATTTAATTAAATTAAGTCCAATATAAGCTGCGGTAATCGCAAACAGAGAGGCTATCTCTGAGGGTTTGATGGGAGGGTGTTGTGGTTCGGCGCGATTGGCCGTTTGAGTAGCAGTTGTGTCAATCATAGGTCATCATCGGCGCATAAAAAATTAGGTGTAATTTTCTTGAACTTAAGTTCCAAAATGCTTCC
>DIYC01000029.1:18421-19227 GCA_002428895.1 Burkholderiales bacterium UBA6064 | reverse complement strand
ATAAGTTCCAAAATGCTTCCATTCTGGTAATAGCGCACGGTAAACCCCAATGCTTGGGAAAACTATAGATAAAGCGGGTGCGTGCTGCTAGACGGGTTAAACGTTGAATAAAAAATTCATGATATCGCCATCTTGCACCACATAGTCTTTGCCTTCAGCACGCATTTTGCCGGCTTCTTTGGCAGCATGTTCGCTTTTGTAGTGAATAAAGTCGTTAAATGCGATGGTTTGGGCGCGAATAAATCCACGTTCAAAGTCGGTGTGAATGACACCAGCGGCTTGCGGGGCAGTGGCACCAATGCGAATTGTCCAGGCTCTCACTTCTTTTTCGCCGGCAGTAAAAAAAGTTTGTAAACCCAACAACTTAAAGCCTGCGCGTATAACGCGGTTTAAACCAGGTTCTGTCATGCCCATGTCGGCTAGAAAGTCGTTGCGGTCTTGTTCATTTAAATCGGCAATTTCGGCTTCAATTGCGGCACATACGCTTACTACGGGTGCGTTGACTTGTTGTGCGTGAGCACTAAGGCGTTGCACATAAGGGTTGTTTTCAAAACCATTTTCGGCCACATTGGCAATATACATGGCTGGCTTAGCAGTGATTAAACCAAAACTTTTAATGCTCAGCAGGGCCTCGGCATCGAGGTTAAGTGCACGAACAGGGCGCCCTTGATTGAGTTGTTGCAGACATTGTTCGAGCACGGTAACTAATTTAGCCGCTTCTTTGTCGCCTGACCGTGCTGCCTTGCTGTGACGCTGCAACGCTTTGTCAACGGTGGATAAATCGGCCAAACACAATTCTGTTTCGA
>DIYC01000029.1:17932-18136 GCA_002428895.1 Burkholderiales bacterium UBA6064 | reverse complement strand
ATGGCATCGGTTTCGCGGATGTGTGATAAAAATTGATTGCCCAACCCTTCGCCTTTTGAAGCACCTGCCACCAGCCCTGCAATATCAACAAATTCAACAGTTGCAGACACAATACGTTCGGGGTTGACTAACTGAGCCAGCTGTTTAAGCCGATTGTCGGGTACTTCAACGATGCCAACGTTAGGCTCGATGGTGCAGAAAGGG
>DIYC01000029.1:15458-17731 GCA_002428895.1 Burkholderiales bacterium UBA6064 | reverse complement strand
GTGCAGAACGGATAATTCGCCGCCTGCGCCGCCGCGGTCTTGGTCAGCGCGTTAAAGAGCGTGGACTTGCCGACATTCGGCAAACCCACGATGCCGCATTTTAAACTCATGGTTTTGAACCTTTTTTTGAATCCAGTGAATGTCTGAATTGTATCGCAGAACAGTCTTCGTTTGCGGTTTGAATCGTTGCTTTAGAACGGAATTAAACACCAGGTTTGTTGTTTGGGCTGAGCGCGAGCTCCACTTCGGTGTGAACGCGAGTACAGGCTTGATTCAAATGACCTTCGAATAGTAAGTTGATGTGTTTGTTGAGTATGGTTAAGCAGCGCTGAATGCGGGTGTGTTCATCAGCAGAGGGACGGTGTAATACAAAATCAGCAACGCTTTGACTTAAGCCCAGTTGACGTGGATGTCCAATGCCTATGCGGGCTCGCCAATAAGTGTTGGTGCCAATGTGCTCTTGAATGTTGCGTAAGCCGTTGTGCTCAGCATGACCGCCACCATGCTTTAATTTGAGTTGACCGGGTGCTAAGTCGAGTTCATCGTGCACCACAAGAATTTCGTTGGGGGAAATTTTATAAAATTGCATGACTGCTTGAACGGATAAGCCAGAACGATTCATGTAGGTAGTTGGAAATAAAAAATATACATCGTGACTGTTGAGTTTGATTTTTGATAGTTCACCGTGAAATTTGGCTTGTGGTTGAAGTGATGCGCCCAGTTGGCGCGCCAGTTGCGCAACAAACCAAACACCGGCGTTGTGTCGTGTTTCTGCGTATTGTGTACCTGGATTACCCAGTCCAACCAGTAGTCGAATGGGGGTGTTGTTCATGATATTCTGTTCATGGGGTTTTAAATCGCGTTATTGCGATATGGTTGTTGTTGGGTTGTTAGTGAGGAACAGTCGCGATGTCCCTTCACCTAGCGCGAGGCTGATGAATAAGACAACTAGGCCAATGCTAAAAATGCGAATCACTGCGCGTTTTCTGGGGGCTTTCGATAAAATCGCTGAGCAGTAACCAAGGCCTATTAGGCTGATCATGGTGGCAATAAATAAATAGAGAATTTGGTGCTCTCGCGATTGCATGAGGTAGGCGGGTAAGGTCGCACTAAAAAACGGAATGACGGATCCTGCTACAAATGAGAGCGCCGATGAAAAAGCTGCTTGCAGGGGTTTTGCTGCGGTAGTTTCAGACAACCCTAGTTCGTCGCGAGCGTGGGCGCCTAATGCATCGTGTGTCATGAGTGCCTTGGCTACTTGATTAGCCAGTTCGGGATTAAGTCCACGTGCTTGATAAATTTCTGTGAGTTCTTGCTCTTCGAGTTCGGGATGATTTTTTAGGTGTTTGGCTTCGATTTCAAGTTCTGCTTGTTCAGCATCTGCCTGGCTGGCAACGCTGACCGCCTCACCTGCTGCCATGGATAAACTGCCCGCAAGTATGGCTGCAATGCCTGCAAAAATAAGATCGTCGGTCGAGGCGCTGGCACCGATAAACCCTGCTAATAGACAGGCGGTTGAGATAATGCCATCGTTTGCACCCAATACGGCTGCGCGTAACCAAGCATGCCTTTCTGTGAGGTGTTCAAGGTTGTGCTTGTGTGGAGGAGAGGGCATGTTGGAATGTGACATGGCAAAGATAGCTGTGCATGAATGAGCAAGAGCCCATTGTAAATGGGCTTTTGCTCTGTAACACGAGAGTTGAGTCTAAACGTGTCAGCTTATTCGTCGCCTGCAGCTTGAGCGGCTGCATTTTTAATTTTAACGGTGACGATGGAAAGGTCACTTTGACCATGGTTGGGGATAGAAACACCTTCAGGAAACTGCAAGTCGCTGGCATGAATTGAGCGTTTTGACATGTCGAGTGCACTACAGTCTACTTCAATAAATTCAGGTAGCTTGTCGGCCATACAAGTGATTTGAATTTGGTTACACACAAAGCTGACTTGGCCACCGTGTTTTTTAACTGCAGGCGATTCAGTATGACCTTTAAAGTGTAGTGGTACTTTAACAATCACGGGGACTTGTGGGTCGACTCGCTGAAAGTCGATATGTAAAATTTGTGATTTAAATGGATGGTTTTGGTGAGTCCTAAGAAGAACAGGTTCAGTTTTGCCATCAATTTCAAGGTGAAGAATACTCGAGTAAAATTTTTCTTCTTGCATTGAATACCATAAATCTTTATGGCTAAGGCTAATCGCCTGGGCTTGCTGATTGGCGCCGTACACAATTCCGGGTACTTGGCCAGCACGACGCAGGCGGCGGCTCGCTCCGG
>DIYC01000029.1:14994-15245 GCA_002428895.1 Burkholderiales bacterium UBA6064 | reverse complement strand
GTGTGCGAAAAGTGGCGTTTAATTTCATTGTATTCTCCATGTGCCCGCCGCGACCAGCGGGGTTAAATTTTGTCGCACTTTGAATTAAAAGGTGGCGACAATAACCTTTATTGTTTAGTCGATAAACAGTGAGCTGACTGAATCGGAGCGGACAATACGTCGAATGGTTTCTGCCATGAGTTCGGCAACACTCAGTACCCGAATTTTTGAGGACACTTGGCCTTTTTGGCTAAGAGGTATGGTGTCGGTGA
>DIYC01000029.1:14579-14744 GCA_002428895.1 Burkholderiales bacterium UBA6064 | reverse complement strand
AAACGGCATTACCAGAAAGCACTGCGTGCGTGCAGTACGCCATGACCTTTTGGGCGCCGTTGCTTTTGAGTGCTGCTGCCGCTTTGCATAAGGTGTTGGCAGTGTCGACCATGTCGTCCATAATGACACAACTACGGTCTTTCACGTCACCGATAATATTCATGA
>DIYC01000029.1:14121-14389 GCA_002428895.1 Burkholderiales bacterium UBA6064 | reverse complement strand
GATAATGGCTAAGTCGCTGTCTAGCCTTTTGGCTAACGCCCGAGCGCGAACCACGCCGCCTACGTCGGGCGATACAACCATTAGGTTTTCGAGATTTTGTTTCCATACGTCGTCTAACAGAACAGGTGAAGCGTAGATGTTGTCGACGGGGATATCAAAAAAACCTTGAATTTGATCTGCGTGTAAGTCCATGGTAAGAACGCGATCTACACCCACTGATTGCAGCATGTTAGCAACTACTTTGGCGGTGATGGCGACGCGTGATGAT
>DIYC01000029.1:13666-13807 GCA_002428895.1 Burkholderiales bacterium UBA6064 | reverse complement strand
TCCATCAGGTTGTCGTTGGTGGGAGCGCAGGTTGATTGGAGTACGAACACATCTTTTCCACGAACGTTTTCATTGATTTCAACCATGACTTCGCCGTCAGAGTATTTGCCCACATGCGCTTTGCCTAGGGGTATGCCCAGC
>DIYC01000029.1:1296-13446 GCA_002428895.1 Burkholderiales bacterium UBA6064 | reverse complement strand
AGGGGTATGCCCAGATGTTGAGAGACTGATTGGGCTAATGCAGGGATGGCATTGCCAGTAAAAACCATGAGATTGTCGTAAGACATGGTGATCCTCGAAACTAGTTTGCAGGGTAATGCTGTGGCAGAAGCGACTGAGAAGTAGGGCAATTCACAGCAAAAGGGCCAACATGCAGTTGACCCTTTTTTTGGCAGGGGTGGAAGGATTCGAACCCTCGCATGNNGAGCGCGGGCGGCGGTCCTGGCGGGCGTAGCCGAAGTAGGGGATGACGGCCGTGATGCGCTGGGCCGAAGCGCGCTTGAGCGCGTCGGCCATGATCAGCAGTTCCATCAGGTTGTCGTTGGTCGGCGCGCAGGTCGACTGCAGGATGAAGACGTCCTTGCCGCGCACGTTTTCCTTGATCTCGATGTTCACTTCGCCGTCGCTGAAGCGGCTGACGGTGGCTTCGCCCAGGGGAATGCCGATGTGTCTGGCGATCTTGTCTGCCAGCACGGGATGGGCGTTGCCGGTGAAGACCATCAGGCTGTCGTAGGCCATGTCGCGTGCAGGTGTCGGAAGGGGTGGCTGGGGAGGAAGGATTCGAACCTTCGCATGCCGGAATCAAAATCCGGTGCCTTTACCAGCTTGGCGACACCCCTAAAACGTGTGAGTCTACGTTACCCTATTAACACTACTCACTTTTAAAACCACTTACTTTTTACCATACTTATTGTGTATGACAACAAAACACTTGGCCTGGCAAATGTTGTGTCAGTTTAAACGCTTGTTGTTGTAACAAGTTGTTTTCAAAGACAGCAAACATTGCTGAGCCAGAGCCTGACATACGAACAAGCAATGGTTGTTTTGATTGCATCAAACTCTTAAACACATTAAATTGGCTTAACCAACTAGGCTCTAATTCTGAGATAACAGATTGTAAGCTATTTTCAGTGTGTTGATTTAAAAACTGCCAAAAATTTAAATGCCTAGCGCCTAAATTTGTGCTTTTTTCTATTTTTGTTGTTGCACCTGTATTGCTTAGCTCGGTGTTTATTATTTGCAGCAAATCAAAGACCGCTATTTTGACCGTAGTTTTGTTTCGTGTCAATTGCTTTGCTCGAAAAATTTGATGGGTAGGGCAATTTTGAGGAGGTTTGTAGATAATCAACGGCAGGCTAGGCCAGTTCAAGGGGGTAAGGTGTTCGCCAATACCTTCGATAAAGGCGGCTTGGGATTGCAAAAAAAAGGGTACATCGGCACCTAGTGATAAGGCAATTTCTTGTAAATGCGAGGTTGATAGGGGTTGATTAAAATGGTTTTGTAAAGCCGTCAGTGTGTGTGCGGCATTACTACTGCCACCGCCTAGGCCGGCTTGTTCTGGAATATGCTTGGTGACATGCAGGTGAATGTGGTAGTGAGGTGACACTGAGGCTGCATGAAAAAACTGTTGACATGCTCTGACTGTTAAATCGATGTCATCGGCTAAATGGTTTAAATCGCCTGATTTGCTGAATGTCAGTGAGTGGCCTTCAGGTTTGGGTTGAATGGTCAGGGTTATTTGATCGCAGAGCGAAATGGGCAGCATTAGGCTTTCAAGCGTGTGATAGCCATCTTGGCGTTGGCCCGTAACATGGAGAAACAAATTAATTTTCGCTGGGCTAGAAACGTGAATTGTGGTTTGCAACATGGTGTATGCAGTGAAGCAGTATGGTGTTTACTGGCCAAAATATTGGGGAATAATGTCTATTCTACCCGTGATGCTAGGCTCATTAAATCGAATGCGGTATTTGTCGTTGCGGTTTTCCCATGCCCAGTTGGGGGGCAATTCAGGTAGTTGGGTGTTTCTGGGGTTTTTCATCCAGTCGACTAAAGCGTTGGCTGGTAGTTCGAGTGGAAAAATAAGGTTAAACAGTGTTTGCCAGTCATTTCCTAGGTAAAGTTTGCCGTCGGCCGAGGTTGCTTCAAACTGCTTGCCGGTTTGTCGAGCTTGCCCAAGGGTTGGCCCTAGGGTGCTACGAAGTTCAAGAGAGGCGGTTTCAAGGTTTGGGTTTATGGTAGAACTACCCGATTTCCAACTGTAGGTACCTGTAATCGAGTCGTTTTGTAGGCCATTCTCGGTGTGGATTTGCCACACTAAGCCAAAACGGCCTGAGTGGCAGCTTGAACTGGCTGCTGTACAGTCGGGTTGATTGTGAGGATTGGTTTTAAGTGTGCTGCAACCAATTAGCATCGACACGCAGACACAGAGCGCCAAAATTGAGTGGTTTACTTGGGTGCGCAGTAATAAGTACCCTTTAGAAATCATGGGAGTCTCATGATGGGCAGCATTAAAATCCTTGGATACGCTGTGTTAAATTGCGCAATTCATTCGAATTGGGATATTGTTTTTTTAAAGCATCGGCAATTTGTCGAGCTTCTTTGAGTTGCCCAGTTACAATGACGATTTCGAGTAAGTGTAGGCCAATTTCCTCGTCTTGCCTTATGGCAAAAGCTTTACGTAAGGTTTCTTCAGCAGTGGTTAAATGACCAAGTTTGTAGTGCACCCAGCCCAGTGAGTCGAGAATGTAGGGGTCTTGCGGCGCTAAGTCGTGGGCTTTTTTGATGAGTTCTAGGGCTTCGCTTAAACGAATGCCTTTTTCTGCAAACGTGTAGCCTAATGCATTGTAGCCGTGAGGATTGTCTGGGTTGACTTGGATCAGTCGGCGCAAATAGAGCTCAACGGATTCAACATCGTTTAATCTTTCTGAAACCATGGCGCGTTCGTATAAAAGGTCTTCTTGATCTGGGTAGTTGGTCAGGGCTTGATCTAGCACGATGATGGCTTTTTCAGGTTTCTTAAATTCTTCAACAAATTGTGATAAAGCCAGTGTGAGACGCACGGCATCGTTGGTATTTTGCGGTTTAAAACGTTTAAGTACTTCGGAGGCCTGGCTAATTCGGTTTTGTTGACGATACAGTTTGTGAATCATCAACTGAATGTCAAGACTTTGATCAATGTTGGGTGCTTTTTTAAGCCAATTCATGGCGTTGACATAGTCTTTTTGTTTGGAGTAGAGCTCTGCCATTGAGATGTAAATTAATTCTTCGTTTTGTAGATCTCTTGGTTCGGTGTTGGCTAAATAAACCAAAAAATGTTTCTCAGCTTCTTCAAGCTTCGCCAATTTGGTCATCACGAACCCTTGACTAGAGTAGAGCGCGTAATTGGTGGGTTGAAGTTGAATGAGTTGTGCAAAACGTTCACCTGCTTTTTGCCATTCATTCAGTTGAGTAAACAGTCGTGCTAAGTACAACCGCGTGGCAAACCAGTTGGGCTGGCGATCGACTTGTTGGGATAAAAATTGAATGGCTTGATCTGGGTTGCCGTGTTTTTTTTCAAGGAACTGAGCCATGAGTAAAAAATGCCGCTCTTGAGGTATAACTTGCAGAACATGTCGGAGATGATTAATGGCAGGGTCGATTAAATCGGCTGCATCAGCGAGCTGCGCTAAAATGTATTGTTCTTCGGTTTGGTTCGGTTTGTCGCCCAGCAGTTGGATGCCAGTTGTGTAGGCTTTTGCTTTATCAGGAATTCTGAGTAACAGGTCTAAAATGACTTGCAGTGGCCTTGCTGAGGTGACTCCTGGATTTTGTCGTTCTTGTTCGTAAAGTTCGTTGATATAGGCTTTAAAGCTAGGTAAGGCTTGGTCTACTCGGTTTGTGCTGAGTTGTAGCATCATGACCGAGCGGCTGGCTTGCAGGTTATCGGGGTCTATTTTTGTCCAAATTTTCGCAGACTCTAGAGCGCGATCACCATCTCCTGCTGTAAGGGATACCTCAACCGCACGTTTTGCAAGTTCAGGGTCTTTGAGGTAGGTTGCCGCTTCAATTAGGGTGATTACGGCTGTGTCTAGGTCACCTTTTTGTGCTGCAATTTCGGCAGTCATGACGGCAAATAGGGTGTCTTGGCGAACAATCTGTCGTACATTTTTTTGAAAACTTTCAGGTGTTTGAATGTAGGCGTCTAGCTTATCATTGGATGCATTCCCATACAGTTGGGGAGAAACGCTGGTACAGCTAGTTAATAACGCTAAGGATAACGCTAAGGTCAATAAATTGAGGGTTTTTTGAGTTAAAGTCAGAATGTTCATGCAATATGGACTAGAGCTTAAAATTTAAAAAATTCACTTTGTAAAATGTCGATTGCTTATTTGTTTTACAACAGATTAAACACCACTATAACCTTAATATGCCTGAATTGCCTGAAGTTGAAATCACCAAAAGGGGCGTAAAGCAATTTTTTTTGGGTGACGCCTTAAAAAAAATGACTCTTCGCCAGCCAAAATTAAGGTGGACTGTGCCTGAGCAAACAAAACAGTGCCTTGGTTCTGTTTTGCTGGATGTGCATCGTCGTTCCAAGTACATTGTGCTTGATTTTGGTACGCAAGTGCAACTCATTCATTTGGGCATGTCTGGTGCATTGCGAATTGTGTCTCCCGATGAACCGTGGCGTAAGCATGATCACATTGAATGGGTGTTTGATCGCGGTGCAATGCGTTTGCATGATCCACGACGATTTGGTAGCGTTGATTGGTGTTTGTTGCGCGATTTAGCATCGTATCCTAAATGGCTTCATTTAGGTGTAGAGCCTTTTTCTGAGGCATTTACTGTGCAGCATTTGCAGTGTGCAATGCGCTTAAAGCGAACCCCAATTAAGTCTCTGATTATGGGTGGGAAAGCAGTAGTTGGTGTTGGCAATATCTATGCCAGCGAGGCTTTATTTTTAAGTGGGGTGCGCCCTGGTCGGGCTTCTGGGCGGGTATCAAAACAGCACATTCAACGTCTGCACGCTGCTATTTTGAGTGTGCTCTCGCAAGCCATTGAGCAAGGTGGCAGCAGTTTAAGAGATTTTCATGCACTAGAGGGTGAATTGGGTTATTTTCAGCAATCTTGTTGGGTGTATGGTCGGCAAGGCCAGCCTTGTAAGGTGTGTGGTACACCAATTAAAAATAAGGTGATTGCGCAGCGTGCTTCTTTTTACTGCTCGGTATGCCAACAATGAGTGGTGCGTTTGCAAGCCGATTGTTGCGTTGGCAGTCTACTTGGGGTCGGCACGACTTACCTTGGCAAAACACACAAGATGCCTATCGGATCTGGCTCAGTGAGGTGATGTTGCAGCAAACTCAGGTGGCTACCGTGAGGGGCTATTATCAGCGGTTTTTGGCAGAGTTTCCAACAGTCTCTCACTTAGCCCAAGCCTCTGAGTCGCAGGTGTTAACTTTATGGCAGGGTTTAGGGTATTACACGCGAGCAAGAAATTTGCATGCTTGTGCGCAAATTGTGGCAACACACTATGGTGGCTTTTTTCCTTGCACGGTGGCTGAATTAGAAAAATTACCTGGTATTGGGCGTTCAACAGCGGGTGCTATTGCTTCATTTGCTTTTGCTCAGCGTGCGGCAATTTTGGATGGTAACGTAAAACGTGTTTTGTGTCGTTATGCGGGGGTTTGGGGTTATCCTGAACAAAGTGTTATTAAAAAACAATTGTGGCAATTGGCGAATGATCTTTTGCCAGACACTGAAGCGGGCCGATATAACCAAGCGTTAATGGATTTAGGTTCTTCAGTGTGTTTGCCTAAAAACCCAGTGTGTGACAAATGTCCAGTGCAGGCCGATTGTGTCGGTTATCAGCAAGGGGTATGGCCCCAGTTGCCTACCCCTAAACCGAAACAAGAAAAACCAAGTGTCTATTGTTGGGTATTAATGGTGTTTGATTCACATCAACAATTGCTGATGCAGCAGCAAGAGTCATCAAAGTTGTGGAAAGGGTTGTGGATGCCTCCTGTCTATCCGATTGAACAGAATCAAAGTCCACAGGCGCTTTTGCAGAAAGTATTTGCTGCATTCCATTTACCTGAAATGTCTGCTGAGGTTATCGATCATTATGCCCAGCAGCCTTGGATGAGACATGAGTTAACGCATCGGCGCTTCTATTTTAAATGTTGCCCTATTTTTTTGCAGCAACCGATACATCCGCCACCTGAATATTGTTTTACTCAAGTCAGGCAGAGGCCGGTGCCGAAAGTGGTGTTGAAATTGCTGGATCATGTGACAAGATTACAGAATAACTATCCAAACTAAACCCTGTTTCCTTGAAGAAATTCATTTTTAAGTTGAGGAACCATTTTTCTGAAAAGAGACACTAAAGGGATCTAAACTTTTTTCTTCTGGTTTTATGCCTTCTCTTCCAAGTTTACCTACACAAGCATTTGAACTGAATAGGCATTCTTTTAATCCGACAGATTCTAGCGTTGAAAGGCAGTCTGATCGTCATTTAACACGAAGTTCACAAGAAATTGTTTTCGCTTTATCTGACCAAGGGCGTTTAGCAGACTTAGTCCCTAACATTTTAAGTTATACCCTTAATTTAGAAAGTTCTATACAAAATGACCAAAATGTTATTTCAAAATATGCCAAAATTTATCAAGGTGTTACCCGTTCTAGCAACAAAGAAGTTGATGCGCATTTAATAGAAGTACTTCATAAATTAACGTGTAGTACGCCGAGCCACCTTAACTTTTTATTGGCAAGTCGTTTTGATATTCAGCTTTCGTCATTGGTAAAAAATGTGACGGATCAATTATTGTGTTCTCAGATTTTTGATTTAGAAAGCAGTCAAGAAAATATTAAAACACTACTTCAATTAAGTGTTCAAGAAGGGTTAGATGAGGTTCTTGGTGATGTTGTTTCAGCAAAATTAGATATGGCCTTAGGTTTAAACGAAGCGCATCGACCTGATCACCTGGAGTCGTTAAAATATTTAGATCAGATACGCGCCGATTTTACCCAATTAGAATCGATCATTAAAAAAGCTGAATGCCTGATTCATTTAAAAATTGAAAAACTGGTAAATCCTAGTCATTTGATTGATCAAAAGCAGGCTATACGATCCGCATTGCAGATACTTGGAGATCGTGAGTTTAGTCTTAAAACACGAAACGCTTTATTTACCGCATTACATTTTGAATCGAATAGCTCAAGAGCTTTGATTGCATCACTTCAACAAGATCAAATTTTTTATTTTTTAGCTCAATATCATCCACATGAAGAACTTCATCAGCAGCTTGAGGCAAGATTAATACGTATTTCTGAAAATGAATTTGGTTTGGTTCAAAGTGATTATTTGCTTGAATTATTAACTCATATTTTTGGAAACCCAAACATATCACCACACACGCAGGAAACAGTCCAGTCTCTAGTGATTAATTCGTTACTCATCAATCCTAGGTTATGGGATGTCAACCAAATGCCTGCGCTTTTATTTGTGCTAAGTAACAGGGGTATGCTGTTTAAAAATGTAACGGTCGACCTTGCTGCTATACAATTTGATCATGCAGTTAGAGAGTTTGATACCATGCAACCGGCTGCTTTTGCAAGTATGCTAAAAAATGTGGATCAACTTTATCAACGATTTAATCAGAATAGACGGTTAAAAATTTTTATTGAGATTTTATTTTTTGGTAGTGATCAATTGCCAAGTCACATCCCATTTTTTGTAGGTCAAAGTTCAAGCAATCGTCAATTATTACAAAATCTCTCTACAGACTTTTCAATATCAAACATTTTAAGTGATGCAATTCAACGTGCTTTAAATTAAGTTTGGCTCGAAGTGCTACTGTGCTCATCTTGGTAAGCTAAGCCATTTCGGTGTCGTACTAAAACATGTTCAACGGAACTCATGGGTTGATTTTTAAGCCGTTGATTCAGAGCTTCGGCGATGTAGATCGATCGGTGTTGGCCACCAGTGCAGCCAATCGCGACGGTGATGTAGCTGCGTTGTTCTTTTTTGTAGCGCGGAAGCCATTTGCGCAGGTAAGCTTCAATGTCGTCGATAAATTCGTGACTGCGTTCATCTTGTTGAATAAATTGTTGCACCGCTACGTCTTTTCCGGTTAACGGTCGTAGTGTTTTGTCGTAGTGCGGATTAGACAAGCAGCGTGCGTCAAAAACGAGGTCAGCGTCTTTAGGCAGGCTGTTTTTGAAGGCAAATGTTTCTATGATGAGTGTGATTTTAGCGGCCTCTTCGCCTACAGTGTGTAACACCCAGTGCCTTAAGGTTGCGGGTAATAGATCGGTGGTGTCGATTACGTCGGCAAGGGGGCGAATGGCAGCGATGGCTTGGCGTTCAGCTTGAACGCATTCTTGTACGGTCGCCATGTCTCCTAGGCGGGTGCTCATGGGGTGTCGACGGCGTGTTTCAGAATAGCGGGTGATCAGTTCATGGTCGTGTGCATCTAAAAAAATGATTCGAATGTCTATGGCTTTTTGTCGCAATTCGTCAATGAGACGCGGTACAGCATGAATGTCTGTGCCTGTTCTTGCGTCAACAGCAACTGCAATATGGTGAGCGCCTTTGTCGTGTAGTTGTTGGGTCACAGCAGGAATAAAGCTGGGTGGTAAGTTATCGATACAATAAAAGTTATTGTCTTCAAGTGCACGTAACGCAACTGACTTTCCAGAACCTGAAAGCCCAGTAATCAGTACAATTTTGGCTAGTTTAGATGCTTGGGTCATTCCGTATGGGCTCTTCCTCAGGGGGATTATGTTGAGTAGACTCGAATTCAGCACTCATAGCGCGTTGTTGCCTTTCCATAAAGTCGTTCATGGTGTTGATGCCGCGTAATTCAAGTACGGTGTTTCTAACAGCCGCTTCTAGTAGTACCGCTAAGTTGCGGCCTGCGGCTACGGGTAAGAGTACTTTACGAATTTGTAGGCCGAGTACTTCTTGATACTTGGGTTCAGACAGCAAGCGTTCTTGTTGCAGTTCAAGCGATGCACGTCGTACTAAATGGACAATCAGCTTAAGGCGCATTTTTCTGCGCACCGCCGTTTCGCCAAAAATGGCTTTAATGTCGAGTAGACCAACACCGCGAACTTCCATTAAATTACGAATTAATTCTGGGCAGCGACCTTCGATTAAATTTGGTGCTGTTCGAGAAAACTCAACCACATCATCGGCAACTAGACCGTGGCCACGGGAGATGAGTTCAAGACCCAATTCGCTTTTACCTAAACCCGATTCGCCTGAAATAAGAACTCCCATGCCGAGTACATCCATAAACACGCCGTGCATCATGCTGGTAGGTGCTAACCATTTATTAATGTAGATTCGTAAAAAGTCGATAATTTCGGCAGCCGATAGGGGGGTGGAGAGCAAGGGAACATTGGCCTGGTTGCAAGCTTCAGTAAGCATGGGGTGAGAGTTGAATGATTCTGCAATAATGACAGCTGGCGGTTGACCTTCGATTAACCGCGCAATCGCATTCAGTTTTCGTTTTTCATTAATACTTTCGAAGTATTCAACTTCTTGTCGACCAAAGACTTGGATTCTGCCTGGATGAATTAAATTGAGGTGCCCTACCAGGTCTGAGGAGGCAAAACACTGTAGGTTAATAATATTTTCACCACCTGTTTTGCCTGCAATCCAGGTAAGTTGGAGTTTGTCGTGGTTGGCTTCAATGAGTTCTTTGAGTTTTTTCATTCCTAACGCTCAATTAAAACGACGATTTCAGGTTAAGCGTAAACTTAAATTGACAGGTACTTAACGGGTTAGTTGGGACTTAATGGCTCCCATTGAGAGATTAACCGATGAACTGCACCTGGGTCTAGTTCGTGAAGCAATTTATTGCGAAACGTCTCATCCGATAACATTTGTGCTAACTCGGCAAGAATATCTAAGTGTTGTTGGGTTGCGCTTTCAGGAACCAATAAAAAGATGAGTAGGCGAACAGACTGGCTGTCTGGGGCATCAAATGGAATGGGAGCACTTAGACGAACCAACGCTGCGATGGGCTCACGAAGACCTTTAATTCTGCCATGAGGCACTGCAACTGCTTGGCCTAGCCCAGTAGAACCGAGACGTTCACGGGCAAAAAGGCTATCGAACACTTTGGAGCGCGTGATGCCTTGGTTGTTTTCAAACATTAAGCTGGCTTGTTCAAAAACACGCTTTTTACTGGTAACCTGAACATCTAAAACAACATTCGATGGAGGAAGCAAATTGGCGATTAAATTCATCGCATTCCGAGGCCTTTTGTGAAAGAAACACGTAATTATAACTGTTTAGCTTAAAAAAAGACGGCTCGTTAATCCGTCTTTTTTCAAGCTAAATTAGGGTTTTAAAATGTTACTCGGATTCAATCGGTTGACGTTTTAAAGAAGTGTGCGCATGGTTGCTGATTTTTTCTTTATGACGAATGACTTGGCGGTCTAATTTGTCGATGAGTGTATCGATGGCTGCGTACATGTCTTCGTGTTGTGCTTTAACGTGAATTTCTTTGCCACGAACGTGCAAAGTGACTTCTGCAGTTTGTTGATGTTTAACAATATTTAAAATGACTGAAGCATCGATGACATGGTCAAAGTGACGTTTAACCCGTTCAAGTTTTTCGGTAATGTAATTTCGAATGGCGGGTGTTATTTCAAGATGGTGACCTGTGATGTTTAGATTCATAAAATCTCCTTTTTGACCTTTACACAAAATAGTCCAGGTTTATGATTCTTGGTATAAACCTTTAACGCTTACTTTAACTGATTGCTTGGTCTGACTGTCAATCGGTATTAATAACTAACCCCTTTAAGTGCTGTTTAAAAAAACAGTTTAAAGCGTTACATTTTAAAATTTTCGCCTAAATAGACCCGTCGAACATCATCGTTGGCAACAATTTGTTCGGGTTGTCCCGAGGCTAGTACGTGGCCTGAACTAATAATGTAAGCACGGTCACAAATGCCTAAAGTTTCACGCACGTTATGGTCAGTAATTAATACACCAATTCCTTTTTGTTTTAAATAAGAAATAATCCGCTGTATTTCAAGTACGGCGATGGGGTCAATCCCTGCAAATGGCTCATCAAGTAAGATAAATTTCGGGTTGCTGGCCAAAGCGCGTGCAATTTCTAGGCGCCTGCGTTCACCGCCCGACAACGAAACGGCCAGTGAGGTTCGAATATGGTCGATTTGCAATTCGTTCAGAAGTGAATTGATTGTTTGGTTAATCGTTTCGTGCTCGGGTGGATTAATTTCAAGCACAGCGCGTAAATTGTCTTCGACAGAGAGTTTTCTAAAAACCGAGGCTTCTTGAGGTAAATAGCTAAGTCCATCACGGGCTCTTTGATCAATTGAATCGAAAGTGATGTCTTTGTCACGAAGGTATATTTTGCCTTCATCTGCAGCCACAAGTCCAACGATCATATAAAAGCAAGTGGTTTTACCGGCCCCATTAGGACCTAACAGACCAACCACTTCTCCGCAGTCAACATGGAGAGAGATGTTTTCGATGACTTTCTTGGAGCGATATGATTTTTTTAAACTGAGTGCTTTGAGTCGGGCTTCGTTTTTTTGTGTCATTGGCCTGGCTACTCGTTGATGGGTTTAATTACGGCTTTAACTCGAGAAGGTTTGTCTTTTGGAGTTTTTCCACTGCTGTCAACGCTCAAAAATTCTGTGGTTTGTTCGTAGGTAATTTGGTTACCAGAAATTTGTTCAGTGATTTGATCGTTGCTGGTTTTGATGATGCTGGCATTGCCTTGAAGAATAATTTGGTTGGCTTGAGCATTGTATTCAATCCGATTGGCTTGACCCGTGATCATCAGTAGATTGCTGTCTTTGCTTTCTCGTTGTTGTTTAAATGAAGCGGGTTTACCCTCCATGGCAGCAAGTTGTTTGCCACTGGATTCTTCTGAAAAAATGAGTTTATCTCCTTTGATGATGAGTGTGCCACGAGTTAACATGACGTTACCAGAAAAGGTATTTACTTTTTGCGCTTTGGTTTCGCTGTAAGTCATTTGATCAGCATCAATTTGTGTGTTTTGCGCTTTGTCTGATTCGAGTGCCAAAACGGTTCTTGTAGGCAATAAAGCACTAAGAACAAATAAAGCGCTGCACAATTTAAACCGTGCGATGCGGGTCAGCGTCAAAGTGAGGGGATTGAGTGATTTCATGAGTTTGGTTCTATATCAAAAACGACTTGTCGGGTGGCTTTAAACTCACCGCTTTTGGTATTGTACTGAAAGCCTTGACTGCTGTAGTTGCGGCCAGGTTGTTTAACGTGTACTTTTGTGTCGCCCCAAATCAGTGAATTGATCGAATCAAGATGCAACGTCTCAGTTTCGATGGTGGTAATGTCGTGTGAGTTGT
>DIYC01000029.1:869-1090 GCA_002428895.1 Burkholderiales bacterium UBA6064 | reverse complement strand
TTTTGATAAAATGAGTTGTTCCGTATTCAGTAAATAAGTGCCTTGTTGGGCTGAAATTTCTGTAGTGATGTTGGGTTGAATAATTTGTTTGGCCACTGGGTTTTGGATGATGAGTGTTTCAGAGGCAGGGAAGTGCTGCGCTAGTTCCCCAGACAGCTTAAAAGACTCTAAAACGCCAGGTCGAGTTTGTTCACCTTTAAAGTGAGTAAAGTAATAGTCGG
>DIYC01000029.1:0-642 GCA_002428895.1 Burkholderiales bacterium UBA6064 | reverse complement strand
ACTGTTTTGTTCAAATAATTTGTTTTCAGCTTGTAGGGCTAGCCAATAGGAGCTGGCTGTTAACACCAAGGTGAGTAGTATCGGAATACATTGGGATAATGTTTCAAATAAGCTTTTGAGCATCACTGCGATTCCATGGGGTTGGTAAAGTGAGGTTTATGCGCAAGGATAAAATCGCATAGCTCGCGTGCTGCACCGTTGCCCGCAGGGCGGGTGTTTACCCACACAGCCTGTTGTTGCAGCGCAAGAGGTGCGGTGTTGGTGGTGCAGGCTAAGTGCACTTTTTTAAGCAATTGAAAGTCGGGCCAGTCATCGCCAAAAAAACCACATTGGTTCCAATCTAAGCCACGGTGTTGGCGCATTTGATCGAATGCGTCGAGTTTATTGTTGCAGTGTTGAATGACTTGGCGAATGCCCAAATCAGCGGCACGTTTTGCAACAATTTCGCTGTGCCGAGCCGTAATCCAGGTGACTTCTACGCCAGCCTGCATTAACAAGCGTAAGCCTTGCCCATCGAACACCGAAAAGCGTTTAAGGGCCTCGCCTTGAGCGCCAAAATAAAGGCCACCATCGGTTAACGTGCCATCGACATCGAAACCCATGAGTAAAACGTGTTCAGCCGCTTTGGCTGCTGCAGTGATG
>DIYC01000039.1:7217-18075 GCA_002428895.1 Burkholderiales bacterium UBA6064 | reverse complement strand
ATTCCCCCTTGCATCAATAAATATTACATTCTTGATTTACAGCCTTCTAATTCACTTGTTTCTTATTTGGTTTCTCAAGGTCATACCTTATTTTTAGTGTCGTGGAAAAATCCAAAAAAAGAGAACGAGCAAACCACCTGGGATGACTATGTAGAGCGCGGGGTTATTACTGCAATTGAAGTTGCCTGTACCATTAGTCGTAAAAAAACGATTAATGTGATGGGTTTTTGTGTTGGTGGCACCTTATTGGCTACAGCCTTGTCAGCGCTGGCTAAAAGGGGCATTACTTCAATTCATTCATTAACCTTGGTGACTACTTTGCTTGATTTTAAAGAGCCGGGTGCACTGAGCGTGTTTGTGAGTGATGAGCAGGTGGTAGCCCGTGAAGAAAGTATTGGGCAAAAAGGGCTAATGCCAGGTAAAGATTTAGCGGCTGCTTTTAGTTCATTGCGCCCAAATGACTTAATCTGGAATTACGTAGTCAGTAATTATTTGAAAGGCGAAAAGCCGCCAGCCTTTGATTTGTTATTCTGGAATGGAGACAGTACCAATTTACCTGGGCCTATGTTTTGTTGGTACTTAAGAAATACCTATTTAGAAAATAATCTTGTTAAAGTGGGTCAGGTGACAGTGTGCAATCAAGCTGTCGATTTGTCACAAATTAAGATTCCAACTTACGTATTTGCTGCGAAAGAAGATCACATTGTGCCTTGGAAGGGTGCTTATGAATCAGCCCGTGTGCTTGGTGTATCCCCTGCACAGTTGCGCTTTGTGTTGGGTGCTAGTGGTCATATTGCAGGGGTTATCAACCCAGTCAACAAAAACAAACGTAACTTTTGGGTTAATTCAATCTATGACCCTAATCAATCAGCAGATCAATGGTTAGAGCACAGTCAAGAAATGCCTGGTAGTTGGTGGTCTGATTGGTCACAGTGGTTAAATGCGTATAAAGGAAAAGAAGTGACCCCGCCAGAAAAATCTGGCAATTCAAAGTATCCGGTCATTGAGCCAGCGCCTGGGCGTTACGTGAAAGAAAAAGCATAAAAGAATTATTTTTTAAGGAGGAGAAAATGACAGAAGTTGTTATTGTTGCAGCAGGTCGTACCGCAATCGGTAAATTTGGCGGAAGTTTAGCCAAAGTGCCTGCACCTGAACTGGGTGCGCATGTAATTCGTGGTTTGTTGGCTAAAACAGGGGTTTCTGGCGAGCAAGTCTCTGAGGTGATTATGGGACAGGTACTGGCTGCAGGTTCGGGTCAGAATCCAGCTCGTCAAGCTTTAATTAAAGCGGGTTTGCCTGTTTCTGTGCCTGCTTTAACGATTAATAAAGTGTGTGGTTCTGGCTTAAAAGCCGTGATGTTGGCGGCACAAGCCATTCAGTGTGGTGATGCGGATATTGTGATCGCAGGTGGTCAAGAAAATATGAGTTTAGCACCTCACGTTTTGCCGGGTAGTCGCGATGGGTTTCGTATGGGTGACGCTAAATTAATCGACACCATGATAGTCGATGGTTTATGGGATGCGTACAACCAATATCACATGGGTATTACGGCAGAAAATATTGCTGAAAAATATGCTATTTCTCGTGAGCAGCAAGATCAATTTGCAGTAGCCTCTCAAAAAAAAGCGCAGGCAGCCATCGAAGCGGGTAAATTTAAAGACGAAATTTTTCCGTTTGAAATTGTGCAGAAAAAAGGTGATGCGTTGGTGTTTGATACCGATGAGTTTCCAAAGTTTGATGCCACGCTCGAGTCTACGGCAAAATTAAAGCCTGCATTTAAGAAAGATGGAACAGTGACCGCAGCGAACGCATCAGGCATTAATGATGGGGCCGCAGCTGTCATGGTCATGAGTGCAAAAAAGGCAGCACAATTGGGCTTACCGGTTCTTGCAACAATCAAGGCCTATGCCAGCGCTGGTCTAGACCCCAGTGAAATGGGTTTAGGGCCTGTGCCGGCATCCAAGTTGTGTCTAAAAAAAGCCGGTTGGTCTGCCGATTCACTTGATTTAATGGAAATTAATGAAGCATTTGCCGCTCAAGCTTGTGCGGTTAATCTTCAAATGGGCTGGGATACGAATAAAATTAATGTCAATGGCGGTGCCATTGCATTGGGGCATCCAATTGGCGCGTCAGGTTGTCGTGTGCTCGTTAGTTTGCTTCACGAAATGCAACGTAGAAATGCAACAAAAGGGTTAACCTCGCTGTGTATTGGTGGGGGTATGGGTGTTGCCCTTGCGGTCGTACGATAATCAAACGATAATTACCAAAATTGGAAAGGGAGATAAAGATGAATCAAAAAGTAGCGTATGTTTCAGGTGGTATGGGCGGTATTGGTACCGCTATTTGTAAACAGTTGTGTCAAGATGGCTTTAAAGTCATTGCAGGTTGTAGTGTCGATTCTCCCAAAAAAGCATCTTGGTTGGCCGAAATGCATGATTTAGGTTTTCATGTCTCTGCTTCTGAAGCCGATGTCACCTGCTGGGAAAGCACCGAGTCTGCATTTAAAAAAGTAAAGGCAGAGCACGGCGTGGTTTCTGTACTTGTTAATAATGCTGGCATTACTCGTGACACCACATTTAAACGAATGACTCTAGAGGACTGGAATGCCGTTATCAATACCAATTTAAATTCTTTGTTTAACGTAACGAAGCAAGTGATTGATGGCATGGTGCAACAAGGATTCGGAAGGGTAATCAATATTTCTTCAGTGAATGGTCAAAAAGGTCAGTTTGGCCAAACCAATTATTCTGCTGCTAAAGCGGGTTTGCATGGATTCACAATGGCACTTGCCCAAGAAGTTGCCTCCAAGGGCGTTACTGTGAACACTGTGTCACCTGGTTATATTGGCACCAGTATGGTTCGAGCCATTCGCCCTGAGGTTTTAGAAAAAATTGTTTCAACAATTCCAGTTCAACGCTTGGGTGAGCCTGAAGAAATTGCATCTTTAGTGGGCTGGCTAGCCAGTAACAGTTCTGGCTTTACAACAGGTGCCGACTTTTCTTCAAACGGTGGCCTTCATATGGGGTAAACCAGCAGAGAAATAATTGTTCTTAATGGTAAACTCTAGTTGTTGCATGGCTGCGCCGCATACTTTGCGGCGCAGTACTTTTAGGGGCTGGTAAATGTTGCCTAACTTTCACGCGGGCTAGTAACTCATGACCGAAGTTAAACGATTAATTAAAAAATATCCAAACCGCAGACTTTATGACACGTGTACAAGCAGTTATATTACGCTTGGCGATGTTAAACAATTGGTGCTCAATTCAGAACCCTTTAAGGTGGTTGATGCCAAGTCGGGAGAGGACTTAACGCGTAGCATTTTATTACAAATTATTCTCGAAGAAGAAACTGCGGGTATGCCGATGTTTACCAGTAACACGCTTGCGCAAATTATTCGTTTGTATGGTAATACCATGCAAAGCATCATGGGTTCTTTTTTAGAACAAAATTTATCTGCCTTTATGGATATGCATAAACAGCTTCAAGAACAAGGCCAAAACGTGGTGGGTAGCAACAATAAATTTGTAAATCCAGAATTGTGGGCGCAGTTCATGTCGATGCAAACGCCTATTATTCAAAGCATGATGGGTAATTACATCGAACAAAGTAAACACATGTTTGTCTCCATGCAAGATCAATTTCAAGACCAAACCCGCAACATGTTTACGTCATTTGGCTTTCCTGAGCCTAACAAAGATTTTAGTAAAAAAAATACCAAGAGTAGCAGTTAGTATGACATTCAATTCTCAATCGCAAAATCGCAGCTTGCTTGAAGCCAGCGTGCCAAGTGTTGGCTTTATTTCTTTAGGTTGCCCTAAAGCCCTTGTCGACTCAGAACGAATTTTAACCAATTTGCGAGCAGAAGGCTATGCGGTTTCTCCAACCTATCAAGAGGCCGATTTGGTGGTGGTCAACACCTGTGGTTTTATAGACAGTGCGGTTCAAGAAAGTCTCGACGCAATTGGCGAAGCCCTTACTGAAAATGGCAAAGTGATTGTTACAGGCTGCTTAGGTGCTAAAAATGGCGATCAGGGTAAACAATTAATTACTCAATTACATCCTAAAGTGCTGGCGGTGACGGGGCCTAATGCGTCTTCAGAAGTTATGCAGGCTATTCATCAGTTTTTACCCAAACCGCATAATCCTTTTCTCGATTTGTTACCCGACCATGGCATTAAATTGACACCTAAGCATTATGCCTATTTAAAAATCTCAGAAGGCTGCAATCACTCGTGTCGTTTTTGTATTATTCCTGATATGCGCGGTCGTTTGGTTTCTCGTCCGATTGGTGAAGTGATTCGTGAGGCTGAAAGTTTAAAAAAAGCGGGGGTTCAAGAACTTCTGATCGTAAGTCAAGACACTTCAGCCTACGGAGTCGACTTAAAATTCCGAACCGATTTTGTGAATGGGCGGCCTGTTAAAACTCGATTTTTAGAATTGGCGCAAGAGTTAGGTCAGTTAGATCTTTGGGTGCGAATGCATTATGTGTATCCTTATCCTCATGTGGATGACGTCATTCCATTGATGGCGCAAGGAAAAATTCTACCCTACCTGGATATTCCGTTTCAGCATGCGCATCCTGAGGTCTTAAAGCGTATGCGTCGCCCCGCTTCAGGTGAAAAAAACATCGAAAGAATTCAAGCTTGGCGCCGCACTTGCCCTAATTTGGCCATTCGCAGTACATTTATTGTTGGTTTTCCTGGAGAAACAGAACAAGAGTTTCAATCGTTACTCGACTTTTTGCGGGAAGCACAACTCGATAAAGTGGGCGTTTTTAAATATTCACCCGTAGAAGGTGCTGCTGCCAATCAATTGCCTAATCCAATCAGTGAATTAGTGAAACAAGAGCGTTTTGAACAAGTCATGCAAGTACAAGCTGAAATTAGTTTGTACAAAAATAACCAAAAAATAGGTTCCCAACTTGATGTGATTCTTGATGAAGAAGACGAGGAGGGTTTTGTTGCAAGAACACAAAGTGATGCCCCTGAAATCGATGGGAATGTATTTATTTCTAAATTAAGTTTTAAAAATAATTTGCCCCAAATCGGCCAAATAGTCTCAGTTAAAATCATAGACTGTGATGAACATGACTTATGGGCAGAAGGTTATTAATTCGCTGAATATTTTATTCAGTCAGTGCTGCTTCTTCATTAAAAAACCGCAGTTCTTTTGATTTTTGAGTTTTTCCTGCCCTAGAGGGCATGTGACACAAACCACATACAAATTGATCAGTCAGTTCAAAAGTATGCACTACAAATTGCCCCTTGCATTTAGTGCATGCTGTGGTGGTCATCATGCCAGCATCGAAAAACTTAACCAAACGCCAAGCTCGAGTCATTGACAAAATTTCGGGTAAATTCAGTGTGGTTACTTGTTCTTTGTAGAGTTTATAAGCGGTAATTATTGCCAATGACTCATTAATTTCACTCGATTTAATCAATGACTGATATAAATTCATAAACAACGATGAGTGTATATTAGGTTGCCAGGTCATAAACCAGTCAGTGGAAAAAGGCAGCATGCCTTTGGGCGGAGATTTTAATTTAACTTCTTTATACAAGCGAATTAATCGTTCTCGCGATAAATTCGTTTCAGCCTCCAAGACTTGTAGCCTAGCATCTTGTTCAATAAATGCTTTGGCTAAGGCCACTTGTTCTGCATCCTCTAAAACAGATTTTTTAGACCTTTTTGCCATGACTGCCCCCTTAATCATTTGTTCAATTTCATCGTGTTGTTTTTATTGGGTGATACAGCGAATTAAATAATTTGTTCTACGGATCTACCAGCCATTAAAATTGCGGCATGCATGCCAGCGGCAGACCGGTCTTTACTATGTTTACACAATAGTTGCCACACGTGTTCGTCATCAAATCTTAAACTGCACATCATCATGTTGCTCGCGGCAATTCTTAATACTTGCGCTGTGGTCAGTTGTTCTATTAACTCGGCTGTTTCTTCGGACATTCCGAGTCGTATGAGAGCTTCTGCTTTGTCTTCACGAATCAACTGCTGGGCGAGTAATAGATATGATAAGTTAGTTTCTCTAATCTCATCTAGAAGTTTTGAATTCATGGTTACTCCCTCCCTCTTATAGGTCAACATAAAAGCTAAATAAAGTAAAGATAAGTAAATTATTTAAGCATTTTTTACATTATGTCCCTTTATTCAAAATTAATTAAGTAAGAGGGAGTTGGTAAATAATGAAAGGGAAAATATACTTTATCAGTAAGAAAATGCCTTACAGCAATATATTCATGCAACCAATCTTGATTGATGTTAAATGATAAGTGTTGGGTTTGTAATTCTTGACTCCGTTGTGTAAAAATATCCTATGAGTTTTTTATGGTAAGTTGTTGTAAATAAAAAGTTATTATAATTTTTGTTTTAAAATTTTAGAATTATTATTGATTTATTTAGTCTTTAAATAATTAACTCATTCTTCATATAAGGGTATTTACTAAATAATAATTTAATTCAATTAATCTAATTTAAAATAAATACAATTTTTAATTAGTTTTAAATTTTTTTTAAATTTAAAGAATAATAATTTTATTATTACCAATAAATTTTTTTATCGCAGGCTTACAAATTTAAGAAGAGTGACACAAAGCAAGAAGTCAATCATGCGACAACAGTGCCCATAGTTCAGTGTGGCAAGCTAGAATAACTGTTTATGTCTCAAATGCTTTGTTGGAGTTATTGTGAGTACGTCTCTTTATTCAAATCGGTCTACTGTTCAAGATGCGTTTCAAATTCAGCAGACTTCTGCTCATTTATCAAAAAGTGTGCTTGGGTACGTGAAGCAGAGATTAATGCAATATTCACCGTTTAGCGAAATTCCTTCAGATCAAATTGATTTTCTTATTCAAGATTGTGTTGAATTTTATTTTTCCCCCAACGAAGTTGTTATACCTCCTTACAGCCAAGTTCAAAACAACCTGTTCTTTTTGGAAACAGGAACGATTATGGCTTGTAAACAACAAGGTGAGTTGCCATTAAATGGAGTACATTATCAAGCGGGTTCACTGTTGCCGGTGAGTGCTTTTATTGAAAAAAGAGCGGTCACGTCAAGTTATGTAGCGCAAGATGATTGTTTTTGTTTACTCTTTTCTCGTGAGTCTGTAGAAAGGCTGTGTCATATTTCTAAAGACTTTGATGATTTTTTACATCGACGAGCTCAGCAATTTTTAACATTGTCGCAGCGTTCAGCTCAATTGTATTATTTGGTAAAGCTTTATAGTTTGAAACGGTCAGAGCAACCTATTTTTGAAGTGATGCGTACTCAAGTTCACACGTGTCAAGTTCACGATACTCTAGAAAAAGTGATTCACCAAATTAAAACAACCAACGATTTCCCACTTGTGATTCTAAACGAGCAAAAATTCCCAGTGGGCTTAATTACCCTAAGCGAGTTTACCGAGAAAGTAACACTGCAGCAACAACCTAAAGAAAGCTTGGTTACTGACGTATTTTCTGCCCCTTGTTATGCTTTAGATCATCAATCATTAAGAATTGATGCCATGTTGTTGATGACGCAATTTGGTGTTGGCGATATTCCAGTACTGAAGCAAAATCAGTTAGTTGGTTTGCTTCGTGAACAAGATGTATTTTTTACTCAGTCTGGTTTGTCGTTGCGTTCAATCTATCTACAAATTCAAACAGCCAGCCAGCTTGATGCACTCAGGCAAATTAAGCAGTCTCTGTATGAATTAGCTCAGCATTTGTTGGCATTAGATTTAAAACCGAGTTCCTTAATTCGCGTAATGACTCAATTTAATAACACTTATCTACAGCGTATCATCGAGTTTGTTGCTGACAAAATGGGTTGCGATCCGCTTCAATATTGTTGGCTGAGCCTTGGTTGTGAGGGGCGTTCAGAAAATAGTTTGCCTTTTTCTCAATGTAATGCATTGGTTTTTGTAAGCGATCAACCTCATTTAGATCGCTTACGTTGGCTTTCTTTTGCAAAAGAGGTGAATGACATATTAAGTACTTGTGGCTTTTTAGTCAGCAAGCAAGGTATTGTCGCGAGCCATAAACAATATTGCTTAACCGTGCAAGAGTGGCTTGCTCAGTTTCAGAAATGGGAAAGCCAATTTGATTTGCATGCGTTACATACGATGAAACAGTTTATTGATTTAAAACCTACATTCGGGAATGAGTCTTTATATACTGCGATTCAGCAATCAATGGTTTTGCATTTAAATCGCTCTAATTTAATCACTGAAGGGTTGATTCATCATCTGATTGACTCCGATCACTTGTCTCGTTTGCAAGATCAAGTGGATCAATGCGATCTTTCAGGTCAGTTGTGGCTTGAAATTCAAAATACGTGTTTACGTTTTTTTATTGATGCAGCACGCTTGTTCGCATTAAAAAAACAAATTACTTCCAACCAAACTCGAGAGAGGTTTCGTTTCTATGCAGAGTGTTCTGACATTGAAAGTGTGAGAAGTGACACATGGATCAATGCATTTGATTATCTACAAATGTTGCGCCTGAGAACTTTGATTGAAAAGGGTCAACTGTACTATTTAGGATCCGATTCTTCTGCTGTAGGTTATTATCAAAAATTATGCTCGACTGATCGTAGAATTATTAAAGAGTGTTTAAAGGTCGCTTATCGGCTAAGTCAACGAATTAAACTGGAGCAATTTAATTGAATGGTTTTGAAGATAATTCCCATAATGGTTTTTTATGGTCTTCTTATTTAAAACAAAGTTTAGCCAGCGTGCTTAACTTCTCGATGCCAAATACTCATCGTTGGGTGGTTTTACATTTTATTAAATCGGGGTGTAATCCTAAAGAAAACCGCGTTGTATCAATTGGTGCTTCGGTTGTAAAGTTCACATTATCAAGAAAACCCTTTCAAGATTTGTCAGATACTTTTGAAGTGACTTTTCAATCCAACCGACCTTCTGTGACCTTGACAGAAAAACAGATTATTTTAGAGCATGGGGTCGGTAAGCAAGCCCAGTGTAATGGTCTAAATGCAAAGGCAGCTATGCTGCAGTTAATCGATTATATTGGAGATTCGCCAATTCTTAGTTTTAATGGTGAATTAGATAAACAGATTTTGAAACAAACTTGTGGCGAGTCTTTTGATTTTCGTCATGAATTAAAACATTGGTTGTCAATTAGTCATTTGGCATCTACTTTACACAATGAAACTCACTTGTTGTCGTTTGAAGTTTGGTTACAACGATATGGTTTAATTGCCGAAATGCGTCACGATGCATTGTATGACTCGATTATGACAGTGCAGCTTCTTTTAAAGTTGTGGCCTTTATTTGAAAAACATGGAGCAACTGTTTGGCGAACTGTCAAAAAATTAGAAAGTCAACCTAAATCTAAATCAGCAAGGTATGATTAAGCCTTTTGACAACTCTCACTAAGGTTTGTTCATGTTTGCTTTGCAGTTTTGGTTGCAGCAATCTCGAAGAGCTTCCTTTAGAATTCTTGTTTGCGCTTTAGTACTTGCAGTTGCAGCTATTTCGTCGGTAGGCGTTTTTTCTGCTCGGTTGGATGCTGCTTTAATGCGCGATGCCAACCAAATGTTGGGTGGTGATTTGGTGATAGAAAGTCGGCAAGCTCCCCACAATGCAGACTGGAAGACTTTGCTACAAGAGATTGAATTTAGCGCAATCAAAATCGCTGAAAGTGTGGTGTTCACCAGTGTGTTGCCGTCTGAGAAAACTGACTTGCTGGTTTCGGTTAAAGCCGTCAGTCAAACTTATCCTCTAGTGGGGCAAATGGTACTAAAAAACGCTAAAGGGCAAGAGGAGCGACTTACATCAGGCCCTCAATCTGGAGTAGCCTGGGTTGATCAAAGCGTGATGGGTTCATTAAATATCAACATCGGAGATTTCATTTCACTGGGTCAACAAAGGTTTCAAGTTCAAAAAACTATTCTGATTGAGCCTGATCGTGGCCCTGGTTTTATGAACTTTGCACCTCGTGTCATGATTGCTCTAGAAAATTTAAACTCAACGGGTTTGATTGGCCCAGGCAGCCGAGTACGTTGGAATACTTATTTGATGGGTGAAGACACGATCATTGAGCGTTTTAAATTAGCCGTTCAACCCAAACTGTTACCGAACGAAGAAATTGAAACGCTTGAAAATGATCGTCCAGAAGTTTCCGCATCTTTAGCGCGAGCGCAAAATATTTTGGCGATGTCAGCCCTAGTGGGCACCTTGGTCGCTTGTATCGGTATTGCATTGGTTTCACATCTATTTAGTCAAGAACAAAGTCGTGAATTGGCCATCCTTAAAAGTTTAGGTTACAGTCCCCGATATTTAACCAAAATTTGGTTAATCGGTTTAGCTGGTTTAACATTCTCTGCGGGTTTAATGGGTGTGGGTTTAGGGTGGTTAGCGCATTGGGTGTTGTTGGCGTTATTGGCCGATTTACTCGGCGTGAATTTGCCATTCGCGGGTCTTTATTTTCTACCTTTTGGTGTTTTTCTAGCGGGTCTTTTTTTAATTGGTTTTGCCGTAGTGCCTGCGTATTTTAGTTTACAGCAACCGGCCAGTGCTGTGATTCGACAACACGATTTGTCATCAAATCGCAAGTTAACACTATTTTCGATTGTTTTTGCAATCATTGCCGCTCTTCTGATTAGTTTCTTAGTAGTTAAAGATTCACTGCTTGTTTTATTACTCTGCGGTGGTTTTATTGTAGTGTCGTTCGTATTTGCGGGTTTATTTTGGTTGTTACTCAAAGCACTGGCAGTGTTTGAACACATCTTTCAAGTACGAACCACGCAAATTACTGTTTTTCAAAATATGTTTCGTCGAGCGCCTTCTTTAGTGATTCAAGGGGTTAGTTTGTCACTGGGTTTGTCTGCTTTGTTTGT
>DIYC01000039.1:0-6999 GCA_002428895.1 Burkholderiales bacterium UBA6064 | reverse complement strand
TTGGCGGTTATTCAAGGTGATTTAGTACAACGTTGGCAAACCATGTTGCCTGTCAATACGCCCAATCGCTTTGTCTTTAATATTCAACCTGATCAAGTTCAGGGTGTACGGGATTCAGTCGCTACAATGACTTCGCAGCCATTAGACATGTTTCCCATGGTTAGAGGGCGTTTAGTTAAAATCAATGGTAAAAAAATACAAGCAGATTCTTATGACAATCCACGTGCTCAACGCTTGGTTGAAAGAGAATTTAATATCAGTTTTACCAACATCTTACCGAGTAATAATCAGCTAGATCGCGGGCAATGGTTTCGTAGTGATGCTCAGCGTTTTGAAGTTTCAATCGAGTCTGGCGTAGCTCAACGCCTTGGCTTATCGATAGGAGATTGGTTAACTTTTGATTTTGCAGGGCAGGCGATACAGGCTGAACTAACCAATACGCGATCACTGAATTGGGACTCCATGGAAGTGAATTTTGTGGTTATCTTCCCGCCCCACGTATTGCAGAACTTCCCACAAACCTGGATTACTGCATTGTATGCCGAAGAGCCAACCATTTCAGAAAAAAGTCGGCAATTAGTTCGCCAATTTCCGAATATTACAATTTTAGACGTTGGTTTAGTGATCCAGCAATTAAAAGCTATTTTGAATCAAGTTGGGCAAGCAGTGCAATTTATTTTTTTATTCACTTTGATCTCGGGTGGTTTGGTGGTGATGGCGTGTATTTTAAGCAGTGCTAGAACAAGAACCCGAGAGTCGGCAATTTTAAGAACCTTAGGTGCATCGAGCCGACAATTAATACGTGCTGCCTGGTTAGAATTAACGGTTCTAGGCGGACTTGCTGGCCTAGTAGCTGCAATTGCTGCACAGGTGTTAGGTTGGGCTATAGCTGCCTTTGTATTCGATTTTAGTTACGTTTTATCTATATCTTCGGTAATTACTGGTTTAGTATTAGGTATTCTGGTGTCTGTGCTGTTTGGGGCTTGGTCAATACGTCGAGTTTGCTTAACACCTGTGATGCAAACATTACGCAATACACCCATCTAATCGCCTTATTTTTTGCTGTAGAGGGATTTATGCTTTATACCTACTTAATTATTTCATTTGGCTTTCTTGTCGTTGCTTTATTAATAACCATCTCTTATGTCTTGTCGAGTTCTTTAAAATCTCTGCAGCGACAACATGATAGTTTGCTGGCTGAAATCACGCGAAAAGCGCAAGATCAAGAAGCGCGGCAATTGACTCAAAGTCAATGGTTGCAAAAAGACTTTTCTCAGCTACGAACAGAAATGCAAAGTGCACAAAATGCATTGCATCAGTTATTAATTAATCAATTTTCTCAGGGGCAAACAATTCAAAGTGAACAACTGAATCAGTTTGCCGATACTTTGCACAAAACTACCACACTGTTGAATGATCGTTTACAAGAAATTCGCCAGTCGGTTGATACTAAATTACGAGAATTACAAGAAAGTAATCATAAAAAATTAGACGAAATGCGTCAAATTGTGGATGAAAAATTGCATTCAACATTAGAAAAGCGGTTGGGCGAATCGTTTAAACAAGTCAGTGAGCGGCTTGAACAAGTTTATAAAGGGTTAGGAGAAATGCAGTCTCTGGCTTCGGGGGTTGGTGATTTAAAGCGTGTACTCACCAATGTAAAAACACGAGGAACTTGGGGCGAAATTCAATTGCAAGCTTTGCTGGAGCAACTGTTGATAGCGGGTCAATACGGTTGTAATGTGAAACCTATTCCCGATTCAAACAACATTGTAGAATTTGCGATTAAACTGCCAGGACGTGATCACGATCAATCTGCTTGTTGGCTGCCAATTGACTCAAAGTTCCCGAAAGAGCAATACGAACGACTTTTAGAGGCATTTGACAGTGCAGAGCCAGCATTAGTCGCTAAAGAAAGTAAAGCACTTGAAGCTGCGATTAAGCTTGAAGCCAAGCTCATTTCTGAGAAATATATTGCACCTCCGCACACAACCGATTTTGCGATTATGTTTTTGCCGACCGAAGGTTTGTATGCCGAAGTAGTCAAGCGCCCTGGTTTAGTGGATCAATTACAGCGAGTGTATCGAGTCACTGTCGCAGGCCCTGTGACGTTGGCTACTTTATTAAATGCATTGCAACTTGGTTTTAAAACTTTAGCCTTAGAAAAAAGATCGAGTGAAGTTTGGCAAGTGTTGGGTGCAGTTAAAACGGAATTTAATAAATTTGGTGAGGTATTGTCTAAAGTAAAACGAACACTTGAAACTGCCGCTAAAAACATAGAAAGTGCGGAAACACGAACTCGACAAATGCAAAGAAAGTTGAAATCGGTCGATGAGTTATCTACTGAGCACTCACATGATTTACTTGAGTTGGACGATCTGAGTCGAGAGGACACTCTTGACTAAACCTTTCATGTCCGTACAACCAAGAATATTATGGCTAGCCACTGGGGGCACTATTTCTGGGTTAGTCAGTCAAAATAACTCGTCTGAATCTCAATATAAAGCCGGAGTATTAACTGTAGCCGACTTGCTTAGTCAATTGCCTGAACTTGAACATATGGCAACTTGGGTAACTAGGCAACTTTTTCAAATTGCTAGCCAAAATGCTCACTTTGAGCATTTTATTCAGCTGCGTTCTGCAATTATTCAGGCACAAGCAGATAAAGAAATTGATGCTATTTTAGTGACTCATGGAACTGATACCTTAGAAGACTCTATTTATTTTTTGTATCTTAGTTTGTCACAGCAACAACTTGTTAAGCCTGTGATTTTTACTGCAAGCATGCTACCTTTTAACGTCAAAAATGGCCATGCAATTCATAATCTAGAAACGGCAACTAAGTTATTAATTCATTGGGTTACTCAATTAAAACATTCAGCTAAAGAATCAATTGACGCTGTGCTTGGTTTAGTCATGAATCAAAAATTTATTGCTCCGATCTTTGTACATAAGCATTGGGCCACAGGAACTGCTGCATTTGATGCTCCGAATCAAGTCACGTTGAATGGTGCCCCGTGTGATGTTGAGTTAATTACTCGTTATTGGCGATCGTTTAGTCATGAATTAGGTTTGTTTTCAACGCTGAATATTTGGCAATCTTCTTGTGACAAATTGATCGTTCGTGCGTTTCATCAGCCTGTGATTGAAGTGCTGTACTGTCATCCTGGATTATTTTCTAGTGTTCAACATGGGTTCCTTCATTTAACACAAAAACCTTTAGACAGCTTAGTTGTTGCTGCTTATGGTCAAGGTAATCTTCCTGAGTACATCATTCCTAAGCTTGAAGAATTATTGTATCAACAACTCAGAATTGTCATAACAAGTCGGTCTCAGCAACTTGATGTGCGTAATTCTGCCGAAGTCCTTACTGAGCAATTAGGACTAGACTCATCTTGGCAAAGACAAATTAATCCCAGTGGTTTGCCGCTGTTAGAACGCATACTTGGTATTAATCTTTCGCATCTATTAATCAAAGAAAGGTTCACTTGGGTTAAGGCACTAGAAGGCGTATAAAGCGGATACTTGTCACTACCATTTTTTTGAGGTGTGATTTTCTCACTTATTTGTGGGAATAGACATTTATCACAAGAGTCTTTATTGTAAATGTTAGTTTGTATCTTGGCGATGCTATTCAGATTTAGTTGTCTTTGAATCTAATTGGATGGTTAACTCGTCATTTCATTCAGGTTAACGGTTTACTTTATTGGTGCGTTCATGGAAACTGATCAAACACATCTTCGCTATTCCTCAACGCCCTCTGCTCGTTTAAAGTTTCAATCACCTACTCAAATTAATGTTGCCGTCACCCCCAGTCTTTTTTCTGTAACCCAACGAGTTAAGAATGCTGTCAGTGTTTTGGCAACTAAATTAACCAGTGGTCACTATACTGGTGGTTTTAATCCCATTTCTGATAAAAAAGTGCTTTCTTATTTAAGAGGAAAAGTCGATATTGCAATTCGAGAGGGTAATACGCACAAAGTTGAATTGATGTTTAATCAATTTCGGTATTTAAGCGCCAATTGGCATCTTCCAAAAGCAATCGAGCAAGGAAATTTAGAGGTTGTGATGTTTTTAACAAAGCATTCTTCTGCGTCACCAGATGTTTTGGAAGCTGCACTGATACAAGCTAAAAAACTTGGTAAACAAGAATTAGTAGACTTGTTAACTACAACAATTCATGCGAAACAAAAAACTTCAAAGAGCCCAAAGGCTCTTTGAAGTGACAATGATTTTAATTTAATAAAGCTGTGCTAAATTATCTTTTAGATTAACTTTTTCGGGTTCAACTTCTAATACCGTGTTTTCTGGTAAATTACGTTCACGAATAATTAACCAAGACCCATCAGATTGGCGTTTCCAAGTTAAGACTTTACGTGAACGTTCTTGGTAATTTGCTGCGGAATAATCTTGAATAAAACTGGTTTCATAAATGTCTGTTTCGTCAAAACTTGGAATAACCTGAATTTCACTTAAACTAACTTGAATGTCACGCGCCACAGCAATTCGTTGTTTTCTGTTGTCTTGCCATGCGTTAAAAGTGCCACCATTTTCTGGTTTAAATTCAGTTGAGTAAAACCCAATATATCCATTAATATCTCTGGTTTGCCAGGCAAAAGCCCATTCTTTAGCACGTTTAATTAATTGGGGTGAAATCACTGATGGATCAAGTTCTTTTTCTTGTGCAATATTGTTTGTAGTCGCACTTATGATTTGAATATTTGTGTTGCCCACCTGTGCAACATCAAATGGCGCAAAGTTTGATAAATTTGAGTCTGGTGTTTTTACAGCAACAGCATTCTTAGCGTCAGGTGATTCGTTTTTAACAAATTTAAGACCAGGTTCAAAGCCAATTGAGGGTAAAGAAAAACTCTCAAGATTTAAAACGCTTTGTGGGCATTCAGTATCGACTTGAGCTGCATCCATTTGGTGATTATAAAGAATGACATTACGTTTAGTTGGTTCGCTGGTAGTGATCAGGTCATCTACTCCAAATAAAGAAATCAACTGACCACTTGCACCCAATAATCTTAATTTGGCAATGCTGAGATCCGCTTCAACAGCAATTAGATTTCTTTGTGCTTGGTAAAACTCATTTTCAGCATTGAGTAGATCAAGTAAGTCACGACGACCAATTTTAAATTGTTCCTCGTAGGCGGTGCGAGCATTAGAAATTGAATTGGCTTGACGTTTGAAGTAATCCAATTTCTTTTCCATGTTGACTACATCGTAGAGTGCAACTTGGGTGTTTCTTCGAACTGTTTTACAGACTAAGTTTTTTTGGTCTTTGGTTTGATAGCTTCGACGAATCGCTGCCTCACGTGCTGCTTCGTCAGCGCCACCTCGATACAAATTCATGGTTGCAAGTAAATCGATTGAGGCAATTTGTCGTTCTGCACCCGTGGATAAAAAGTTGTCGTAATGATCCGCTTTTGCTCGTAAATCAATTCTTGGAAAAAAACCTTCTTTGGCAGAGGTAATGTCGTATTCCGCAGAATAAATTTCAGAATTGGCTGCCTTAATCATTTGATGGTTATTTAAGGCGTGAATCAAACGTTCAGGGTTAGCAATTTCAAAATTGGTTTCAATGACATACTCGCCTAAAAAATCATTTGGCCAAATTATTTCGGTGGCTTTTTGGTAATCAGCCATTGCTGAAAATGTGTTTGATTTTTCTGTTGCTAAATTGCTTAGCGCTAGGGTATAACGACTACGTGCTTGTTCAAGATCAGCTGGACGGTCAACACCGCTTTCCACCTTTTCTTCGATACGTTTCATTAATTCTTGATGATAGGTGACATTTTGTTCGGCTAATTTTGTCATGGCTTGGTAACGCGCAACATTAATATGCGCCATTGCTGATTCCATTACAATATTATTACTGCTTTCGAGTAATCGGTAATATTCAGCCATTACGTCTGAAAAACTGGCTAAATACCGAGCTTGAGAAGCGAATCCATTAAATAAATTTTGCCTCGCTTCAATACCATAAGACGTGGTGTTAAATGAATTGGTCTCGCCATTCTCGAATTTGTTCCGTTCTCTGCCTGTTTGGGCACGAGCGTCCACTGTTGGAAGCATTTCACCAAAAACTACATTTCCTTCTAGCATAGATGCTTCAAGAGCGTGCATTTTTGAAGAAAGAACTGGGCTTGTAGTGAGACCGGCTTTTACACTTTCAGCCAAAGTTGGGTTGACTGAAGTTTGATTCTGCTGATTGGTTGCGGTTGTAACATTTGTGTTACTGGGCGGAACTTGGGTTGATTCAACAGTTAATTGGGGGGAATCAGTAGCATTTTGTATTTCTTGTGAAAATACTACCGATGCACTTCCTACTGAGGTGAGTAAAAGCAAATGAATTACTGCACTTAAAGCGTTACGTCTAAATTTCATTTCGTGCTGCCTTTGAGTTAAATTGATTGTCGTATTCATGCTTCAGGCCACTTCACTGGGTGAATCTGCATGGGTGAATGAGCTATTGAACGATTGGATTTCAAGTGAATCTAATGCGTTGCTATTTGCCCAATGATGACCTAAATTGATTTCAAGATTAGAGTTGTAAGCATGGCTGTCTTGAGAGCTGTATGAAATATTGTTTGCTTGACTATTCTCTTGATTCTGCAAAGAATCAAAATAGGCAGATAATTCTTCAATCGATGCATTTTCATAACTGGACTTGCCACCAGGGTAAGTGCTTTCAAAGCCAACAATGACATTTGCATCATGTGAGCAATCATACATGTCAGTAGCGGTATAGGATAAGACATCACCCTTGATCAATGAAACATTTTCAGGCGGTGTGTAATAAAGTTTACCTTCCACAATTTCAACTTTACCGTATAAAGCTTGAGCTTCTGTGACCTGCAAGTTTTTACCAATATCATTTTTAAGTACGTCAAGAAACTGCTTGGGGTCGTTGTCATCGACGACGAAACAGTCTGACTTCACTTCAATTTCACATTTAGCAGGGGGCTCAGGTTCTGGTTCTGGTTCTGGTTC
>DIYC01000116.1:12787-17012 GCA_002428895.1 Burkholderiales bacterium UBA6064 | reverse complement strand
AAAACTTTACTACAAGACCACGATGTCTTTATTACCGATTGGGTCGATGCTCGCATGGTGCCTTTGTCTGAGGGCAATTTCTCGCTCGATGATTATGTGCATTACTGTATTGATTTTATTAAATTACTTGGCCCCAATCTTCATCTTGTTTCAGTTTGTCAACCAACCGTACCGGTACTGGCTGCAGTGTCTTTAATGTCTAGTGACGATGACCCTCATTTACCTAAATCGATGACCATGATGGGTGGCCCGATCGATCCTCGTCAAAGTCCTACGCAAGTGAATGCACTGGCCAAACAACGTCCGCTGTCTTGGTTCGAAAAAAACGTTATTTATCATGTGCCTCATACCTATCCTGGCTATCTTAGAAAGGTATACCCTGGCTTTTTACAACATATTGGGTTTGTCAGCATGAACCCAGACCGACACGTTCAAAGTCACTATGACTTTTATTTACACCTATTAGAAGGTGATGGCGAAAGCGCAGAATCGCATCGACAATTTTATGATGAATACAACGCTGTCCTAGATATGCCTGCTCAATATTATTTAGATACGATCCGCATTGTCTTTCAAGACCATGCGTTACCACTAGGTAAATGGAAAGTTAGGGGCAAACTGGTTAACCCAGAAGACATCAAAAAAGTGGCTTTATTTACAATCGAAGGTGAGAAAGACGATATTTCTGGCCCCGGCCAAACTCAAGCTGCTCACAATTTATGTAAAAATATACCTAAACACATGCAACAAGACTTTCTTGCACCCAAAGCTGGCCATTACGGTATATTTAGCGGTCGGCGCTGGCGAGAAGTCATTTACCCAAAGCTCCAAGAATTTATATTAAAGCATGACCAACCCCAGCAGCAACGCACTCGTCAAAAAAGTCGATGACCTACTTCCTCAAACGCAATGCACCCAATGTGGCTACTCGGGCTGCTTACCTTACGCCACCGCTATCGTCGAAAACAATGCGCAACATAATCGTTGCCCACCTGGGGGCAGCGAAACGATTCTTGCACTCAGTCAATTACTCCATCGCCCCGTTGAACCTCTTGACACAAATTGCGGTCAAACAATTCCGCGTCACATTGCAAGCATTCAACCGGAACATTGTATTGGATGTACTTTATGTATTCAGGCCTGCCCAGTCGATGCCATTGTTGGTACCAATAAAAAACGTCACGCTGTAATTGCAGCGCTTTGCACAGGTTGTGAACTGTGCATCCCACCCTGCCCTGTTGACTGTATCGATATGGTTTTTTTACCTGAATACAGTGAATGGACAGGCGATCATGCCCACCAAGCTCGCGAACGCATGAATACCCGCAAACAAAGACTAACCCGTCAACAACAAGAAACACAACGACGACTTGAACAAAAAACACCTGAAAAATCATCATTCATCAACACCAACCACAACCAGTCTAGCCCACTAGCCAAAAAACAAGACATCATTCAAGCAGCGCTTCAACGTGCACGTCTTAAACGTCAAAACGATATACAATAAACACAAGCAATCAATTATCAACATGAATATCCGCAAAAGAAAAGCCATCTTTGAAATTTTTCAATCCGTAAACCCTCATCCAAAAACTGAGCTGAATTATTCCAACCACTTTGAGTTGTTAACTGCAGTGCTACTAAGCGCCCAAGCAACCGATAAAGGGGTGAACATTGCCACAAAAAAACTGTTTCAATTGGCAAACTCAGCAACTGCCATGGCTGAATTAGGTGAAGAAGGCATTGCAAATGTGATTAAAACAATTGGACTCTACAAAACCAAAGCCAAAAATTTACATGCCACTTCCTGTATTTTGCGTGATCAATTTAATGACCAAGTGCCCAACAACAGAGACGCTCTAGAAAGCCTACCCGGAGTCGGTAGAAAAACTGCAAATGTAGTCTTAAATATTGCATTTCAACAACCCACCATGGCGGTGGACACACATATTTTTAGAGTCTCTAATCGAACCCGAATTGCACCTGGTAAAAATGTACTTGAAGTTGAACAAAAATTACTTCGAGTGATTCCAAAATCTTTTTTACTTCATGCACACCATTGGCTTATTTTGCATGGCCGATATGTATGCAAAGCCAGAAAGCCCGCATGTCATGCTTGTATAATTCATCATTTGTGCGAGTATTCACACAAAGAGTCAATTAATCATGTTTAACCCCAGCCGAAATCAAATTCGACTTTTTTTTATCGAAGCATGGAAAAAATACACGAGCAAGCAAATGCTTTCCGACTTAGAAAACATTGCGCTGACTTGGATGCTTGAACACCCTGAATTCTTAAAATATTATGATGAGCAGTTTATTGACAAAGATTTTGCAGTTGAAAGTGGGCAAACCAACCCTTTTTTACATTTATCGATGCACTTAGCGATTGAAGAGCAAATTCGATCAAACCAACCACCTGGCATTCAACAAGCCTTTGAAACGCTCAGCAGCAAATTCAATAGCAACCATGAGGCTGCCCACGCACTGTTTGACTGCTTGGCAGAGCAAATTTATCAAAACCAAACTTATCAGACTGAGTTTAGCAGTACTGCTTATTTGCTCTGCATCCAAGAAAAAATAAAAAAAAGCTAAAACCCACTGTTATTTTTTTAAATGCAAATCGCCATCCAAAGAAGCAAAAAAAGTGCTTAAATCTTGAATTTGTTGACTCGACAAATTCGCAGCAACACCAGACATAATTGCATTGTTACGTGTGCCATTTTGATAATGCTTTAATACCTTCATCAAATAGTCTTGATGTTGACCTGCTAATTTAGGGTAAGTTGGACTAGCAGGTTGGTTCCAATTGCCATTTGTGGCATGACAGGCAGCACATTGTGCAGTAGCAAGCGCTTGGCCCGCTTGGATATTACCCGCAAAAGAATAAGAAGCAAAGCCACACAAGGACAGAGCAATGAACAAGTGTTTATACATAAATACCCCAGATTAGTTGACTTGTGAATAATAGGTGGCTAAGTCAGCAATATCTTGCTCTGAAAGAGACTGGGCAATTGCATTCATAGTAGGGTGCTTGCGGTCTCCCTTTTTATAAGCCGCCAGCGCTGCTTTCAGATATTCAGCCGATTGACCACCAATATAAGGCACTGAATAGACCTCGGGAAAACTTGATTGATAACCCGCTATGCCGTGACAACCCACGCACATTGATTTTTTGGTTTCTGCGGCAGCTAAGTTACCCTCAGCCCAAACAGACTGACTTATTAATAAAAGAAAGCCTAAGCCAAACGCATAGCTACTTTTTAATGCATAGAATAATTTCATTATTTTTCGCTCAAAGATGTCAGAGTTTACCCACAACGCACTGAGTAACACTGAAACAAAATTAATTTAGAGAACAAATTAGAGAAGCATTTTAAAGCTTAATAATAAGCCTTCAGAGAGACGGATTCAAAAATGAACCATTTTATGTGATTCTAGGCTACTTCTTAAATAGATTTCGAAATAAATCCCCAAAAAGAACTTCAAGAAAGCGAGGAGAACCCTTTCCTTTAGCCCGTTTTTCTTCAGCCTTTTTATCTTGTAGCATAGAAGAGTCATCAATCAAACTGATACTACGTCTTTCTGTGTTATTCACCTCAACCAGACGATCTGCTCTCCGTTTTGAATCAAAAATTTTATCCTTTAATGCTTGAGGCACCACACCGAGTTGTGCAGGTTCTATCTTTGAATCGGTAAAGTCATCTTCGTAGGTATATTGGCTTAAAATAAGCCTAGTTGCATCAAGAATACTACGCAGCTTTTGAAACGAAGCTCCGAACTTTCTCAATTCCTCTAAAACGTGTTCGGGTAAATGCTTGGCTCTAGGATCTTCAGGAAATTTTTCAACCAAATAAAAAGTCATCCCATTCACGACTGTTTTAAAACACGACTCAAACAGTTGATCAAGTATATAGGCGTTTTGTTTATCCTCTAAAGCATCTTCACCAACCTTCGAACTAATACAATTTGCGCACTCACTGTGGTAAGCTAAGGCGCGATCATAGACACTTAAATCACTACATTGAGACAAAATTTTATTTTGAACTAATATTTGACTAAAAGATGCGAACTCTCCTATCAAAGATTCACTCAATCTTTGAAGTGCTTCTAAATCTCGTTCTCGTATTGGCTTCTTACCCATAAATTAAAATCCAGAATTATGATTCAGCAAGATACTTACCTGAAATACTTAGAGTGCTTTCATCTAAATTAGTATACACAA
>DIYC01000116.1:7660-12620 GCA_002428895.1 Burkholderiales bacterium UBA6064 | reverse complement strand
TAAATTAGTATACACAAATCTAGATTAGTCTTCATCAGTTCGTACCCCCAAATCAGGTGAAACCCCAAGTAATGAACCCGAATCGCCCAATCAACTTACAAACAAAACCCTCAAATTAAAAAAAACAGTCCAGAACGGATGTTACACGGAACAATTTGACGTGGCTTGTTACTAAGATCAGATTCACACAAAATGGCTCGACTATGCACTATTTATCAGATCAAGAACTTGTTTCAGTTTTAGCAAATTTCATTCTACGCAGCAAGTCTCCTTACACTAGGCTGGCTGATTACGATCACACCACACTGGTGAGTTGGAGTGCAGGTAAGTTAGGTTTAAACTCAAAAGTTGATATTGTTAGCATTAATTCTAAATGCCTAACAGTCGATTGTATTCATGATCTATTGCATCTACCCAATCTAACAACTCATTTGGGGGCTCGTCAAGAAGTCAAACAATTTAACTCGATGATGGAAAAAGTTTCGCTCCCAGTTTTTTTATGGATTAACCCAAGCAACGATGTTTTAGAGCTACATTGGCAAGAAAATATTAAAAACAGTTTAGATATGAAATTGGCTGAGAAAATGTTTTCTCAGTCAAAAATAATGCGCGATTCAATGCAGAAACGTTTGCACAACAAATTCATTAAAGAGTTACCGCCACAACTTTTACACTAACCATTAAGCACTGCAGCTTTTATAATTCAGACAGCAAAAGCCCCTAATATCATAAAGAAGGGGCTTTTGGGTGAACTCTTGCTCTCACAAATTGATTTACTGCAACAACAATTTATTTAACCTTTTTACAAAAGCTGAAGGATTTTCTAACTGCCCACCTTCCGCCAATTGTGCTTGATCAAATAGCACATACACTAAATCATCAAAACAAGCCTTTTCAGTTTTTAAACGCTCGACTAAGGGGTGCTTAGGATTCAACTCAAGGATAGGTTTGGAATCTGGCGCCGACTGCCCAGCTTGTTTCAGCAAACGCTTTAAGTGCTCACTCATGCCTTTTTCGTCAGCCACCACGCATGAAGGTGAATCAGTAAGACGCAAGCTAATTCTTGCCTCTTGAATGCGATCGGCTAATAAAGTTTGAATTTGATCAAGAACTGATTTGAAGCCATCTTCAATCTGCTTTTTTTCTTCTTTAGCTTGCTCATCTTCCAGTACTCCTAAGTCTAAATCGCCCTTGGAGCAAGATTGCAAGGTTTTGCCTTCAAATTCTGTCAAATAATTAACCATCCACTCATCGACACGATCGGTCAACAGCAACACTTCTACGCCTTTTTTCTTAAATACTTCCAAATGCGGGCTATGCAATGCTGTTGAAAAACTGTCGGCTGTGATGTAATAAATCTTGTCTTGTCCCTCTTTCATGCGGGCAAGATAATCTTTTAAAGAAACAGACTGAACTTTACTTTCAGTTTGCGTGGTAGAGAACCTGAGCAACTGAGCAATTCGGTCTTTGTTACTAAAATCATCACCCACACCTTCTTTAAGAACTTGACCAAATTCATTCCAAAACAATTGATATTTTTCAGAATCATTTTGAGCAAGATCTTCAAGCATACCCAAGACTTTTTTGACTGAACCTTCTCGAATTGACCGGATGTCTCGGCTTTCTTGTAAAATTTCCCGAGAAACGTTTAAAGGCAGATCAACAGAATCAATAACACCCTTCACAAACCGCAAATAAGGGGGCATGAGTTGCTCAGCGTCATCCATGATAAAGACTCGCTTCACATACAATTTGATTCCTTTTTGCTGACCGCGATCCCAAATATCAAAAGGGGCTTTTGCGGGAATGTACAATAGCGACGTATAAGCACTTCGCCCGCCTTCTACTCGATTGTGGGTATAAATCAGCGGGTCTTGAAAATCAAAAGAAATGGTTTTATAAAACGCCTTGTATTCGTCTTCAGTAATTTCTGATTTGGAGCGAGCCCACAAGGCACTGGCTTTATTCACAGTTTCCCACTCTTCGGTGGTTACCATTTCAGACTTTTCTTCGTCCCAAGTTTCTTTAATCATTTGAATAGGCAAAGAAATATGATCAGAGTATTTGGTGAGGATACTTTTAAGTTTCCAACCTGAAAGCAATTCCTCTTCGCCTTCTTTAAGATGAAGAATAACGTCAGTGCCACGATTGGGCTTTTCAATTAATTCAACGCTAAATTCACCATCACCTTTTGATTTCCATTCAACAGCCTGTGTTGAAAGATCGCCTGCTTTTCGTGAACGCACAGTCACTTCGTCAGCCACGATAAACGCTGAGTAAAAACCAACCCCAAACTGACCGATTAACGCAGCGTCTTGCTGTTGATCACCGCTAAGCTGACTAAAAAATTCTTTCGTGCCTGATTTTGCAATCGTACCTAAATGGTCGATTGCATCTTGGCGATTAAGGCCAACACCATTATCACTGATGGTAACAGTGCGGGCATTTTTATCGAAAGTGACTTTAATTTTTAATTCGCTGTCGTTTTCATACAGTGAATCGTTGTCGATAGCGGTAAACCGTAACTTATCGCAGGCATCTGACGCGTTGGAAACCAGCTCGCGCAAGAAAATTTCTTTATTTGAGTATAAAGAATGAATCATCAAGCTTAATAGCTGCTTAACTTCGGTTTGAAAACCCAGCGTTTCTTTCATAGATCCCATTTTTACTCCAAATTGGCAGAATTGATTTGACAAGGATGTTTAGATTCTGAATAACTTGGTAAGTAGATGGAGATTAATCACTCAAATTTCAAGTCTAGGGAACTATTTTTTCAAGCGAAGTGGGCAGAAACTTAGATTCAAAACGTTTACCCTTGCGACCACGTTTTCCGAAATACTGCATTAAATCAGCGCTTCTTCGTTGTAAAGTTTGTGTTTTACCGCTTCGGCCTTTACCGACAAACAAAACCCCATCATGAAGCCCAAAAGCAATACATCCAATTAAAGTTTCATTGTCCTCTAAAGGCATCAACTGCACACCCTTGCCACCACTGTTTAGCGTTTTAAGCTCTGAAACTTCAAACACATTGATACGCCCACTGCTTGACAACACCACAACATATGCATCGCTATCGAGCAAAGCTTGTGGTTTAAGAACAAAATCATCGGGGGTTATGGAAATAAAATTTTTACCTCCTTTGACTCGGCTTTGCATGTTTTCTGCCGTGGCGCAAAACCCATAACCGTGGCTACAAGCAAGAAGTATATTGACCTTATCACTAACCACCAACGCGTGAGCAATCGCACCCCCACTAGGTAAGTCGAGTAAACTTTGAGCGGGAACACCATCACCACGTCCACCGGGTAAAACACCAACAGGGACACTAAATACTTTCCCTGCCGCCGATTGTTCCCCAAAAAAATAAAGTTGATCGGTGGTATGGCATTCAAATAAACCGTAGAGTGAGTCGCCCACCTTAAAATTGAATAATTGAACATCATGCTGATGCCCCTGACGGCTGCGCACCCAAAATTTATTTGAAACCACAACGGTCATAGGCTCTGAAACCACTTTCAGTTCTAAACTAGCCGCTTTAGCTGGTTCAACCTGAGTTCGTCGCGCATCCCCGTGAACACCTGCATCTTTGCGAATTTCTGCTACAATTTGACGCCACAATCGACCTTCATCACCCAACAATCCTTGTAATTCAGCTTGCTCAGTGTGAAGTTGCTGAAGCTCTTTTTCAATTTTAATTTTTTCTAATCGTGCCAACTGCCTTAATCGAATATCAAGAATATCTTCAGCTTGTTGATCGGAAAGCTGAAAGCGTTGAATTAAATCATGCTTAGGATCTTCAGACTGACGAATCACTGCGATCACCTCGTCAATATTCAACCAAACAATTAAACGACCTTCTAAAATATGTATTCTGTGTTCCACATGTACTAAACGATGCTGGCATCGTTTAACCACAGTTTCTCGTCGAAACGCAATCCAATCGCGAAGTATTTCAATCAATCCGCGTTGCCCTGGTCGGCCCTCTTTGCTAATCGTCACTAAGTTAATTGAAACATTAGTTTCTAAAGAGGTGTAGGTGAGTAAAAAATGAATCAATTCCTCTATGTGGACATTGCGAGACTTTGGTTCTAGAACCAAACGAACCGCCGCCTCTTTACCCGATTCGTCACGGACAGAATCAAGCAAAGACAAAATTTTTGCTTTTAAATGTTGCTGCTCGGGCAATAAAGACTTTTTACCCAATTTAATTTTTGGGTTAGACAGCTCTTCAATTTCTTGTAGCACTTTGGCACTTGAAACGGATGGGGGCAACTCGTAAATGACCAATTGCCACTGCCCTTTAGCCAGATCTTCTTGCACCCACCTTGCGCGCACTCGAATTGAACCTTTACCACTGGCATACACATCATGAAGCACTTGATTTGAGCTAATAATTTGGCCACCCCCAGGGAAATCGGGGCCTGGTAACAACAGCAACAATTCCTCCAAAGTAGCAGACGGGTTACGAATTAACTTAATTGTGGCTTGAGCCACTTCGTTTAAATTATGTGGTGGAATTTCAGTGGCCATACCTACTGCAATACCAGAGGCACCATTTAATAGCACAAAAGGTAAACGTGCTGGTAACAACTTAGGTTCTTGAAAGCTACCATCATAATTTTGGACAAAATCGACCGTACCTTGATTAATTTCATCTAACAACAGCGCTGCGATAGGCGTTAATCTAGCTTCGGTATATCGCATCGCGGCAGCACCATCGCCATCTAGGCTACCAAAGTTACCCTGACCATCAACCAACGGGTATCGAAGTGTAAAGCTTTGCGCCATTCGAACCATGGCATCGTAAGCAGCTTGATCACCATGAGGATGATACTTACCAAGCACATCACCCACAACACGAGCTGATTTAACTGGTTTAGCGCCAGTAGACAAACCCATTTCATTCATCGCATGTAAAATTCGTCGTTGAACCGGCTTTTGGCCGTCAGTACAGTCGGGC
>DIYC01000116.1:3396-7466 GCA_002428895.1 Burkholderiales bacterium UBA6064 | reverse complement strand
CACAGTACAGTCGGGCAATGCCCGGCCTTTGACAACAGAAATCGCATAGTCTAAATAAGCTTTTTCTGCGTAAAGACCCAAAGTGATTTGTTCGTCATCGGCGCTGCTTAAGACAAGTGTTTCTTGCATAATTGAATTTAAAAAATGAAATGTTTAAGAAGAAGCGTGTGCCCATATTTTTTGTCGCACCGTTTCATACAGACACAACGCTGCAGCCACCGAAACATTTAAGCTTTCAACCGTACCTTGCATCGGGATAGCAACCAACTGGTCACAATTTTCACGCGTTAAACGCCGCAAGCCATGCCCTTCTGCACCCAACACCCAAGCCAAAGGGCCACGTTTTAAATTCAGTTGATACAATGATGTTTCTGCCTGATCCGCCGCACCCAAACACCATACCCCTTGTTCTTGAATCTCTTTTAAAGTGCGCGCTAAATTGGTGACATAAAACACCGGAATGGCTTCAGCCGCACCTGAAGCCACTTTAGAAACCACTGGGGTGATGCCCACTGATTTATCTTTAGGTAAGATAACAGCATGCACACCCGCTGCATCGGCTGAGCGAAGACAAGCCCCTAAATTATGAGGGTCTGTAATACCATCAAGAATTAGCAACAGTAAATTGTCACCGTGTTGAGACACAATTTCGTTTAAACTGGCAGCCTGCTGCAATTCTTGCACCAAAGCAACCAATCCTTGATGCTTGGTGTGTTGCACCAACTCATCCAGGTGTTCAGCGTGCACTGGGGTGCACCGCGCACCCGCCTGAACCAAACGATCAATTGCTTGTTGCATCCGTTTGTCTTTTCGACTTTGATCAAACCAAACCTGATCAATTGACTGGGCAGCTTGCTTAGCCCGAGCCAACACAGCATGAAATCCAAATAAATAAGCCACAAGTTTCCTAAATAAAAGCGACAGCCAACCAGATATTTTAGTCTAGCTCACTTAGCCTTTTCGCAAACGCTTCACTTTTTGAATTTCTTCTTTGCGTTTTTTCTCGGCCACGCTTTTGTCTCTGCTTTCTTTGGCTGCACGCTTTTTATTTTCGCCCCGTGAGCTAGGTGGCTTCACAGGAAGCACAATGCCTACAGAGGCAACTTCTTGTTCTTGCTGAGAAGCTCTTTTGCGACGGGCACTCATTTTCCCAAATTTTGCACTAGAACCTACTTGACCTTGGGGCTCGCTAGCCCCAGGAGCAAATTTCATCCCTTGAACCACTCTAAATTCAATGCGGCGGGCATCCAAGTCAACTCTTGAAACCTGCACTTGAATTTCGTCAGTTAAGCGAAAACGAATACCACTTCGTTCACCACGAAGCTCATTCAAAGCCTCGTTAAATTGAAAGTACTCACTGCCCAGTTCCGAGACATGCACCAAACCTTCCACATATAAGTTATCTAAGGTAACAAATAAACCGAACGAAGTAACACCCGTCACATGCCCTTTAAATGAATCGCCTACTTTTTCTTTCATGAAAAAACATTTAAGCCAGTTAAGCACGTCTCGAGACGCTTCATCAGCTCGTCGCTCGGCCGATGAAAACCAATTACCTGCTTGTTCCCATCGAGAAATTACTTCTTTAACGCCTGGGCTTTGCGACTCAAAGGCATCCTCAGAGTCACTTAAACTTTCAGGAGTGTAGCGATCGCCTTCGAGTAAGGCTTTAATTGCACGATGAACCATTAAATCTGGATAGCGACGAATCGGTGATGTAAAATGCGTGTAAGCAGGATAGGCCAAACCAAAATGACCAGAATTATGGGGCGTATAAATGGCTTGTTGCATCGATTTTAACAACATGGTCTGAAGCAACTGCTTATCGGGGCGATTTTGAATTTGCTCAATCACTGCCGCATAATCTTTTGCAGTGGGCGTGTCACCACCGCCTAAATGTAGACCCACGTTTTTCAAAAACACCCGTAAATTGGCTAATTTGTCTTCAGTTGGCCCTTCATGAACACGGTATAACCCTGGATGCTTGGTGCGCTCTAAAAAATCAGCTGCGCATACGTTGGCTGCCAACATACACTCTTCGATAATGCGATGCGCATCATTTCGGCTCTTGGGCAAAATTTTATCGATTTTGCCATATGGATCGAGAATCACCTGCGTCTCAATGGTGTCAATTTCCATGGCACCTCGACGTTTTCGTAAGTCGACCAACACTTGGTACAACACATATAAATTATCGATCTGAGTATTTAATTCACCCAGCTCAAGGGCTGAAGGGCTTTGCGGATCAGACAATGCATCCCACACTTGGTTGTAAGTGAGACGAGCATGCGAATAAATAACAGCCTTATAAAATTGATAGGCTTTAATTGCACCTTTGGGGCCAAAAACAATGTCGCATACCAAAGTTAAACGATCAACACCGGGATTTAAAGAACACAAACCATTCGACAGCTTTTCTGGCAACATGGTGATAACACGACGAGGAAAATAAACCGAAGTACCCCGTTTAATGGCTTCTTGGTCAATTAGGCTACTAGGCTTAACATAATGACTTACATCTGCAATTGCCACAAGTAAACGCCACCCCCCTTTAACCCCTTCAGCGGGCATACAAAACACAGCATCATCAAAGTCACGCGCATCTTCACCGTCGATGGTAACAAAAGGCACATCGCGCAAATCGACACGGCTTTGCAAATCATCGTGCTGAACTTCATTCGGAATTAAACGTGTTTTGGCAAGCAACTCTTCAGAAAATTCGTACGGTACTTGAAACTTTCTGACTGCGATTTCAATTTCCATCCCAGGGTCATCAAGCTCACCTAACACCTCAACCACTTTACCAATCGGTTGGCAATGCCGAGTAGGTTGCTCGATAATTTGCACGCTCACAATTTGACCTGGAGTGGCTGACACATTATCACCAGGCGACACCAAAATATCATGCTTAATTCGTTGATCCTCTGGAACAACAAGTAAAATACCACGTTCACAAACCAGACGACCCACCAAACGATTGGTTTTGCGTTCAGTTACCTCGACGATAGTGCCTTCTGGCTTGCCTCGCTGGTCAGTTCCAATGATGCGAACTAATACTCTATCCCCATGTAAAATTTTTTGCATTTCTCGTGAAGACAAAAACACGTCGGGCCCCTTGTCATCACGAATTAAAAAGCCAAACCCATCACGATGACCCACTACCCGCCCAGCAACAAAATCTAATTTTGTAGACAGCAACAGCAAACCTTTGCGATTCGGCATGAGTTGGCCATCACGTTCCATGGCTCGCAAGCGACGCTCTATAATGGGGACTTGCTCTTCGGTAAGCTTTAGGCTGTCATACACTTGCTCGCGAGTTAAGGGCCCTGTTGCTGCTCTGAGAACAGAAAGAATGTCTTCTCGACTGGGTATTTTTATATGTGGTTCTATCATTGGCCTAAATGGTATTAACAATAAACTAAATTAAAATTAAACTGAATCTTTAAATGTGCCATATCGCATCAATTTTTGGTGACGCTCAGTGAGCAACTCGTCGAGCTGCATCGATTTTAAACGGGTTAGTGCCGCCAATAAAGCATTTTTTAGATGACCCGCCGTTTTACGATAATTGCGATGAGCCCCTCCCATTGCTTCAGGTACCACCTCTTGCACATAGCCTAACTTTAACAAACGTGGCGCTACAATTGCTAAAGCCTCAGCGGCATCGGCTGCTTTATCAGCACTGCGCCACAAAATGGAAGCGCAGCCTTCGGGAGAAATGACCGAGTAAGTACTATACTCAAGCATCATGACGTGATCAGCAACCGCCAAGGCCAGTGCACCACCCGACCCACCTTCACCAATAATACAACTGACAATCGGCACTTGCAATTGCGCCATCTCAATTAAATTGCGACCAATTGCCTCAGACTGGCCACGCTCTTCGGCATCAATACCAGGGAAAGCCCCTGGCGTATCGACTAAAGTAATTACTGGGATGCCGAACTTTTCTGCTGTTTTCATTAACCGCAACGCTTTGCGGTAACCTTCTGGTCGAGACATACCAAAATTACGCAAGGTACGCTCGCGCACGTCGCGACCTTTTTGGTGACCAATCACCATCACCGACT
>DIYC01000116.1:0-3228 GCA_002428895.1 Burkholderiales bacterium UBA6064 | reverse complement strand
CCAATCACCATCACCGACTCCTGTTCAAGCCGAGCAAGACCACCAACAATTGACGCATCATCGCCAAAATGTCGATCGCCATGCAATTCATAAAAGTCGTTAAAAACATGCTCAATATAATCGAGAGTGTAAGGACGCTGTGGATGCCGCGCTACTTGAGAAATTTGCCAGGGAGTTAATTTGGCATATAAATCTTTAGTAAGCGTATTACATTTTTTTTCTAATCGTTTTATTTCTTCATTCAAATCAACAGCCGACCCATCTTGAACTAATCTCAACTCATTAATTTTATTATTTAAGTCTGCAATCGGGGCTTCAAAATCTAAAAAAGTTTGTTTCATTGTTGTCTCTTAATAATCAACTACATTGGGATCAAGGCTTCGCCATAAGTACCAGCAAGCTACCGTTCTCCAAGGCGTCACGGTAGAACCAAAATCAGCAGCCTGTTTTCGATTGATAGGCTGGCCATGATTAAACACGATACAAATTGCTTTACGTAAACCCGCATCATCAACAGGCCATATATTGGGCCGCATCAGCGAAAAAATCATCAACATGTGAGCGGTCCATTGCCCAATGCCCTTCACTTGAATCAAATGTTGTACAACTTGCTCATCTGAAAGCCGATTAAGAAGCGATAAATCAAGCCCACCTTGTTGATCAAAGTCACATAAAGCCGCTAAATAAGTTATTTTTTGCCGCGACAAACCCGCTTGCCTCAACAGATTGGGGTCAGCTTGCCCAAGCACCATCGCATTCAATTCATCACCAAGCGCATCGACCAGTTTTCGCCAGACCGTTTCGGCAGCTTTCACAGAGATTTGCTGACCAATCACCGAACGCACCAGCGTTTCAAAAGGTTTTCCGCGCGATCTGAGTGCTCGATCAGGAAATTTCATGATTAGCTGACACCATTGATCTGAGACTGCAACTAAATGATCGCAAGCTTGATTCCAATAACTAGGCGCAAAAGGATCGTTGGTTACACTTTTCGCCATGTTGTTCCGCCTCGCCCATCTTCGAGAGCAACACCTTGCTGCAAAAGCTGCTGCCTAATTTCATCGGCACGAGCAAATTGTTTATCGGCTTTTGCTTGGTTACGCTGCTCAATCAATGCCTGAATGTATTCAACACTTAACTCATTATTCATTCCCACATTGGCTTGAAAAAACTGCTGATCTGTTCGAGTCAACAAACCCAAAACATTGGCCAAAGTTTTAAGCTGAACAGCCAATTCACGCGAACCTGTCCGATTCACTTCTGAAGCCATATCAAATAACACTGAAACCGCCAAGGGTGTATTTAAATCATCATTCATCGCCTCTTGAAAACGAACACCATCAGGACAAATAACTTGCCAATTCATTGCTTCACAGGCTTGAACACTTCCAACCGCTTTGTAAAGTCGAGAAAGTGCTTGCTTAGCGTCTTCAATATGTGATTCAGAATAAGTTAATGGGCTACGATAATGCGCTCTAAGAATAAAAAATCGAATGACTTCGGGGTCATACTGTTTAAGCAAATCGCGAATAGTGAAAAAGTTACCCAACGATTTAGACATTTTCTCAGCTTGACCCTGACGCTCTACACGCACAAAACCATTGTGAACCCAGTAATTTGCAAATTTGTCGCCAGTTGCTCCAACACTCTGAGCAATTTCATTCTCATGATGAGGAAACTGTAAATCGGCACCACCACCATGGATATCAAAATGATGTCCTAATAACTTACAACTCATGGCAGAACATTCGATGTGCCAGCCGGGCCGACCTTCGCCAAAAGGAGAAGACCATTTAACTTCTTGTGGCTCTTCCAATTTAGCTGATTTCCACAAAACAAAGTCTAGTGGATCTTGCTTAAAACTTGAAATCTCGACACGTTCGCCAGCGCGCAAATCATCTAAACTTTTACCTGACAATTGGCCATAGTTTGGAAAACTACGTACCGAAAACAAAACATCACCATTTTGATCCTGATAGGCCAGATTATTTTCAATTAAACGGCTAATCATGGCAAGCATATCCGGAACAAATTCTGTTGCACGTGGCTCATGGTCAGGCTTTAATACCCCTAAAGCCTCAGCATCTTCATGCATCGCTTGAATGAATCGATCGGTTAATTGCCGAATAGGCTCTTTATTTTCAAGAGCACGGCGAATAATTTTATCATCAATGTCGGTAATGTTGCGCACATACAAAACTTGGTAACCCTGTGAAACCAACCACCTTTTTAGCAAATCAAAAACGACCATGACACGCGCATGACCTAAATGACAAAAATCATAAACTGTCATGCCACAAACATAGAGTTTGACTTGTTTTGCATGAATCGGCACAAAAACTTGCTTTGTTCGAGCAATCGAATTGTATAAAACGAAAGGACTTTGCATATAAAATAAATTGTTTTTGCTAGCCTGACACTAAAAAAAGTTGAGTGCTAGCTTGAGTATGTGAGAAAATGTGAGCTTTATGTGCTTTGACTTGGTACAATAAAAGCCATATTATATCATTGCGCATTGATGCAGACCTAACTCATCTCCGAAGGTTCGGAACTTAAAGGCACTTAAATGCAACTAATTAGCATGCGAAATAAGCAACATCAATCGTACAAAGCTTTTAATCATCGTTTTTCAAAAAAGAAAATCGCTGCGCTGGTCAGTGTGGCTATTTGGCTTGCTTCGATCGGCAACCCTTTGCCAGTACTGGCCAATCCCGTTGAAGAAGTTAAGGTTTTAATTCAAGAACGAAAACTAAACGATGCTCTCGATAAAATTAATTCGCTACTCAGTAATAACCCTAAAAACGCTCAAATGCGTTTCTTTAAAGGGTTAATTCTCACTGAAATGCAAAAAGTCGACCAAGCAATTACCGTCTTTACCGAGCTTACACGCGACTACCCGGATCTACCTGAACCTTATAACAACCTGGCTGTGCTCCACGCCGGTCAAGGTGACTACGAAAAAGCCAAAGAATCTCTTGAAATGGCAATTCGTACTCATCCTAGCTATGCCACCGCTTACGAGAACTTAGGCGACATTTACGCCAAATTAGCAAGCCAATCCTATGACAAAGCGCTCCAGCTCGATGGCAGCAATTCAGCCGCACTAACAAAATTGTCAATGGTACGTAATATTGTTGATGACCCTTCAGCAATTGCACCACCGCCAGCGCAGTCTGCCTCAACACGAGCCACTCCGCCCTCAGCACCAAAACCCGAGCCAACGCCAAA
>DIYC01000105.1:1254-2573 GCA_002428895.1 Burkholderiales bacterium UBA6064 | reverse complement strand
CATCAGTTGTTTCGTCAACGAGAACACGATAGCCATGCGCTTGCAATAAGTGCGCTGCGCCTTTCCATAAGGGCGGGGCTTTGGGGCAGTGCTTACCAAAAACAGCAATAGAGGAGATTTGTTTTTTTGTCATATGCAATTTGCAGAGTTGTATCGAAAGTATAAATCGCAGAAGACCTTACGAGATGACTGAAAATGATTTTTCATCTTGTATACTGTGGAACAATTATTTTTTTGAGTTAAATCAGTGCGATCTGAAAGCCCTTACAGCCACGGCGACCCACTTAAAACAGCCGTTTTACTTGTGAACTTAGGTACCCCAAAAAAGCCGACTGCTCAGGAAGTAAGGCCTTATTTACGGCAGTTTTTGTCTGATCCGCGAGTGGTTGAAATTCCTCAATTCCTATGGCGCATTCTATTGAATGGTTTTATTTTGCCATTTCGGCCAGCAAAGTCCGCAGCAAAATATCAAACCATTTGGACTGAACATGGCTCACCTTTGTTGGTTTATGGTCAGCAGTTAGCACACAGTTTGCAAGCTCGATTGAACGCTGAACAATTTGTAGTTCGAGTTGAATTGGCAATGCGTTATGGTGAACCCAGCGTGCCCAATCGTTTAAATGAACTACGCGCCAATGGGTTTGACCGTATTTTAGTGCTGCCATTATACCCGCAGTATGCCGCATCAACTACAGCTTCCGTATTTGATGCAGTCTGTGATTGGTTTAAATCAGTCAGGAACGTCCCAGAGTTCCGGTTTGTTAAACACTATCATGATCATCCCGCATACATTCAAGCATTGGCTCAACATGTCCAACGCAGTTGGGATCAATTGGGTAAACCCAATTTTGATCAAGGTGACTTATTTCTGATGAGTTTTCATGGTGTCCCTGAAATGACGTTGCTTAAGGGTGATCCCTATCATTGCGAGTGTTACAAAACAGGGCGTTTATTGGCGCAAGCTTTAGGCTTGAGTCAAGCTCAGTATCGGATTACGTTTCAAAGTCGGTTTGGTAAAGCCAAATGGTTGCAGCCCTATACGGATCAAACCTTAAAACAATTGGGTGCTGCAGGGCTGAATCGCGTCGATGTATTTTGCCCAGGTTTTTTGTCCGATTGTTTGGAAACGCTCGAAGAAATGAATCAAGAAGGTCGAGAGGTTTTTTTGCATGCAGGTGGCAAGCAGTTTAATTACATTCAGTGTTTAAATGCCAGTGATTTGGCACAAACCATGATGTTTAAGCTGTGCCAGCAGCATTTGCAGGGTTGGCCTGTGTCTCAAAGTGAACAACAGGAAGTGAATCAACAACTTCAAAGGT
>DIYC01000105.1:0-1043 GCA_002428895.1 Burkholderiales bacterium UBA6064 | reverse complement strand
CCAATCAGATGATGAAGACACGGCCAGTTTAATGAATACAATTTGCTTTTTTAATAAGTACTTTGTTTTGTTTGTGTTTTTTTATTTTGAATTCATTTTTTTAGATCAAGAGTTGAAATACGCCAATTAGTCCCAAACTAAGTGGCTAGTAAGTTCAGATTATTTCGGAGGTTAATCATGTCAGACCCGTTAGGCCAAGAAACACATCAAGATGGTCAAGAAAAAGTGGCTCAATATCAGCATATTCAAGATCAAGCTCAAAGTAAAAAGCAGTCCGATGCCACTTATTCTCAATCGGTTGAAAGCCAAGCCACTCAGGCTGATGTGACGCCAGAAGGTGAGAGCACGCTATCCAATCAAAACCCGTTTGAGAGTCAAGTCAACCAGTTGCAGCTTGAACTCAATGCAACGCAACAGGAATTAACCAATCAGAAAGAATCTTTTTTGCGTTTAGCGGCCGAGCTTGAAAATTCGCGTAGGCGGCATGCTGAAGAAATTAACAAAGCTCATAAGTATGCGATTGAAGGGTTTGCTGAAGCCTTGTTGCCAGTTAAAGATAGCCTTGAAGCTGCATTAGCCCTTAAAGAGCAAACCCTAGAAACGCTTTTGGAAGGGGTGTTGGCTACTTTAAGACAATTAGAACATGCCTTTGAACGCGGCAAAGTGCAGGCCATCTACCCTAAAGGTGAAAAATTTGATCCGAATCGGCATCAAGCGGTGTCGGCTGTCCCTGGTAACTCTCAACAACCCCCGGTTGCTTCAAATCAGGTGGTCGATGTCATGCAAAAGGGTTATCTCCTCAACGAGCGGGTGCTTCGCCCTGCTTTGGTCATTGTTTCGCAGTGAAATTAAAAGCGTAAAAGGTCTTGAAATTATTCAGTTTGATCTTATCTATCAATTAATAAAAATCGTTTGGAGCAAATTATTATGGCAAAGGTTATCGGGATTGACCTAGGAACAACTAACTCATGCGTTGCTGTCATCGAAGGCGGACAAACTCGTGTGATTGAAAATTCAGAAGGGGCGCGTACAACCCCCTCAAT
>DIYC01000106.1:1367-3474 GCA_002428895.1 Burkholderiales bacterium UBA6064 | reverse complement strand
CAGCGTTTTGGTGAGATGGAAGTTTGGGCCTTAGAACGATACGGCGCATCTTATGTTTTACAAGAAATGCTAACGGTTAAGTCAGATGACGTAACTGGAAGAACGAAAGTGTATGAAAATCTTGTGAAAGGAGATCATACGATTGATGCGGGCATGCCTGAATCATTTAACGTTCTTGTAAAAGAAATACGTTCATTAGGCATTGATATTGATCTTGACCGCAATTAAGCCGGTCGTGACGGAGGTAATTAAATGAAAGCATTGCTCGATCTTTTCAAACAAGTTCAACAAGACGAACAGTTTGATAGCATAAAAATTGCAGTTGCTTCACCTGACAGAATTCGTTCTTGGTCTTTCGGCGAGGTAAAAAAACCAGAAACCATTAATTACAGAACTTTTAAGCCAGAGAGAGAAGGCTTATTCTGTGCAAAAATTTTTGGGCCTATTAAAGATTATGAATGTTTATGTGGTAAATACAAACGATTAAAACACCGTGGAGTCATTTGTGAAAAATGTGGCGTTGAAGTCACGTTGGCCAAAGTTAGACGTGAGCGTATGGGTCACATCGATTTGGCCTCACCTGTTGCGCATATTTGGTTTTTAAAATCTTTGCCATCACGTTTAGGTATGGTATTGGATATGACTTTGCGTGATATCGAGCGTATTTTATATTTCGAAGGTTTTGTTGTTACAGATCCAGGTATGACACCGTTAAAGCGCGGGCAGCTCATGACTGAAGAGGATTATTTATCAAAACTTGAAGAATATGGAGATGATTTTAGGGCTGCAATGGGTGCTGAGGCTGTTAAAGAGTTGCTTCAGGGTATTGAAATTGATAAAGAAGTTGACTCTTTAAGAGACGAACTTCAGGTGACTAATTCAGAAGCCAAGATCAAAAAAATAGCTAAACGTTTAAAGGTTCTTGAAGGATTCCAAAAATCTGGAATAAAACCCGAGTGGATGATACTTGAAGTTTTGCCTGTGCTGCCGCCCGAACTGAGGCCACTCGTTCCTCTTGATGGTGGAAGATTTGCTACGTCTGACTTAAATGATTTGTATCGCAGAGTGATTAACAGAAATAATCGCCTTAAAAGACTTCTTGAACTGAATGCGCCTGAAATTATTGTTCGCAATGAAAAGCGAATGCTACAAGAGTCTGTTGATTCATTACTTGATAATGGTCGACGCGGTAAGGCAATGACGGGTGCGAATAAACGACCTCTAAAATCACTTGCCGACATGATCAAAGGAAAGGGCGGTCGTTTTAGACAAAACTTACTTGGAAAGCGTGTCGATTACTCCGGTCGTTCAGTGATTGTTGTTGGTCCTCAATTAAAATTGCATCAGTGTGGCTTACCCAAGTTAATGGCACTTGAATTATTTAAGCCGTTCATCTTTAATCGTCTCGAAGTGATGGGCATCGTATCGACCATTAAGCAAGCAAAAAAATTCGTAGAAAATCAAGAATCAATTGTTTGGGACATACTCGAAGAAGTCATTCGTCAGCATCCTGTAATGCTGAACAGAGCACCTACGTTGCATCGTTTAGGTATTCAAGCATTTGAGCCAGTATTAATTGAGGGTAAAGCAATTCAACTTCATCCTCTGGTGTGTGCGGCTTTTAATGCTGACTTTGACGGCGATCAAATGGCAGTTCACGTGCCACTCTCATTAGAAGCTCAAATCGAAGCAAGAACGTTGATGTTGGCTTCCAATAATGTATTATTTCCAGCAAACGGAGAGCCTTCCATTGTGCCCTCACAAGACATCGTCTTAGGTTTGTATTACTCAACGCGAGAAGCGGTGAATGCACCTGGCGAAGGCATGATTTTTGCAGATATCAATGAACTAAGAAGGGCTTACGATAGCAAGTTGGTCACGTTAAATACGAAAATATCAGTACGAATCAAAGAATATACAAAAAATCCAGAAACTAAAGAACTTTCTTTTACTCGAAGTCTAGTTGAAACCACTGTAGGTCGCGCATTTCTTTCTGAAATACTGCCAGCAGGGTTGCCTTTTTCGTTAATTAATCGTGCATTAAAGAAAAAAGAAATTTCAAAGTTAGTGGATGAAAGTTTCCGCCGCTGTGGCCTAAAAGACACGG
>DIYC01000106.1:0-1193 GCA_002428895.1 Burkholderiales bacterium UBA6064 | reverse complement strand
GCTTAATTAATGCATCTTTTAGGCGTTGTGGATTGCGTGACACCGTCATATTCGCAGACAACCTGATGCAAACTGGTTTTAAGTTGGCCACGCGCGGAGGCATATCAATTGCAATGGGCGACATGGTTATTCCTGAGGCTAAACGAAAAATTATTGACGATGCTGAAAAAGAAGTTAAAGAAATTCAAGCTCAGTATTCATCTGGTCTTGTAACTCAGGGTGAACGATATAACAAAGTGGTTGATATTTGGGGTCGTGCGGGTGATCAGGTTGGTAAGGCCATGATGGAGCATCTGTCTACAGAGCCCGTGATCGATCGCAATGGTAATCAAGTTAGGCAAGAATCATTCAATGCCATTTACATGATGGCAGACTCGGGTGCTAGGGGTTCAGCAGCGCAAATTCGCCAATTGGCAGGAATGCGGGGCCTAATGGCTAAACCAGATGGTTCTATTATTGAAACCCCGATTATTGCAAACTTTAGAGAAGGCTTAAACGTTTTACAGTACTTCATCTCAACCCATGGTGCACGAAAGGGTTTGGCCGATACTGCTTTGAAAACCGCAAATTCGGGATATCTAACAAGAAGATTGGTCGATGTCACCCAAGATCTTGTGGTCGTTGAAGACGATTGTGGCACAGATTCCGGTGTTGCAATGAAGGCGCTCGTTGAAGGTGGTGAAGTGATTGAGGCTTTGCGTGATCGTATATTAGGCAGGGTTCTTGTTGCTGAAGTAATTAATCCTGAAACGCTCGAAAATGTTCTAGAACCTGGATTTTTGTTAGATGAAGATGCTGTAGATTTAATCGATCAATTGGGAATTGATGAGGTTCGTGTTCGTACCCCTTTAAGTTGTGAAACACGATTTGGTCTATGTGCTAAGTGCTATGGTCGTGATCTGGGTCGAGGCTATTTAGTCAATATTGGTGAAGCTGTGGGCGTTATTGCCGCTCAGTCAATTGGCGAACCAGGAACGCAATTAACAATGCGAACATTTCACATTGGTGGTGCGGCATCACGTGCTGCTGTAGCTTCAAATATCGAAGCAAAGTCGAATGGAATTGTACGTTTTACTTCAACCATGCGATACGTGACCAACAGTAAGTCAGAGCAAATTGTTATTTCTCGTTCAGGTGAGGTGCTACTTACTGATGAATACGGAAGAGAAAAAGAGCGACACAAAGTGCCTTAT
>DIYC01000090.1:22767-27238 GCA_002428895.1 Burkholderiales bacterium UBA6064 | reverse complement strand
GTAAGGTGCTAATCAGGTAACTTAATGAATGAATCAAAGGAATCTTGAATGAACCCAATCGAAGTATTAATTAAGTCTACATTCGATACATTTCGACCAAAAATGCTTTCGTTAACGCTGACTTCAATCGCATTATCTGTTGTATTTTGGCTTATTTTATTTTGGTTTGCATTCGAATGGGGGATTCAATGGGCAAACTCTTTCTTAAATTCGATGGGGTTTGACATGACCGTTGCAGTAGGGGATGAGCTTTTTTTACTCACATTGCTTAAAAGTATTTTATTGCCTTTAACTGTGTTTGGGTTACTGTGGCCAATTGTGGTGGGCACTGCAGTCTTTTTAGCGGGCATTTATGTGATGCCACCCGTCATTCGGTTTTTAGAGTCTAAACACGTAATGGGTATACATCGGCACAGTGAGATTGGAATCAGCACCACTGTTTTTTTTGCCATTAAAGTATTCACTAAGTTTTTAGTCTTCTGGCTTATTTCGATTCCTTTGTGGTTTATACCTGGCGTGGCTTTTATTTTGCCAGTGTTTTTAACTGCTTACATGTTGCGGACACTTATGCGGTTTGATGCGTTGTCTGAGCATGCAACTCAAAAAGAGATCGCAATTATTTCAAAACAAGATGATTTTAAAACTTGGGTAATCGCTTTTATATGTGCGCTGCTAAGTTTTATCCCTCCCATTTTACTCATCGTACCCGTTTTATCTGCTTTATCTTTTGGGCGTTACTATCTGAATGCGTTGGGTCAATTAAGACAAAGTGAAGTGGTTGATGTGCAATAAAAAGACTTCTTCGGAAAAATGTACAATAAAAAAGCCAGGATTAACCTGGCTTTTTAGGAACAACAGAGTCGAATTTATGCTGCTTTTTTGCTAGCAGAAGTCGCTTTAGCAGCTTTAACTGCAGAATTAGCAGCAGTGTTGACATTGCTTTCGGTCATTTCAACAACTTGCTTCGCTGCCTTGCTAATTGAATCGTAAGCACTATTGGCTGCTGTAATGGCAGATTTCATCATTGCAACAGCACTTTCTGAACCAGCAGGAGCATTTTTACTGGCTGACTCAAAAATCTCAACAAGTTTTTTATTACCTTCTGCAAGACGGTCTTCAAATACCTTAACGGTGTCTGTTGCAATTCCTGATGAAAGTAAATAAACTTCCTTGCCATAACCTAAGGCTTTTTCGGCGATAGGTTGAGAAATGCTCGAAGAAACGGCCATTAGTTCTTGAACGTCTTTCACGTCAAATATTGATTTAATTGCTTGGGCGCCATCATCAAGCGCATTACGCGCAGTCGACATGTTAAGCTCAACCGCTTTTTCAATGTTAGAAAAAGATTTTTGACCAAGACTAACCAGGGCTGCAATTTGAGACTTCTGAATTTCAATTATTTGTTCTGGACTTAACATACTTTGCTCCTAAGTTGTTGCTACAGCTTTATAGTTTATAATTCGTAAGTCATGGAACGCCATAAAATGATGCGCTGCACAACCAACTCTGCAAATGATACTTGTCTGAATCAATGTGTCAATATAATTTAAGTAAATTCAAAATTATAGTTCGGCTCTGGACGATCGTTGTTGATTAAAGGCACCATTCTAGGCTTCGATAGTCTTCAAAGACAATTGCTTTAACGTTAGAATGCCGATGACTACGTAGACGATAAAAAATGGAACAAAATGATTTAATTAGTCACTAATTGGAAGTACTTGAATTGATTTGACGTTCAGGGTAGTTTTTCTATATGCTAATTGTAAAGTGCTTACTGATTTTGTAAAAATATTTTGGTTAAAAGGTTATGAACAAAAATACTTTAATAGCTCTACATATTTCTGCAAATTCGCTTAAAAACAGTGATTCTTTTTTAAAGCAAAAATTTACTATTTTTATGCTGCACTGCAGTGTTGTGCTTTTTTTCTTATTTTTTGCCACAATTGTTGCCGCACAATCTTCTGAAGGGGCAAAAATTGGCCTAGGTGCAGCGCACGACCCTTTAAATTTAGACAGTTCAGTCGCCTTGGTTGCCGATGTCAACACTCACGAAGTTCTTTTTGCTAAAAACCCTCATGTCGCGCTCCCTATTGCATCGATTACCAAAATTATGACAGTTTTGGTGACTTTAAAAGCGAATTTAGATCTTGATGAGTACATTACGCTAACTAAAGAGGATTACGACTATTACAAACATACAGGTTCTCGTCTCAAAGCAGGCGATACATTTACCCGCCGTGATTTAATTCATCTTGCATTAATGTCTTCTGAAAACCGAGCTGCCGCTGCCTTAGGCCGTACCTATCCTGGTGGTTTAACTGCCATGGTGGCAACTATGAATGCTGTGGCTAGCCAGTTGGGCATGTTTAGCACGTCTTTTGTAGAAACAACTGGGCTATCAGAAGAAAATCGCTCTACCGCAAACGACTTAGCACGGTTGGTGATGCACGCGGCCAAATATCCTATCATTAAAGAATTTTCAACTTCACCGCAATTTTCTGTTCGCGCTAAACGTGGTGTTCTTGATTTTAAAACTACCAACAAGCTTGTGCGTGATGGTCAATGGGAAATTTTGCTCCAAAAAACTGGGTATATTAATGAGGCAGGTCGCTGTTTAGTGATGCAAGCACGTATTGCAGGTCGTGATTTGGTGATTGTTTTACTCGACTCAATTAACAGTGGCTCTCGCTTTAAAGACGCAAATACAATACGCACGCACATTGCATCTTTGCGATAAATTTCAGTTTTTCTATGTTACGCTCACTTGTTTTTTTATAAAGTGCGCAGATCAATGTTGTTTTTTCGGAACACAGTTAAAAGCGATGGTTGCTGCGCATTCGTGAATTAAGCTTGGGCCTTTGTAAATTAACCCCGTGTAAATTTGAACGGCATCGGCACCGGCACGTATTTTTTCAACAGCCTGTTTACCCGACTCTATCCCACCCACACCAATAATGGAAAATTGTGAGCCAAGTTCAGCGCGAAGTTGTTGATGTATCCTCAAAGATTTTTGGTGAACGGGAGGGCCACTTAATCCGCCTTGTTCTTGTCCATCAGGTAATGCTTTTACCAATTCTTTGTCGATGGTTGTATTTGTTGCTATGACCCCATCTATTTCGTTTTGCTTGAGTAATTCTGCAATCGATTTAACTTCATTGTCATCAAGATCAGGGGCAATTTTTATGGCAATTGGTGTATATTTTCCATGCTCGCGAGCCAAATCAATTTGCTTTTGTTTTAATTGTTGCAATAAGTTCATTAAATAGACCTGAGACTGTAAATCGCGCAAATTTTTTGTATTGGGTGAAGAAATATTCACAGTAACGTAATCGCCATACGCATACACAACTTCTAGCGCAGATAAATAATCATTCACAGCATGCTCAACTGAAGTTGCTGCATTTTTACCGATATTAATACCTAAAACGCCAGCGTAAGTGGAGTTTTTTACATTGTTCACCAAATAGTCTACGCCTTGATTATTAAAACCCATGCGATTAATAATTGCGTTTGCCTTAGGTAAGCGAAACATTCTGGGTATTGGGTTACCGGGCTGAGGTTTAGGTGTCACTGTACCTATTTCAATAAAACCAAAACCCAGTTGGCCTAATTCGCTGAGATAATCACCATTTTTGTCTAATCCAGCAGCAAGCCCAACGCGATTAGGCAGTGAAATTCCCATTAACTTGATAGGATCTTGAATTGAGGCAGGGCTAGCATACTTTAACAAGCCCAACCGATTGGCTTTTTTTAATGTTTGTAAGGTGAAGTGGTGTGCGCTTTCAGCAGACTTTAAAAATAAAATGGGTTTGATGCAACCGTATAAAAAACTTATCATAAATTGTCGAAATTAAATACTTTATTTTAACTCGTAATGTGCTGATGAATTCGCTTTATAACTAAGCCAGTGTTTATTGCGATAAATTTCTGCGGGCTGAAAATGACGTTTATAGTTCATTTTTCGGCTGTTTTCAATGTAATACCCCAAGTACAAGTAAGGTAAACCCAGTGAACAACACTGTTTAATCTGCCACACAATATTGTAAATACCCAAGCCAGAAGGCGCATGTGGATCAAAAAATGTGTAAACAGACGAAAGCCCATCTTTTAAATAATCTACGATAGAAATCATTTTTAACTGGTTATTTGAGTCTCTAAATTCGATCAGCTGGCTGTTGACATTACTTTGAACTAAAAAATCTGAATATTGCTCTTGACTATCATCGTCCATCCCACCATCAGGGTGGCGATGAGATTGATACGTTAAAAACAAATTAAAATGCTCTTGCTTAAATTGTAAGGGCAAGATGATCTCTTTAAGGTGATTCCATTTGTTAAAAGTTCGCTTTTGGCTTCGTGTAGGAACAAACTTAGACGTTACTACGCGATACGGGATACATTGGTCGCAATGATCACAATACGGTTTATAGTTAAATAGACCACTGCGTCGAAAGCCTAAGGTCACAAGATG
>DIYC01000090.1:18836-22591 GCA_002428895.1 Burkholderiales bacterium UBA6064 | reverse complement strand
GTCACAAGATTGCTGTACACTTCGGTGTTGATTAAATGACTGGGCGTCGCAACTTGTGACCGAGCCATATGCCCAGACAAATAGCTACACGGATATTGTGCTGTTGAATAAAACTGAAGCGTGGAAAATGGAGATTCTTTCGGTTTAGTCATTTTTCCAGTACAAAGTTTTTGGCCGCCAATCTAAATTTGGCCGGTTTATTTCGGTTTGTAACTCATTTTCAAACTTTATCCTCGAGATTGTTGTTGCACCCAAAAAATTCAGGTGATTGGTTGATTGTTGACAATCGATCAATTTAACACCTTGCAATTTTAACCAATGAATAAAAAAAGAAAAAGCAATTTTCGACGCATCGGTTTGTCGAGCAAACATGCTTTCACCAAAAACCATTTTACCTAAGCTGACGCAATATAAACCGCCCACCAATTGGCGATTAATTGTGTATTCAACTGAATGCGCTAGCCCTTGGCGATGAAGCTCGCAATAACTTTGAATTATTGGCTCGCTGATCCAAGTTGAGTCTGCATAGGCTCTTGGTTCGGCACATGCGCGGATCACCGCTTCAAAATTAGCATTAAGGCTAACTTGATGATTAATCTGTTTGGAGGCTTTAAGCACCGCTTTATGTAAAGAGCGGTGCAATTTAAAATCATTCACATATAAAACAGCTCGTGGGTTAGGAGACCACCACAGCACAGGTTCATTTGGGTTATACCACGGGAAAATGCCTTTTGAATACGCTATTTTTAACCAATCTGAAGTAATCTGAGTACTAAAGGCCAACAAACCATTGGGTTTAATAAAGGCGTGATTTGTGCAAGGAAACTGATCAGGGTGATCAACAACGGTGAGAGTAGGTTTAAAAGAAGGCATTAGTTATTCAGCATTTATTAGGAATAAAATCATCTTTTTGCCAAGAGTAATATTGATCAACTTGACCCGTATGAACTCCAAAAAAATCGGTTTTTAAACTTTCTTTGAAGATGTGTAAAGTATTAACGACTGTTTTAAAAGCTAAGTCATTCCAAGGAATTGAATCAAAACTAAATAATTGCACGTCTAAACTTTCAGGGCCAGCACAAAAAATAGGTTCAGTTAAATAAGCACGATAAAAAATATGAACTTGATTGGCTTGAAGTACATCGAATATGGTAAAAACTGGGCCCAAAGTTACTTTGGCTTGAGCTTCTTCCCAGGTCTCTCGAAGAGCGCATTCAGCAGTGGTTTCATTTAGCTCCATAAATCCAGCAGGCAAAGTCCAAAAGCCATATCTAGGTTCGATCGCACGCTTACATAACAGCACTTTGTTTTGATAAATTGGTATAGTACCACCTACAATTTTAGGATTTTCATAATGAATTTGTTGGCACTTAGGGCAACAAGCTCGTACTTTGCTGTCGCCCTCTGGAATTTTATGTTTAACAGGGCACGCACAATGACTACAAAATTTAATCATAAAAAATATTTTATTTAAGAAAATAGTTGCAGTTTATCGAACTTTAGGTATAATTTCGCCTTCAAATGCTTTGCTAAGCAAATTTGATTTGTTATGACGTAGCTCACTACATCGTTAAAAAAGTTGCAAGTAAAAGTTTTTAAAAGTAGTTGACACACGTTTTAATTTAAATCATAATGCCCGTCTTTACTGCTGGGGGTATAGCTCAGCTGGGAGAGCGCTTGCATGGCATGCAAGAGGTCAGCGGTTCGATCCCGCTTATCTCCACCAACGGTAAGTTTTTAGGTTTCTGTCCCCATCGTCTAGAGGCCTAGGACACCGCCCTTTCACGGCGGTAACAGGGGTTCGAATCCCCTTGGGGATGCCAGTAGGGCAAAAACCGACATCATGCTAAATGATGTCGGTTTTTTTATAGTCAGTGATACACTGAACCGAATTGCTTTTCACTCTTTAGTTAGTTGACAGGGTATTTGACAACTTAAAAGAGCGAATATCAAACAAATAGTCATTTTTTGTCGTATTTGTAAATTTAATTTGAAGTGGAACACTCTTCAGTGTGATGTCATTGAAAGCAGCAGATGGAAGGTTAACAGTAAATCGTTTAGTAACAAACTTATCCCAATTTCCAGTTTTGCTTAAGGCAAATTTTCCAAGAGAAATATACTGAGTACCGGCACTTCCTGGTACTTCAAGAATAAATTCGGCAATACCACCTGAACCAGCACTGCTGTAGCTAATTTCAACTTCCCGAATTATCTTATCGGTTGGATGAATAGCCAAGTTCTCAAATTTAATGAACGTACCGTTTTTAATATAACCAACTTTAGTCCCCATGTTGCGAACTAAATTCTTGTTATTTGGGTGCGATTCAGACGTAAAACTTGTTGCCTGAATCAGTTGATTGTAAGCAAACGCAGCGGCGGGTTCTTTCTCGTTATTTTCATCTGGGTTGTTGTTTTGTTCATTTTTATTATCATTGACAATGATCAAAGGTTGGCCAGTAATATTCAAGGTGTAAATTCCAATACTCCCATATTTCGAGTAACCTCCAGTCGTTGGGGTCAGTCTGCCTACACCCTCGACTTGGATAGAATAACTACCTTGTTCTGGGATGGTAAACTCAACATCTGCATTTAACTGTAGATCTGGGTTAGCAGAAGCCAGTACGGTGCCAGTTGAGTTCAGCAAAGTAATTTTTAGATCAGTATTTGGGGATAAATGAAAGGGTTTAGCATTCACAATCAACTGGCCTGCACCTACTTTTACTTTAATTAGATCCATGTCGTTAGGACCTTGCAACGTGCCTTGTAAGTTAAATTTAACAAAGCCATCATTGGTGGTCTGTGGTATTAATTCCGTTGCCTCAGCGATCGTGTTTGCAAACTCATCGGCATCAAAATATAGGCTGTTACTTTGCATGACCAAGTAATCGTCTTCTTTATTATTTGCGTTTGAATATTCACCTTTAGACCATTGCACAATTTGTTTGCCATAGCCAACACCCATAATTGGTGCCCAACTGGTGGTACCAGATCCATGGCCTTTGTAATAGCTACTAGACGATGTACCATCGTGATTTAAACCTACATGATGACCCGCCTCGTGACTAACTGCTTCTGCAATATTTTGTTCATTTGAACCCAAATTATTGTAAAAAACATAGCCTGGGTTGTAAAAGCCTGCCGAGGAAGAATTTTTATAGACAATATCAAATACGCCCATATACGCGAAACCACCACAAACGCACGGTTTTGACGTGCTTCTAGTAAAGTCAGTTGTAATGACAATGTGACTACCAAATATTGAGTCAGTTGCGGATGTCCGATTTATGGCATCAGAACCTTTGTCGATTGTCGTGACATTCACATCAAATGGTGCAAAATCCTCAGCAACGCGCTTCCAAATATTTTGTATGGTTTGCAACTCTGTGTTGTTGAAAGTATTCGAATTCTTGTCTAAATCAAAGGCAGGAGAATTAATGGTTGATAAGCTGTATCCCGAATTCCAAGCAGTATTCGTTGCAACATGACCATTAAAGTCAAGATAAATGGTTCGTGGTGAATTAGGTTTACTTTGAAGATTAAAAGTCTGATCTAACGAAAAAAGTAATTGATTTGAACCTGTATTGGCTTCAGTGGTAGCCGGTGCGTGCTGATGCGCTTCACCTTTATGGCGATGAAAATCCCCTTTTAAAGGATCTATAAAGTAAAGACTTGCAGTCGTATCTAAATATGCAGAGGCATCTGTCAAAAACAAGGTTTTAACTTGATCAACCGACATATCATAGTAATCAGCAAAA
>DIYC01000090.1:17042-18636 GCA_002428895.1 Burkholderiales bacterium UBA6064 | reverse complement strand
AATCAGCAAACGCTTCAAGATGCTGAGCCTCTGCTAAATAATCTAATGCTTTTTGTCCATTCGCTTGTTCAGGTAGAGTGACTTGAGGTCTACTTTTGGGAGGTTGTGGCATGGCAGCATCTAATGGCCGTTGCGCCAAAGTTAGACCATCAAACACAGTATTTGAGCCGATTAATTTTACCGTTGATCCATGTTTCGCGTTTAATCCATGCTGAATGGTTTGGTCAAACAATTCATCTAATCTTTGATTTTTTAAGTCAGCTTGGCTAACTTCTATCTGTTTTGTTATTGATTGCTTAGGTGTTGAATTGATTGCTTCTGAGTTAACTTCGGCGACCTGGGGAGTAGAGTCGCGATTTAAGTAAGCATAAGAAGAGCCTAAAACACCTATTGCTATTAAAAGAAACCATTTACTACGTTGCATGAATCACCTAAAGCTTAAAAAAAACAATTTAATTTAGCGTAAAACTCTTCAAATTAAAAACAGAGTTAATGCTATATTTATAAGACAAATCAGGAACTTATTTTTATTTGGATGTGATAAAAAAAGGGGGTTACTGCAAATCTATATAAATTGCGTGTTGACACAATCAACCCACTTTAAAAATTGATTCTAAGTGGTCTCCACACACATATAGGTGTCCCTGAATAGGGTGGTAAAAAAGTCAATAGCCGATTTTTGTTATTTGATTAAAATTTTTCAATAAATAACAAGTTCCCCTGCGGATCTACATAAACTGATGAATCATTTAAAAACAATTGCTTAGATTCGTTTATTGTCATTCCGTAATAGCTGGAAAAAGCTTCAAACTGACCTGATTCAGTTAATAACTTGATGGCCAATTCACCGTTAGCTGATTGGGGTAAATTGATTTGAGGTTGCGGTATTATAGGTTGTGGCTGCAATGGATTTTCAGGGCGTTTTGCTGCAGTGATCCCATCAGTCGTATTATCTGCTACTAAAATTGCTGGAGTTTTTATGTTAATAAATTGACTCGCATGGTTGCTGTATGGCTTAGACCCAGCATTGTTATAGTCTGATTTGCTTGAGGCTTGAACAATATTAAAAACTGTAACGCTGATTGCGGCAACTACTGCAAATCGCTTCATTGTCATTCCATACACAAATTAAATTACTCTAAAGTTAACCGAATACAACTCACTTGAAAAGTGATATTTTGGTTTTTTTATTTCGAATAACAATTAGTTACATGATTTTGAATTTTGGCTAAGCCTTACCGATGTTTCGGTTGACATCAATGCTTGGATTTGCCTGACTGCAAAGAAAAGCATTTAAGCACATAGCTTAGCATTCCCTTGGCCAACTCTTCCTCACTGAAGAAGACCATTCCGATTCCCTCATTGCGCAAAAGCTGAGACTCATCTTCGTTATGAGTGCGAAGCAGGATCTCGATATTTGGATTTAGTGCACGCGCAGTGTCGGTGATTTGACGAACATTGAGTGTATCAGGTGTGGTAATGACAAGTATGGCCGCATTCGCAATATGGGCTTGAATTAATACGACTGGATCAGCGGCGTTACCTGATACAGCAATAGATCCTTTTTTTCTCAAATTTTCAACACTTTCACGAT
>DIYC01000090.1:463-16855 GCA_002428895.1 Burkholderiales bacterium UBA6064 | reverse complement strand
GTTCTACGATCACGTATGGAATGCTATGTTCATCTAAGGCAGTGGCAATGCGCTGGCCAACTCGGCCATAGCCCACCAAAACAATTTGCCCTTTCAAATATTTACGATCGGTAGTCATCGGTAATTCAGCATAGGGATCTTGTCGTAGTTCTAGGCTGCGGGCCAACTCGGAACGATTAAGCAACCAGTGCCGTAATGGGGCAATGGCTGCAAAAAGACAGGGATTTAACGCAATAGAAATCAGCGCACCAGCGAGCACCAAGCTCATTCCCTCGGCAGAGAGTAAGCCAAGTGAAAGGCCCAAACCGGCCAGAATAAATGAAAATTCGCCAATCTGGGATAAACTGGCTGCGACTGTCAATGCCGTGTTAAGCGGATAGCGAAACGCCAGTACTAATGCCAATGCAGCAACTGATTTTCCAAAAATGATAATCGCAACCACACCAAGTACATGGAAGGGCTGCGTTATTAGTATCGACGGCTCAAACAACATACCGACTGACACGAAAAAAAGCACCGAAAAAGCATCTCGCAGTGGCAACGATTCCTGCGCTGCACGATGGTTAAATTCGGATTCCCGCATCACCATGCCAGCAAAAAAAGCGCCTAATGCAAACGATACATTGAACAGTATCGATGCACCATAGGCAATTCCAATTGCGGTGGCAACAACTGATAGTGTGAACAACTCTCGCGATCCAGTACGCGCTACTTGCCATAACAGCCAGGGTAACGTCCTGCGACCAATGGTCAACATCAGTACAACGAACGCTAAAACTCCGAGCAGTGTTTGCCCAATGGTGCGCCACAGCGGTACGTTACTTTCGACGAGTACATCGCTGCCGAGTAGACTGGCCAATGGTGGCAGAAGCACCAAAACTAATACTGTGACTAGATCTTCTACCAAGAGCCAGCCAATCGCAATACGTCCATTCATGGTTTCGATTACACCGCGCGCTTCGAGCGCTTTGAGCAGTACAACTGTACTAGCGCAAGACAATGACAGACCAAAAATCAGACCGGTTCCCCAGCCCCAGCCCCACCACCAAGACAGACCCATGCCCAGTAAAGTAGCGAAGGTCATCTGCACTGCGGCCCCCGGAATGGCAATACGCTTAACGGCCAATAAGTCATTCAGTGAGAAATGAAGACCGACACCAAACATTAACAACATAACACCGATTTCAGATAACTGAGCGGCAATATGTATATCGGCGACAAAGCCTGGGGTTGCTGGGCCGATGAGGATACCTGCTACTAAATAACCTACCAGTGCTGGAAGCTTGATCCGTTCAGCAATAAATCCGAGTATTAACGCTGCACCAAAGCCTGCGGCAATGGTGGTAATCAATGAAATATTGTGCTCCATACGACTCCATTAAGATCAGCTTATGCACGACGCCGATATCTCAGATTGTGGGCTTATTATAACTGAAGCAACACAAACGAAGCGTCTTCAATCACGTCAGAATAATGTCACATATTAAATTGATTGACTTCTTTTGCGTTTTAAAATGACCCTAATAAAAAATTTTACGGCTTTAAAAGCAATTTAGTTAATTGATTCTAATAAATTATAGCTTTTAACTATGAATTTGATTTAGAGAATTCACTTCACGAACAAATTAAAATTTTGTATGATTTGGTCTCATTTAATCAATTTTTGTAATTAATGGAGGCCTCGAATGGCATTGATCAATTCAGAAGTAAAAGCTTTTAAAGCGCAAGCTTATCAAAATGGTAAGTTTTTTGAAGTTACTGAAAAAGACATTAAAGGCAAATGGTCTGTATTTTTCTTCTACCCAGCTGATTTCACTTTTGTATGTCCTACTGAACTTGGCGACTTAGCAGATCAATATGATGCTTTAAAAGCAATGGGTGTCGAAGTGTACTCTGTATCTACAGATACTCACTTTACCCATAAAGCATGGCACGATGCCTCTGAAACTATTAAGAAAATTCGCTACCCGATGTTAGGCGACCCAACTGGTACGCTCACGCGCAATTTTGGAGTTATGATTGAAGAAGAAGGCCTGGCACTACGCGGAACTTTTGTCGTAGATCCCCAAGGTAAAATTAAAATTGAAGAAATTCACGATTTAGGCATTGGCCGTGATGCAAGTGAATTAAAGCGTAAAATTCAAGCTGCTCAATATGTTGCGTCTCACCCTGGTGAAGTTTGCCCTGCTAAGTGGAAGGCAGGTGATGCAACTTTAAAACCGTCCCTTGATTTAGTTGGAAAAATCTAACTGACCGGTCTGAGTCAAGTGTCCTATGAGTAGACTTTTTGACTCAGCCAATTCAACAGATTTGTGTGGAATACGCGCTTTATACAAAATCTTTTCAAATGAAGGTGATCTATGCTTGAGACAGCTTTACAAGAACAACTCAGAACTTATTTAGTCAACTTGCGTCATTCAATTAAATTGACTGCTTCTTTAGACGATTCTGAGATCTCTCAAAGCATGCAAGGCATGTTAGAGCAAATTGAAAAGTTATCAGATCAAGTGACGCTTGAATTAAACGGTCGGTTTCATTTAAAGCCAAGCTTCTCGATTGCTGCGCAAGGGCAAACTGCAAGAGTTCATTTTGCGGGTATTCCAACAGGCCACGAATTTACCTCTTTAGTGCTTGCACTGTTGCATGTAGGTGGTCATCCACCCAAAATTAATTCTGATTTAATTGAGCAGATTAAAAATTTAAAAGGGACTTATCAGTTTGAAACTTATGTGAGCTTAACCTGTCATAACTGTCCTGATGTAGTGCAAGCCCTGAATACCATGGCAGCGTTAAATCCGAATATTCAACACACCATGATCGATGGCTCAGCATTTCAAAGTCTGGTCGAAGAAAAAAAAGTCATGGCTGTACCGTCGGTTTTTTTAAATCAAAAGCCATTTGGTCAAGGCAGAATGCTGATCGAAGAGATCATCGCTAAACTTGATGCCAGTTCAACAGTGAAAGAAGCTGAGAAACTTTCTAAAAAAGATCCGTTTGATGTGCTGATTGTTGGGGGTGGCCCAGCAGGTGCTTCAGCAGCAATTTATGCAGCACGTAAAGGTTTACGAACCGGCCTAGTAACGGGTCGTTTTGGTGGTCAAGTGATGGATACTTTAGGAATCGAAAATTTTATTTCTGCCAGTTATACTGAAGGCCCCAAGCTAGTTGCAGCGGTAGAAGAGCACGTTAAACAATATGATGTTGACATCATGAATCTTCAAATCGCGACTCGCTTATCTGAAGGGCAAGGTGAATTTCCTTTTAAAATTGAATTACAAAATGGCGCCCATCTTTTAGCAAGAACAGTGATATTGAGTACAGGTGCAAATTGGCGAAAAATTAATGTTCCAGGCGAGGCCACGTTTTTAGGAAAAGGCGTTGCTTATTGCCCGCATTGTGATGGGCCGTTATTTAAAGGGAAACGTGTTGCGGTTATTGGTGGTGGCAACTCGGGAGTAGAAGCTGCAATTGACTTGGCCGGAGTGGTCAAGCAGGTTACCTTAATTGAATATTCTGCCGAGTTAAAGGCTGATAAAGTACTACAAGATAAGCTCTTTTCATTAAATAATGTGCGCGTCATTACTTCAGCAAAAACCTCTGAAATTACAGGTCATGAGGATAAAGTCAATGGCCTTGATTACACTTGCTTAAAAACGAATCAATCGCATCATATTGAACTAGAAGGCGTGTTTGTTCAAATTGGTTTGCTACCTAACACTGGCTGGCTTAAAGACACGCTAAATTTAACGCCATTTGGTGAAATTATAGTTGATGCCAAAGGTCAAACTTCTTGGCCGGGTGTTTTTGCTGCGGGTGACTGCACTACAACCCCCTTTAAGCAAATTATCATTGCCATGGGTGATGGTTCAAAAGCCGCTTTAGGGGCATTTGATTATTTAATTCGGCATACGCATACAGCGAGCACTGAAGTCACTGCTTAATTTGTCTCTATATCTATCTAGTGCATTAAAACAACGTTTTAATGCACTTTTTTTACAATTATTCGCATTTTTTATTTGCTCTTAAAAAAAACCTTTATATTGAATTTATTGATTTGTGGCAACCTAATAAATCTTTAGAATGTCATTGAAGTAGCTTGTGTTGGATCAAACGAGCATGGTCTTATTTAAAGGCGGTAAATGAATGACCCAGTATTCAGTGTCTAATCGTCACTTTAGATGTTTGCTTCTATCTTCGGCAATCAGTTTAACTTGCTTTGCTGAACCTTCTTATGGGCTTAATCTTAAACTTTCCCACTCTTTAAGCTTAGACTCAACTTCGCAAACTGCTGAAAATTCAAAAACACTGTTTAACTCGCTGGGCAACTCACTCAATCAAGGCATCACCATTTTATTTAAAATTGGCGAAAACCTGGTTTTTAAGCCTACATCTAAATTACCTCAATTGGCTTTATCTGATCGACTGAAGTTACCAGCAACCTCAATCTCGCACAAAGACTATAAAGATTTATTGCCTGCTTCCTGGCCGGTCAGCTTTCACAGTAAAGCCTCTGGGGTTGATTTTTATATTGATGGTGGCAACAAAATTGTAATTGGCGACATCGTTAACCCTCATCAACCTAACCAGCAATTTTCTGTGCGTGGCATGCACTGGGTGAATCGTCTTACCGACAATTCAAGTTTTGTGTGGAGCATTCAAAAATCATCGTCTGATGCAAAAGAGTTAAGATCTGGGTTTGGCCTTCTTTACGATCTTGATTAGCCCAGTCTTACACTCTCTTGCTGATCTAAAGATTTAAGCTAGTACCAATAAAGCAACCAGAGCAAAGCTAAAAATTATTAGTCGGCTCAGTGTAGATAAGTTTAGCAATGTTCACAGTGATGATGAGTGTGTGGACGTTGATGAAGAATAAATTTTGCAATATCTGCAACTTCTTCTGAACATAATGAATGTGCCATAGGATAAATTTTCCAGACTAAAGGATAATTTAATTGTTGTAAGCATTCCGCACCGGCTTGTCCGCGTTGCAAAGGAACAATATTGTCAGTTCGGCCATGAGCCACAAAAATTGGCAAAGTACGATTAATGGGTGCAGCCCATTGCTGAACCTGATCAGCTCGAATTAAATAAGATGATAAAACAATTAAACCCCCTAGTTTTTTGGGGTAGCGTAAAGCAGACTGATATGCGACAGCTCCACCTTGTGAAAAACCAGCTAAAAAAACTTGTTCTGAAGAAAACCCTTGTTTAAGTTGTTCGTCAATCAGTTGATCGATGCGTTGTTTACTTAGTTCAATACCTGCGATATCTTCTTGACGTTGCAAATCCACATGCTTAATGTCATACCAAGCCGGCATAACCATGCCACCATTAATACTCACAGGCATTTTATCTGCATGAGGAAAGACGTAGCGCACCGATGACAATCCTAGTTCTTCAAGTTCTTTAACCACAGGCAAAAAATCATAGCCATCGGCACCAAGCCCATGAAGCCAAATGATACAAATATCTGGGTTTTGATCCGTTTGAATTAGGACACGTTTTAAGGGCTGAATCATGCATCACCTTCAGAAGAGTTCGCGTTGTTAATTAATGAATAGATTAGTTTATAAAGCTGACGATAATTTTTAGGAGATTTTTGAAGTTTTCTTTCTTGCTGAGCTTGTCGAATAATAGGATTTAAGTCTAAAGTCACCGCTTCAGGGTAACTGGCAATTAAATCATCCAATGTCTTGGGGTTTTCAACTAACGTATCTCGCCATTGTTCAGCCGCATGCATCGTTAAAGTTTGCAATTTTTGCGGAATGCTGACACCTTGAATCCAGGCTTGAACTTCAGCTACATCTTCGTGACGTAAAAGTTTACCAATATAGCCTATTTGTCTTTTTTGTGCACCAAAAGATTGGCAGCGGTGATATTCTGATATTTCAAGCAGCACTTTTTCAGAAAGTGGTGATTTTTTTAAACGTTCAAACGGCATTTGACAAAGTGTTTTACCCAAATCTCTGATCGCAAGCATTTGTTGCTTAATTTGAGTTTTGCTTAGCGGCGTAGCCGTTTCAGGATTGTCATTTGGTACATTCTCGAAGTTTGGTTTTTTTAACATCAGTCGGATAAAAATATTATGAGTTTTAATTACACTGAGGAATCATTTAAGCAGTTGACTGAGTATGCCATTAATTTTGCCAAAAAACTTGGGGCAACTGACAGCTCAATCAATGTCTCTGAAGATATTGAACGAACAATCACTGTTCGCATGGGCAATGTTGAAACCATTGAAACAGCCCGAGATCTTTCAATCACAGCAAGCGTCTATATTGGTAAAAAATCTGGGCATGCAACGACCTGTGTACTTCATGAATCAGCGGTTGAAGAAACAGTTAAAAAAGCCTACGAAATTGCGAAATTAATCAACGAAGATCCTTTTTCTGGGCTACCTGATGCTGAAATGTTGTGTAAACGCCCGCGTACCCTTGATTTATATTTTCCTTGGAAGTTGTCAACTGCTAAAGCGATTGAAAAAGCCTTAGTCGCTGAAGAGGCTGCACTAAACTTTTCAAACAAAATTCGAAATTCTGATGGCGCCACAATAAGTAACTCGGAATCTCATTTTTTTATGCAAAATAGCTTAGGCTTTAAGGGAGGTTACCCAACTTCAGGTCATTCTATCTCAGTGGCTCCGATTGCACAAAGAAAAAAAGGGGAGGTAGAAGGCATGCAGCGAGACTACTTTTATTCCTCTAAACGTAACCCAAAACATCTGATGAAGCCCAAAGTAGTGGGTGAGCTTGCTGCTCAACGAACTGTTGCTAGGCTTGGAGCTAAAAAAATAGCTACTCGGGAGTGCCCAGTTGTTTTTGAACCTAGGTTGGCTGCAGGATTAATCAAAAGTTACCTCAGAGCAGTTTCAGGGGAACCACTGTATCAAAAACGGTCTTTTTTGCTCGATAGCCTAGGCCATCGTGTATGGGCCCCTCACATTACCCTTAAGGAAGATCCTTTTTTAGCAGAAGGTTTTGGCAGTTCTCCCTTTGATCACGAGGGTGTCAAGGTAAAGCCGAGAATATTAGTTAAAAAAGGGGTTGTTCAGGGTTATTTATTATCAACTTATACAGGTAGAAAATTAAATTTACCCACTACCGGTAATCGTGGCGGTGCGCATAATATTGAATTGTCTTCAACGCAAATGGTTTCAGGGGGTTTAAATGGTCTTTTGAAAGAAATGGGCACTGGTTTTTTAGTCACAGGTCTTATGGGACAGGGCGTGAACCTTATTACGGGTGACTATTCTCGAGGAGCTTTTGGTTACTGGGTTGAGAAAGGCGAAATTGCTTACCCTGTTGAAGAAATGACATTAGCCAGCAATTTAAAAGATATGCTCGCTAATCTTGTTTTAATTGGTGATGATTTTGAATGGATTGGTGAATGTTACACCAGTAGCCTGATGATTCGATCTATGGTATTGGCAGGCATATCTTGAATTTAGTCTTTTTTGGTGCGTTGTTTTGCACGTTCGTTTTTTTATGTCTCAAAAAAAATTGTAACCATTTGATGTATATCATGTTTTTAAATAACAATTTAATCAGTATAATACCAGGCCGAATACAAGTGAGATAAATCACCTAGATATACCTATTTTGCGGGAACCAAACAGGGGGTTTTGTCACCCAAGAATGTATCGCCCCAACCGGGGTTGTTTGTTTTACCGGTGCCTGTCTTAATAGAGATATAGTCATATCTAGTGACAGGTTTTAAATAATCACTCGGGATTAACCATGAGCACATCAACACATTTGAGAGTTTTTATTATCGATGATCATCCGATTATCGCGATGGCACTGCGAGATATTTTAAATGCTCGCTATTCTGATTTAGAAATTAAGCTGTTTAGTCGCATGGGGCCTGCATTAGAGCACAGTCGCTTTGAGCAACCCGATTTGGTTTTATTAGATTTGGGTTTACCCGATATGGAACCTCGACGCGTTGTCGAAACTGCACTGGAAACATTCGACTACAGCAGAACTTTAGTCATTTCAGGGAACGAAGAAATTTTAGGTGATTTGGCAGAAGAATATCCCGAAACCGAATTTATCTCTAAGGGAATTACGCAAGATCGTGTTTTGAGTGTTTTAGACAGCATGGTATTAAAATTGCGTCGTAATACTTGGACTGAACATATCGCAGTGAAAGCCCCAGAAACTACCGGCTTTACTGTTGGGCAACGGATGGCGCGAATTACCGAACGTCAGGTTGCTGTGTTACACCGAATTGCAAAGGGTGAAAGTAATCACGAAATTGCTCAAAGCTTAGGCTTATCACCAGAGACGGTTAAAACACACGTTAGAAGTATTTTGGCACGTCTAAACGCTCGTAATCGTTTAGAAGCGGCGATGTTGTATCGTGCTTGGCAAGATCAAAAATCGGACGAAATTTATTCTGACTAATTTTAAAAAAATCAAAACAATGCTTCGTCTGGGTTTAAAAATTTGCTCCTGGCTTCAAAAAAACCACGAATTGGCTTTTTTGTCGGCTTTAGTAGGGTGTTGTTTAGGTTTAATTTTCCTACCTCAACATATTGTGTTGCGTGTTTTACCGTTTGTGATTGTTAGCATCAGCGGGGGGGTTCTGTACGCCAAAATCCGTAGCATGGTGAGTTTGCGCGTACCAAGAACAGAGAAAGTCTGGTTTTCTGTGTTTGTTGCAGGCTGCTTGTTTCTTTTAATTAATTTGGCCTGGCCTGAATCCCTTCAGCTTACAGCAACACTGTGTTTAATTTTGGCATTAATGGCATCTTCTGTTGATCGTTATTTTCGCTACGACATGGCGCGTCTTCGGGTTCACCGTCGACGTGAACAACAAACTAAGTGGCGTGCAATTAAGCGTCAAGTTTTAGCTGAATGGAAAGACCGTATTCGATGGTTAGCAGGTGTTCAGCATGATTTGCGCCAACCCTTGCATGCAATTGGTTTGCTGGTGTTTCATCCCGTTTTAGAAAAAGGCATAATCAGCCTTGATTTATTACAACGATTACAATCTTGTCACCGTTGGTTACAAGAACTTGCAGAAAATACATTAGAAGCCACTCGACTTGAGCTGAATGAAACCCGTTCAATAGAAATTTCTACAGTAAACAGTCAAGAGCTTTGCGGAAATTTACTCACTTGGCTGTCCCACTTGGCAGAGAGCAAGGGACTAAGCCTGAGTTCTACTATTCAAGCACAGTTGATCAGCACGGACGTACGTCGTTTAAAGCGTGTTTTAATTAATTTGCTGTTCAATTCTGTTCAGCACACTTTTGAAGGTGAGATTTCTTTGAAATACGAGAAATTGGGTTTATTTCATTGTTTTGTGATTAAAGACAATGGCCCAGGAATTTCTGCCACTGTGTTAGAGCCCCATCCCTCTAAAAGTCTTTTTGGTAGTGACTTACCCAAGGCAGGCATTGGCTTGTATGTGGTGCGAAAATTATGCGCTGAAATGAATTGGAGCTTGCAACTGGTGAATGATCATAATCGTGGCACCAGTTTTATTATTGAGTTTGCAGATTATACCCCTAAGTCCAGCTAAAACCCATTGAACTACAGTCATTTAAAATTCACATTTTGCGTTGATAATGCATTGATAACTTTTACAAAGGCGTAAGCCCATGTTTTTTTCTTGCTTCATTACAACGGGGATTAATCACACCAGACGAGTCAAATACTTGATATTCTCTACAAACACTCGGCCTGTTTTCATAAATAGTGCAACGTACTTGCTGGCCTATTTGACCTTCTAAAGCCGCACATCGCGGTGTAGCGCTAGATGTCCCCTTCATGCAAGAGCGATATAAATTCATTTGTTCTGTCATTTCAACAGGGACACAGCCTTGAGACGTTGCCGTAGTCTCAGCCCAATAAAAGCTAACACGAAACGTAGAACAACACGCACCGCAACTTTGACACAGAGCTTCAACAGACTCTAAACTTGGAGAAATAGGATTTAAACTCATGACTTATTTATACCCTTGTGGCCAATCACAACTATCAACAGTTGCAGAAAAATTATATCGAAACTGGATATTTGGTGTTGCTTTTCTGAAGAAATGTTTGCCTGTATGTGCTTTTTTTTTGATACATTGAGGATACTAAGAGCATAACGCATGCAATTGGTTGCACGACACTTAAAACCTGCAATGAATTAGGGGTTTATAAAATGAAAAAAATTGATAAAAAAACCCGTTTAAATCAAGCTTGCGAAAATTTTGTCATGAATTTGACGTTTTACCGCTCTTGGAGCCAACTGGGTGATGATCTGAAAAACATATCAACCAAAGAAAGTCAAAAAACGATTTTTTGGAAATCAGCCAAGAATAGCTTTTTAGATTCAGCGCTATTTTATTGGCGAGGCATTTTTATCGACACTTCAAGTAAGCACTATTTCACAAATTATATTGATGAACATGAATTTAAAAATCGATTTTACGAAAAAAATCATCTTTCAAACCATTCACAAGCGTTTGAATATTACCTCCAACAAATTAAAAAATTACAAGTTAACGACTACACTCAACTTGAAAATCTTGAAGACAGTACTTTCAAGTTATTAGACACCGCTTTAAATACTATTTTGTTGTTACATGATTTAGTGTTTCCTGAAACAAACTACATGTTGGTTGATTATTTAAACAATCAACTTACATTAGCCAACCAAGAATACAAAGAATTTAATCTTAAGCATTAATTTGAGGTTGTTTAGGTAACATGTAACATAAAGGAATTGTCCTCATTTAATTTTCTAATCTCAATTAAATCAAGGTTGCAGGAAGGGTAGGTTGCTTCACTTGAACAATCAGTTGTTGACTGTTGGTAATTCGATCCGTAAATACACCATGCACACCCATTGAAAGGCAGCGTGCATAGATCTCAGATTGATTAACGGTATAAACCCGAATTTTACGACCAGAAGCCAATACTTCCTGAATAATTTCATCACTTAACGCTGACCAGTGTACGTGTACAGCATTTGCGCAAAATTGTACAGCGCGTGCATGCCAATCGGGTCGTAGTTTTTCAAACAATAGTGCGATATTAAATTGTTTGCTGGCTAACCGAGTTAAAGATGAATGATTAAACGAAGAAAATATCCAATTTTTTTTGATCTGATTAAATTGTGATTTGGGTAGATAGTTGAATAAAGTCTCTAAAGCGGTGCCAATTTTTGCAGCCATCGAGGGACTGTATGCTTTTAACTCAACATTCACTTGAATGCCACTTTTTAACAAAAAATTTAGCAGTTGAACAAATAATAAAATAGGATGATTGTTAATTGAAAATGCTGACAACTGAGCTAAACTTAACTCAGAAAGTGTTGCGTTGTGCGGTAAACAGGAGTTAGGGTGTAGTTCGCTTAATCGACCTAAGCATTTGTCGTGATGTACGACCAAATGACCGTCTGCGGTAATCATTAAATCAAGTTCAACCGCAGTAAAATGATTTTGAATGGCCAACTTAAAACCTGCCAAGGTGTTTTCTAAAGGCCCAATACCTCCACCACGATGTGCCCATAACTCCATAAACAACCTCTTAGAGAATAATACTTGATTGGATTGAATTGAATTGAATTGCCTTTATGTTATATTGGCTCTGTGACAAGCATGTGAACGAGCTAACCCAATCACTTTATTCATTTTGCACTGTTTGTTTAACTTTAATCTGCGTAACTAAAAATAAATATCTACTCATTTTAGCGACTAGTAACAAATAAAAAAGATTGACTTTCACTATGCAAAATGCAACACAAGTTATTCAGCGCTTATGCCCAAACTGTAGTCAAAATAATCAAACACTTTCACCTACCGATTATGGCAATTCCTATTGGCCAATTAAGCAATGTCAAGGCTGCGGGTTTGTTTATCTTGAAAAGGTGCCGGTGTATGAATTGCTTTCAAATACCTTTGCATGGGAAAAGACATCGCAACTTGAAAAAAGCCGTCGTATGACCAACGAGCCACTTAAGCAGTGGATCAGTCAAAAGCTCAAAATTTTTCGTCATCGCTGGCTCAAACGCTCTAAATTGACTCACTTAATTCAACGATATTTTAAAGCGGGTAACGTGCTTGATATTGGCTGCGCAGCAGGGGGCTTACTCAATACGCTGGATCAACAATTTATCCCACATGGTATTGAAATTTCAGAGGCACTTGCGCATAAAGCGCAGCATATTACTAAAGCGCGTGGTGGATATATTGTTCACAATGATGCTTTGTCGGGTATTGCAGAGTTTCCGTCTAATTTTTTTTCGGGGATTATTATGAGTGCTTTTTTAGAGCATGAAATAAACCCCAAACTTTTATTAAACGAGGCATATCGTACCCTCAGTCCTGGAGGCAATTGCATCATTAAGGTTCCTAATTATGCTTCTGTAAATCGTATTATTCGCGGGGCAAAGTGGTGTGGTTTTCGTTTGCCTGATCACGTGAATTACTTCACGCCCAATAGTTTATTAACAATGTGTAAAAACGCTGGTTTTAATGTTCAGCAATTTGGTTGGCTTGACCGACTCCCTACCAGCGACAACATGTGGATCGTACTTCAAAAGAGGTAATTAAATTCATCAACCACTCAAACTACCTACATTTGGAAACTCAGTTTGTTGATCGAAGGAAAAAAAGTGACTGTTCGGTTTAAATCAAAATAACTCAATTGGTTAACCTAATTTACAAATGAACTTTCTCATTTTTAAAACAACATACAGAAGACTCTTTACTCTGTTTTATCATGCGCAACATTCATTCAAATACCCTAAAACCATCTGCTGAGAACACTGACTTGGCTCGAACAATAACCGAGAGTATTCAACATGTACCTGAAAGTACGCAAACTAACCAAACCGCAGCTAGAAAAATTGCAAGAAAGCTGAGTGATTCAGATCAAAACCCTCATGGCGCTAAAAAATTTAAGGCAATAACCTCAGTTGCTACAGAAGCAGTCTCAGTTTTTGGTAAATTTTTTTATGAAGTCCCTCTTTCAAAAATAGAGACTTTTAATAACAAGACAATAAACCACCCAAAGGACGATGGCTATGATACTAAAGTATTCGGAAAAAGAATTCATACCGTAACGCCTAACAGTAGTCATAACATCGTCACTACTTTGACTAACCACAGCAGTGCAGAGCAGATTGAACACGCATTCAAATTTTATAACTTTATTTTTAAACAAGATGGTGGAACTATTGAGGCGGCAAGGGAACATTTAAGCGTAACCCGTGCGCCATTACGAAGCCAAGTTCTCATTTTGGTTAGAAAAGCCTTTCAAAATATGCCTTACCATACTCATCAACGGCTGACTGTGGCGCAGAAGGAGGGTTACATTGTCACCTCATTGCATTATGCGATGGAATTTTTAAAGATTAGTGACTACGATAAACGTTTTGAAATTTTGGACTTCTGCAAACCTTTACTGACCCTCATCAACTTAGAAAAAGACTTTATTGCAGCAAAAAAAGCACTCATTCTATCGGACTATTCTAAGAATTCAGGAAGCGATTGTGAATTGCGCGGATCGGAATTTATGGAAAATATTATTTTTCCGCGAGGTTTGGAAATTATCAATACCCTTGAAAAACGAGCACAACAGGGCGACTATTTAAAGCAACCTTTTAATGCCTCACTGGGAGTGTATACACAAAGTTTGCTTAGTGTTGTAACTGGTTACAGTAATAATCTGAAGTTTGATTGTGCTCATTATGCCAGCTTGAATCATGAAATTAATCTAGATATAAACAAGGATTTCAAGCAAATTAGTCACTTATTAATTCAAGCAGGGTTCAAAGTGACAAATTTGAATGCGCCCCTAAAAAAAGGAACTATTGCACTTTATGGAACGAACCTTCCAAGTAGTTCACTCTCTCGTTCAACGGTATCCCATTTTTCAAAATACGTAGGTGATGGTTTGTGGGCCTCAAAACGCGGTGAAGAGTCCTTGGTTTTAATTCCAGATCCAGAATGTGAGTGCACTGAAGGAAATGGTCAGCTGCTTGGGGTTTACTATAAACCAGAAAAAAATGCAGACTTAAAATTAGATGATCAGTATCGCTTCGAAGACACGATGCTCAGCAAGAAAGATGGCTGTGTCTACAAAATTTATAAGAGTGACATTAATGCGTTTTTTCAACAGTTAACTGAAGGAGAAGCTCCCGAAGAGCATCAACATGGATGGGACGCCTTAAAAGGAACGCCTATTTATAAAAAACCTTCTTAATTGCATGCATTCGGTCACAACTAAAAAACTTGATTGATTTAAAAATCAATTTAACAATTATCGATAACCTCCGTCAGCCATAATAACTTGACCCATCAAGTAGGGCATTGAGAGCAGATGCATCGCACATTGTGCCATTTCGTCAGGTTCAGCCCAGCGCTTTATCCAAATTTTTGCGGATTCTTTTTCACGCACATCTGGGGGTAGGGTAGAATTCAGCTCAGTGTTAATCCAACCTGGTGCCAGGCCATTAATGCAAATTTGGTTTTCTGATAATTTTTCAGCGGCTACCCGAACAAACAAATTATTAGCTGCTTTGGATGCATCGTAGTGAGCTGAAACAGGATCCCAGCTGTTAATTCCGTTTGTAGAAGTAATTAATAAAATACGCCCCCGAAAATCACCGAGTAATGGGTTATTTTTCATTTGCAAGGCGGCATGTTTGGTGACTAAAAAGCTACCAGTGGTGTTGGTGTTTTGTACTTGATCCCATTCGGCCTGGGTTTGATCAAAAAAGTCGGTGTTGGGTGAAATGCCCGCACTATGTATCACATGATTAATTTTAATGTTTTCATGTTGAATTGATTTAAAAAAGCTTGCCACAGAGTTTTCATCGCCTACTTCACACGGAAACGCTTTAGCCTGAACTTTAGAATTGGCTTTTTGAATTTGTTGCAGCGCGACTTGAGTTTTTTCTGGTTTTCTACTGGACGATATCACCACATTACCACCTGCATGTGCCACAGCGAATGCACATGTAAGGCCAATGCCGCTTGCACCGCCGGTAATTACTGTCCAGGTATTTGAAAAATCAAAGTGTGCTTTAGCCATTGAAAATATCCTTTTTCATGTTTAGGCGTTAATCTTCGCACAATTGTAAACAAATGATGAAGTTTACTTCGGGTGTGGTAGTGACTAGGGCGTGTCCTCATTTCAGTTTAATCCAAATAAAAGTACAAGCGAGAAAGACCATGGCTCTGAAGTTTCGTTAAAGTTTTTCGAATTGTGTGGCAATACTGCGAAAGTGCTTCAGCCGTGCAAACAGGTTTTCCACCAGATGTCGCAGTTTGTAGAGATGTTTATCAAATTCAGGATTTGGTTTCTTGCTGTTTGATTTGCGTGGAATCACCGGATTCATGCCCGTCTGCTTGGCATGCTCCCGAATGGCATCAGAATCATAGGCTTTGTCAGCAATGAAATGCTCAGCCCGGCCTACTTTGTCGATGAGCTGGATTGCAACTTGAGAGTCGTGAACTTCACCCCCAGTGACTTCAAAATCAATCGGATTTCCATGCGCGTCGGCGGTAATGTGAAGCTTGCTGGTGGCGCCTCCCCGTGAAATTCCGATAGCTCGCTCCTGTCCATGCCGAGCTCCGCTTGCATGCTGGTGAGCACGAATGTAACTTCCATCGGTGAATACCCACTCCGAATCAATTTCTCCTCGTACATCAAAAAAAAATTCTGCCACAGACCCTTCTTAGCCCATCGATTGAATCGATTGTAGGCAGTCTTCCATGGGCAGAGCTCGGTTGGGATATCCCGCCATGGCGCTCCTGTGCGAAGCTTCCAAAGTATTGCTTCCATAACCTGACGGTCGTTTTTCCAGCGGTGACAACCATTGGCTTTTAGAGTTGAACGCAGTTGTTCCCATAATTCATCAGTTAATACGCTTCGTAACACTTTGCTTTTCTCGAAATTCAAATACTTTGTTATGTTACAAATAACATACAAACTAATTCAATCAGAGACTTGCTTCAGATTGAGGACACGCCCTAAACGAATAAAAGGCGATTAGAAGCAAAAGCCAATGAGATTAAGTTTAGTCTTAAGCCTTCGGTTGATCGTAGGTTACTATTTATTGGAATTTAAAAAAAATCCACAATTACCCAGCTGGAAAAGAATTGCCGACTATTCCTAAACTACTGAAATTGAATTCAGCATTGAATTATTTAACCCCCGTCCAAAAACGACAGGAATTACTCAATGTGGCTTGAAACCCCTACAGGTTTACTTGATTATTACAACTACAGTTATACCTTTTAAGTTAGGGTATAACAATTCATAACACCGTAGGTAATCCCCCCGGAAAAACTGTAACGCTTTGAAATCGGATATAATCGGATATAGATTACGTTGTCAGGATACCCGAATGAACCCGAAAATACTGCTTGGACAAGACCTTGTGAAA
>DIYC01000090.1:0-274 GCA_002428895.1 Burkholderiales bacterium UBA6064 | reverse complement strand
TGCTTGGACAAGACCTTGTGAAACTCGTTGCCGAAATTGATGAGTTTAATGGTCGTTGGCAAGCCGTGCAAAATATGTCACCCGAGCGCCTGAAACAGCTTCGCCATGTTGCCACTATTGAAAGCGTAGGTTCATCCACGAGGATTGAGGGAGCAAAGCTCACCAACGTTCAGGTGGAGACATTACTCTCCAATCTAACCAGCACCGCTTTTGCTTCGCGTGATGAGCAAGAAGTAGCGGGATACGCCGAAGCCATGGATTTGGTGTATCAATC
>DIYC01000087.1:25977-35101 GCA_002428895.1 Burkholderiales bacterium UBA6064 | reverse complement strand
TTTTGGTAAAAATGAATTTTGCATGGACGACTACTAAGCTCTTAAGAATTAATTTTTTGTTGAGGCCAACCAATTGACAAGGAGTGATGCATGGAGCGAGCCTAATCACAAGCAGGGATGTATTTGCCATCACACTGGGTTGTAGCAGATTATGGCGTCTTCATAACTCTCGGCCTTTATAATTATGCGTATCTTAAGCCCCTCGGCATCCCAATCAAATCAACTTTCGCAGATTGTTCAGCAAAACCAAGCCAATCAAATAGTCAGTAAAAAGGGTAAACTGGCTTTGTGCTCTGGGGTGTTATTTATGGGCTTTGTGCAGGCAATTCGGTCAGGGCACCAACTTGCAATCAGTGCGGAACATCGTCATCTACGTCAAACAGACGAGCAGACAACGATTCATTTACCTCAAGTCATAACACTTCAACCCAACGCATCTTGTCCTAAAGGAACAGAAAGATTTGATAAAAATCGAGAGAGGAAGATTTTTCGAATTAGTAGCATTACCCTGGCGGCAACAACGATCGCAGGCTTTTTGATGTTTGGTTTGCCCCTACTCAGAACTCGAAACCTAAACAATTGCCAGGCTGTTACTAGTGTCTTGGGTGCCGGGATTGTCTTGACAAGCTTAAGCTTTTTTATGGTAGAAGTTCTTGCACATCTTGCGTCGGCCAAACATGAGGATGGCGACTGTCTCCAAACCCGCCCACCTGGTGGACGTTACGGCCGATAATAATAAAAACTTGTAGGTTGTCATCCCTTCACTGTTTATTTTTACGCCATTGCCAAGGGGGGACGGGATTGGGTTTTTCCCATAAGCCTAGTTTATTGTTTTGGGCAAAGGTTTGTGCTTGTTCATAAAGCGTGTGGTCTGTTTTGGGTTGATTTTTTTTGTAATTCGAATACCACCAGGCATGGCCTAGTTGAACGAGTTGCAAATTAAGATCGACCGAGTATTCACATTCGGTTTTTTGACACGTGCTGGGTGTGGTTTTTAGTTTGCCGATGAGTCGTTCGTAACGGTCTTGATCAACCACTTGAACTTGGATTGAGTTGTCTAAAATCAGTTCTGAAAGCCATTTTTTTGCAGCTTGGCCATGAGCTTGTTGTAATTCGGGGGCGTCTACGCCCAACAGGCGAATGCGATGCGTTGTGCCATGGTTGTCTTTTAGGGTGATGGTGTCGCCATCGGCTACTTTAATGACTTTGCCGTGTAAGGTTTTATCAACTTGTGATGCTGAGTCACTGGCAGGTTTTAGGTTGAAAAAGGGGAGTGAAAATAGATTGTTGGCGTTGATGCCGACGATCGATAGAATCAGAGCCAAGGCGCCAATTAGGCTGTATCGTTGAGTCGTGCGCATAAAAAATCAATAAAAAATAATTGAGTAGCTGTGCATGCTCTCATAAAAAAATGGGTGAAGTGATACATAGGTGCATGAATCTTGTTTTTGAGTGGGTTTGATTATATTTTTTTGATCAGTAAAGCAAATAAATAGGGCCAGCGTTGCAGACTATCGTATAAAAAACTGTCTTCTTGAATGTCTTGGTATAAATAATGATCGAAGTTGGGTAGTTGGTCACTGAGCGCGTAAATGTCGATGGCGTGGTCAATCGGGGGCATAAAGAAACGGGGTGGTGTGCTTGAGTTAAACCGTTCTAGTTGGGGTTTGGGTTCAGTGTTGTCCATGGCTGATTGGCTCGTTGAAGTAAATAGGTGTTTTGGTGTTGAATGAGGGTTAAGTTATTCTCTTGACTGACGAAAGGGGTGGAGGGTAAATCGGCAAACAAAACAGGCCAGGCTGGGTTGTGGTGTGTTGGGCTGGGTAAGTGTAGCCATTGGTGAATAAATCGGGATACGGCTAAGTAACTGGTAGGTTCTTGAATTTTGATGGGAAAGTCATAAATGGCTTGTTTTTGATAGTTGGGTGAAATCCAGTGTATGGCGACTGGCACCAGGGTAATGGCAGGGGTTGGTATTTCGTGAATGCGTTTAGGTTGGTTGTAGGCGCCACTTAAGCCTGCACCGTGCGTAGGAATAATAAAAATGAGTGCAGCCCGTTGGCTTTCTCGAATGGTGTTGATGAAGTCGTTCAGATCGGTAAGTAGGGTTTCGAGTCTTTTGGGGTAACTGCTGGCGCTGTCGTGGCCGCTCGAGTGGTTGTTGGTCTCATCAAACAATCGGTTGCCGTCGTGTAGGGTGATGCTGTGATAATACAAAACGACTGGGTGGGTTTTGACTTTAATTCGGTTGTCCCACCAGGCGGCTAAAAAATCGATGTCTTGAGTTATTTCTGAGTTGTCATAGCCGATTAAGCCAATTGGTAAGTCGATGGCTCGAATGGGTTCGAGTGCTTTTTTACCCATCAGTTGTTGAATTTGAGTTTTCAGGCCATCTGCAGTGCCTTCATGATTGAGCCCGTACTGAAGCTGAAACCCAGCGAGTTTGAGTTGTGTAAACAAGTTGCATTTTTGAATGTTTTCAGTGCTTGTTGGGGGTATGCTATTGGGTGCTTGTCCGCAGTTACTGAAGGCCAGACGAGACAATGCGCTTTGGCTGTGCGAGGCCACGGTATTAAATTGAGTCATTAATAAATCGGCATTTGCAAATACAGGGTGGCTTGATTGTTTATACAGTTGTAATTCAGCCCAAGACAGGCCTGTGAGATGTAAAAAAATGAGATCAAATTGTTGTTGGGGCTGAGTGTTTGGCTGGGTTTGTTGCGTGGTTTGATTCAATTCTTTGAGTGTGATGGCCTGTTGTTGCGCATAAAAGTGGTTGAGTTTTTCGTCTGGGGTTAAATCTAGAGTTGGTGTTGGCGTTAAACGATTGCGAATGATTTGTTTTAAGGCATCAAATTGGGTGCTTTGAAGGGCTATTTTTTCTGCTTCTAATTTTGATTTGACCAGCGTATACAGGTTGTCGGTGGGTGCAGTGTGTGCTGTTTGACTGGGTAAAGTGTCGTGAATCGGTTGATCAGATAAAGCGATTTGTGTGCTGATGATCAGTATGATTAAACTCATCCAGGCGGTTAAGCGGATGTATCGCCCCAATAGATGTAGAGCGATGGTGAGTGCAAGGGCTGACCATAGGATATTGGGTGTGAATGCTCGATTGAAGAGCTCTTGAATAAAGGCGAACGAGTAGTTAAATAAATTGTCCGCATACAGTAGCAAGGCAAGTCGGGTGATTTCGTTGACTTCGTACGCAATTAATGCTGTGCTTAAGCTTGGCATGATAAGGCCTAAGCTGATGTATCGGAGTGTTTTGTGTTTGACTAAGCTGTGAGTTGTCACAATCGCAGCAAATAAACCGATGTTCAATATTGGAATAAACTCCAGGCGGTTAAACCACCACAGTGCTATTTTTGAAAGAAACAGTAGATTCCAGATCAGCATGGTTAGAACGTGTACTTCGATGGTTTTTTGCGTGAAATATAGAGATTGTTTAAATATTTCAAGCTGGTTAATTGCAGGTGTAGGGCCAGGCGTTTGTAACCTAAACCGCCTTTTAAAATGACATCATAAAGCCCGCTCAGAGGTTGGTCTTTAAATTGGTTTTCTTGCCAATTTAACCAGGCATCGGCTCGACCAAACGTACACTGTACAAGTTTGGCTTCTTGTTCACTGCTGAGGTTCTGTAAGGTGGCTAACGTATGCCCATTTTGTGGGGCACTTAGCTTGACGGGAAATAGGAATTCTCGGCTTGCACGGTGCAGCCCGACATAGGCATTCATGTTGTCGGTGATGTGGCTGGTGTCACCGAGAACTAGTTCAAAACCTTGGCTGGAGTAATGGCTGGTATAACAACTTAAGGTGTGGCCATTGGGTAAAAGCAATGTGGCAGGTATGATCATTTTGACTCGATGTTCAGCATGTTCTTGTTTTTGCTCGGTGGCCACACCCACTGCAGCGCCAAGCAAAATCAGATTAATGCTGCACCACAGTAAGTTCATTAACACGGTGTCTATTTCGTGACTATTCCACATGAACAATCGGGATAAGCCGATGACAAAGGCCAGTAAGTTAATGGCGATGATGATGAGGTAGGGATGTGCAATGGTGAAATCAAAGTATGAATCGCCGGTGCGTTTTTCTTTGGGAGTGACATTAAATTTGCCCAGTTTGGGGTTTATCATGGCCAGCGTGGTGGGTAAAATAATGTACCAAGACAATACCGTTTCATAAATTTCAGACCAAAATGATTTTCTGAATTTGCCTTGTATAAATGAGTTGGTGAAGCTGGCAAAAATCAGCGGCGGGATGGCATGGCTTAAAATGGCTGTTGCGGAGGCGTTAATCACGTAATATTCAAAAAACAAGAATGCGCCAGGCATTAATAAAAAAATGAGGCGCGGAATGCCATAAAAAAAATGCATCATGGCATTGGCATAACAAACTTTTTGAAACAGGGTTAGTCCCTTTTTTAAAAAAGGGTTGTCGATGCGAAAAATTTGCGCCATGCCTCTTGCCCAGCGAATGCGTTGAGAGATGTGGTCAGCTAATGTGTCGGTGGCTAAGCCGGCTGCTTGTGGAATGTTTAAATAGGCGCTATCGTAGCCTTTGCTATGCAGTTTAAGTGAGGTGTGCGCATCTTCGGTCACGGTTTCAACCGCAACGCCGCCAATTTCTTCGAGGGGTTTGCGTCGAATCACTGCGCAACTGCCACAAAAGAAGGTGGCATTCCAATAGTCATTGCCATCTTGAATCAGGCCGTAGAATAATTCGCCCTCATTGGGGACTTGACGAAACACATCGTAATTTTTTTCAAACGGGTCGGCAGAAAAAAAATGGTGCGGGGTTTGCACCAACGCACAGTTGGGGTTATTTAATAAGGTACCCAGTGTAGTTTGTAAAAATGAACGACAAGGAATGTGGTCACAGTGAAAAATTGCAATAAATTCACCCTTGGAGTGTTGAAGGGCATGATTGATGTTGCCCGCTTTGGCGTGCGTGTTGTAGTTTCTGGCAATATATTCGATTCCAATTTGTTCAGCAAAGGCTTTAAAGTCGGCGCGGTTGCCATCGTCGAGTAAATAGATGGTGAGTTTATCAATTGGCCAGTCCATGCTTTGTGCCGCGTAAACGGTTGTTTTTACAATGTGCAGGGGTTCATTGTAGGAGGGAATAAATACATCGACAGTGGGCCATTGCTGAGGGCTTGTTTGTAGCGGAATGGGTGTTCTTTTTAATGGCCAAGCGACTTGAATAAATCCAAGTACCACAATGATCCAGGTGTAGGCTTCGGCGGCGAGTAAGACATAACCTAGGGTGGCTTCCATACCGGGTAAAAGGTCGAGTGAACCTGATAACCGCCAAAATACGTAGCGAGCCAGTAGTAATAGGGTCAGTGCCATTAAGCAAAGGTTGGCCATGTTTTTGGGTAAACGAATAAAAAATTGTGCTGCAACATAACACAGGGTGACAAAAACCCATTGACCATACAGTGGCAGATTGGATTGGGCAACAAAGATAAAAATTAGTAAAAACGTAACACACAGCAGCGCAAATACAGTTTGATTATTTTGGATTGATTCGGCGATTTTGAGTAAAAATAAACTGGGTTGATAGGTTAAAAACAGAGAATCGAGTCGTTGATTGAATTTCTTTTTTGCCCACTTGAAGGGACTAAGAGTTAGTTTAATCAAGATCATCAAAGGGTTAATTAGGTCACTGAGTGCGCGTTTTATTACAGACAATACAGTGAACAACACGGTTGGGTCAGGGGTGAAATCGGGGTGATTTTTGTCATGTTGTAGGCTTTGTGGTTTAAAAAAACAGGCAAAAATAAGGCGAACAATTTGCTGAAAAGGGGTTAGTTGTGGCGCAGGAAATAAACCTAAAACGTGTTCTAAACGGCTTAAGGTGTATTTAAGCATAACTGTGTAGCTCCTGGTCGATCCAATTGGCCAGTTGATGAAAGCCCTGGGTTAGTTGTGACGATGGACTATAGTCTTGAAGACTCAGACCCGAGGCAAATGCTTCTGGGAGTGCTTGGTCTTCGACTAAATAAAACGGGAGTAATCGATGGCTGAGCTTAATTTTTGCCAGTGTCCAAATGTCTAAGTGAAGTGCTTGGTTGGCTTTAAATCGATTCAGCAAAAAATAACTTGAACCTCGGCCTTCAAGTAAACATTGAATGGTTGGATCGATTGAGAGTAAAGAGTGTGCATCGGGTGTGAGTGGAATCAGATTCAGATCGGAGATTTTTAGCACTGCATGCGCTAAAAAATTGGGTAATTTTGCGGTGTCGAAAATAAAAATATCTTGGTCACTGGTTGCGCAACCGTGAATCACGGTTTCTAGAGCTTTTGGGTTGTGTGCAAATTGTAAAGACAAATCCATACTTTCTTGAAACGATTGGGCACCAAAAGGGATGAAGCGAACGTTGTCTTCAAGAGTGGTGATGAGATGCGCCCAACTTGTGTTATTGGTTAGACCCTGGGCTAGGCCTTGTTGCGTCAATTCGGGCTTACCAAGCTGGTAAACTAGTAAGTTGGCTGGGTCCGCTTCGACGAGCACAACGGGGTGTTGTAAATTGGCCAGTATGGAGGCTAAACCTAAAGCTAAGCTGGATTTTCCTGAGCCACCGATTGGTGAAATAACGGCGATGATTATCATGGTTGTTGCTTGTGTTTAGATTCAATGAGACGGCCATGCCAAACAATCGGTTTGCACCCTCGGGGAAAGATGACTTGGTTTAAATTAAACCAGTACATGAGTCGTAACTTAAAACCAGGTATTCGAGTGAGTATTCGCAGTGCGAAAAAACCAAGTATTAGACCTATTCCAAGGCCAAAACAACCAAACAACAGAAATTTCATAAGTCACCTGTGTGTATGGGATGAATCTGGGTTAAAAGCCCGTTGGGTATTGCAGAGTACTTTTAATCGGTTTAACCATGGCCTTTCAAAATGTGAGTCTTGTTGAATGTGCCACACTTGATCAAGTTGTTGCTCGAATTCATTCATAGTATCGAATAATGAGTCGAGATTAAAGGCTTCTTTTTCAGTGGCTAAGCTCTGAAAAATAGAGTCAATCAGATCGTGATTTAAGTAGTGCACGGTACCTGTTGCCAAGTTGCGAAGAGGTGCTTTAAAAAATTGTTCAATCAAGGCGTCTAAATCAGGTTGATCAATTGGATTGTGCCAAAGTCGAAATAAATACAGGGCTTCGTTGGTGGCTAAACACATGCAATTGGGGGCATAAAACTCGGTGAGTTTGGCGGCTTGCAAAGCGCTAATATGGCTGTGTAATGAAACTCGACTCAGTGAAGGGGTAAATCCCCATTGTTGTGCTTGTTGGTTGACTAGCGTACCGATGAGTGAAAAATGCTTGGGCTGCTGAAACTTAAGCTCACCAGGACTGAGCGTTTCTTGAAAAACAAGACCGAAGTCTTTTTCACTTTGTGCTTCATGGGTGTGCTTTGGGTCATACACAGTCTGTGTGGTCGGTATGCGGTTTGGGGCAGGCGTGTTATTAAACACAATGAGGTCTGCGCCCAGTAAAATGAGCAAGCTAGGTTGCACGGGTATGGTTTGATCGCAGGCAACACTTAGAATTTGATCACTGGTGGTGTTTTGACGGGCGTGGTACAGGTGATAGGCCAGTTGGCTTAGACGCTTAAAATGATTCAATTCAAATATTAAGGCGTTGCTTGCATTGAGGGGGTTGGCGTGCCATAGTTGGCTGTAATAGCCCCAGTCAGTTTGCCACCATTGTGTTAATTCAATTTGCCCGTTGTTGCCAACATTGCGTAACCCTTGCGTAAAAGTACACCAGATGGGCAGTTGATCCTCAATTGTTACAATGAAATACAGTTGATTGTTGAAACACCAGTTGCTCAGCCGTTGAATGAGTGTCATGACAGTGTGTGAATTTGCTTGCTTAGGGCTGACTTTAAGCCATTGATTTAAGTTTTCAATTACGACCAGGCTAGGCTGTATCATGCAGACTTGTTCAATCATTTCGACCAGAACTTCGGTTGCCTCTTGGGGCTTTGAGGCGCTGACATGAAAGACGTTCAGGTTTTTTTTGTATGCTTTAACATGATTTAAAGGTGCACGTAAAGCGGTTCTGAGTGTTTCTTTGGGTTGGTTGCTAATCCATAAAAAGGATTGAATGGTAGGGAGCTGTGCGAGAAATTCAGTGTGTTTGCGATGCTCTACCCATTGTGAAACAAAATGTGTCATTAAGTCGACAGTGCTGTGGCATCGAATGCAGTAAATACCGGGAATGAGTGGTGCGTTCATGGTTAGAATCTCGCATACGGGGATACAGGTTGCGGTGGCGATGACACCGCAGAGGGTGCATTAAATTGATATTTAAAATACAGCATGGCTGTGTCGGGGGCATAATTGGCTGATCGGTCTAGTGTGGCTTGAAAGCCCGCAACCCATTGGTTTGCGATTTGTTTTTCAATTGCAAGGCGAAGGCCATAACGATCACTTGAGGTTTTTGTTGCTACTTGGGTAATCGGGTTCAGTGCGGCTAAAGCGGCTTGTTCTGTGTCGGGTTGTCCTAGGTATAAAGGCGTGGCATCTTCACGGGCTCGGTTATAGCCGAATTCGGCTTGAACTTGCCAAGACCAGTCTTGATACTGACCCAACCATTCGAGTGGAAAGGTGAGTGATTGAAATGAGTTGGGGCTGTAGTACCCGCCTTGACCTAAGGTGAACAGTCCTAGGTTGCGCTGAAATTGCCACAGCATGCCCGATACACCGACTTTGAGTTGTTGTGTGCTGGTTTGGTAAAGCGTTTTTTTAACAATCAGTTGTGCACTTTGTTCGTTGTTTTTAGGAATTGCTTGTCCGGTAATTTGATTGATGCGAATAATTCCGATCAGTTCGTTGTTGTCAAATGGGGTGTAACTGACTGCTTTAAGACCCGTGCGTCGAGCACCTCCCCAGGTGATTTCGGTCAGTGGGTCGATGGTGCCAGCGGCTGAGAGTAGGCTGTCAAGTACCATGCGTTGGCTCATGTCGAATTCTAGAGTGGTGTTATGAAGATGTGTTTGCCAGCGTAGTCCACCTACCCAAGATTTGACCGGAAAGTCACCTTGTGGTTTGCCAAAATCAAGGCGTAGGTTTTGGCTTTGCCAGCCAATGGCTGTAATCAGACTCGTGTA
>DIYC01000087.1:24370-25751 GCA_002428895.1 Burkholderiales bacterium UBA6064 | reverse complement strand
GATTGTAGCGAAAAAAATCATTCGGTAGTAAGGCTGGGTTGGTTTGTCCGTTTTGTAATTGTGTAGTGCTTAATGTGCCCAAGCTGCCAAATCGAATGAGGTTGCTGTAATTGTTTTGAGTGGTGTAATCGCCTGCCTCAGCTTGAAATTGATCAACACGAAAAAAAAGGCCTTGTTCCGCATCAATGGGCAGGTTTAGGGCGAATAAGAGTTCGTCGGAATTGAATTGAGAAACACCGGGGCTTCCTTGAATGGTGCTTTGATTCCAACCCAGTTGCATGCGCGGGGTTTTAAGTTGGCTGAGTTTGTCATTGAGAGAAAGTACGGTTGGGTCTGTTTGCCATTCGACTTGGGTGTCTTGTAAAGCTTTTTCCAACTGATTGTATTGACCGTTGGCTGCGTAACGATTGAGTTGTTCGACATGCTGGTTCAGAGCGAGTCGATTCGAGGTTTCTCGCATGGCGGTATTTAAGTCATGGGGTGCGATTTGCGACAGCAGCGCGAGAGCTTGTTCAGGTTGTTTAAGTTGCTCTGCAATCAGTGCTGAGGCAAACAGCATGTCGGCTTCGTTTGGTTTTAACGAGCGGCCTTCGGACATGAGCTGGGTCGCTAATTCGTTGCTGTTGGGTGTGTTGTGTTGCACGTATAAAGTGGCTAACTCAAATCGAAACCACGGGTAGCTGGGATCTAGTTGGATGGCTTGTTGCAGTAGTTCAATCGCTTGGCCTAAATCACCTTGTTGATGGGCTTGTTGAGCCAGACTTGCGAACTGTTGGGCACGCTCAAACGGTGACTCGCTGGGTTTGGGCTCTATGCTTTGTGCGGTTGTGGTAGGTTGGTTTTTTGGGAGAGTATTTTGCACTGGTTGCGAAGTAATGACGGCTGCTACTGCACGCTGTTTGCGTTGCACCAGCTTGTTGGTATTGAGTGGCGTTGGGGCTGAATGTTGAGCACGCTGTGGCGCTGAATCGGTAACTTGACTTGGCAAGGAATCAGGCAGATTTTGGCTGAGTTGACTGAGTAATTGCGGATAGCGATTGTCTTGTGGAAACTGCTGAATTAAGCGTTGAATGTGTTCACGTGCAGGCTGTCGAAGAGTTTCATTTTGTTGACTTAACAAGCTGTAGTAAGTGACTGCTGCTTCACCCAGCGGTGGGCTGGTAAATAAGTGATTAAACTTCGGAAGCCAGGTGTCAGAGGGTTGCTTTTTTTCAATCGCGTTTTGAATTTCAGTCAAACTTTGACGATTGTCCGTAGCCAGTTGAATCACTTGTTTTAGTTCAAGAGCCTGCGGGTGGTTGGCGCCATGCTGTTGTTGCAGTTGTTGTAGCCAAATATTGGCTGATTGAATTTGCCCAACATGAACATCAATTAACCCTTC
>DIYC01000087.1:13023-24166 GCA_002428895.1 Burkholderiales bacterium UBA6064 | reverse complement strand
AACATCAATTAACCCTTTCCACTTTAATGCTTCTGCGTTGTCTGGGTTAATGAGTAAAATTTTATTAAACAATTGATTGGCTAAATTAAAACGATGAAGTCGATACCAGTAAACGCCTTGGTCGATCAAGGTGCGAAAGTCAACGCCGTTTTCTACTTGGGTTTGTTGCGGTTGTGCCCATGCAGTAGGGGTTGCGAAGGTGCAGGCCAGTGTAGTGTATAGCGCGTACATCGCGGGTTTTAACTTGTTATTGGTCACATTGTCCCCCTCGTTGCCATTTCAGTATTAAGCGACCATTGTCAGCCATTTGAAAGCGTTCGCTTAAATGGGCTTGGGCAAATAGACTGAGTAAGCCGTCATAATATCCGTAGCGCTTCCAGGCCTCTGTTTCGTTGGGTTTTGGTAACTGGGGTAACGGTAGTAAGTGGTGTTGTAACCGTTTCAATAAGGGTGCCAATGCATATTGAAACCCACTAGGCCCTTTATTTTCAGAAAATTGTTTTGTTTCTAAGTTCCAGTGTTCAGGCACGTAACCGGTCTTAAGAACGTGCTGAATAAACGGTTGTACTTGGTGTAGTAAACTGTGATAAATGGGGTCCGTATCGGGTGTAAAGCTTAACCATAAGTACACGCGAATGGCATCGTAATCACCGATGGGTTCAGAATGCAGCACTTGGCCATGTTGATATTCAATCCAGTCGGGGTATAAACCATTCATGTGGCTGTTGAGCAGTAAGGTTTGGCTGCTTAAATATAATTTTGCCCAAAAAGGTTGGGTGTTGAATACATTGGCTAGTCTGGCGAGTAAAAAAGGGGGCACATAACTGGGGTTTAATTTGATTCGTCCATCCGCTTGAATAAAACCGTATCGCCCGGGTAATAAAGATAAACCCAAGCCGCTGATGTGTAGTATCTGTTCGGATAAGACCAAATTGGCTAAGCGTTGGCCTAATTCTGTGTACTTGGGTTTACACCAGTGTTGGCCTGCTTCCATTAAAGCGTAAATTAACCATAAGTCGGCATCACTGGCTGTGTTGGCATCAATGACTTGCCAACTCTCAGGAGTTTTTCCCCAAAGCCAGGCGGGTAGGTGTTTGCCAAGGTCACCTTGGGATAAGTTTTTTTCAGTCCATCTGAGCAGTTTTTCAAAAGTGACGGGGTCATTGGCGACCAAAGATAAAAACAGTGCATAGGCTTGGCCTTCTGAAACGGTTCGTAGGTCGGCTGTTGAAAAATCGATGACGCGACCATCTTCGCTGATAAAAGTCCGTTTGTAACCTTCCCAACTTTGCCATTGTTTGTTGTTATTTGTGTGCAGCCAGTCCAGGATACCCGCTGCTAGGCTATTGCTGTGTATCAGCAACGTAATACTGCAAGTGATGACTAATCCCCAAAGTCGAATTGTTGAGGGTGAACGTTGAAACTGCCTATTCACCTTATACCCCACTTTTTCTTCTGCGGTTACCTTTGGCGAGCCAACCAAATAATAAAATCGCAAGTATAAAACCAGCGAATACGCCAATTGTAGCCACTAAAGAAGGGTATTTGGACAGTACAATTCGAACTTGTAAATACCATGGTAAATTGCCCATGACAAAAGTGTCGCCAAGTTGATAACTTTGCACAGTTTGTCCGCGAATTAGCGCCACAGAACCACGAATGTGTGCTACATCGGCATAGCTTGATAAGGCCCGTAAAGCCCGTTGATAGCTGGTCTGAGTATTGCCAGTGATGATGATACCGGTTTTTTGTTGTGCAAATGGCGATTCAAAACTTAGAATGGCACCAATCTCCCCAGGGCTTTGTATTAAGGCACGGCCTTGCGCAGTGACTTGGAATGTCTCTTCATTCGTTTTCCAGAATGATTGAATTGTTTTAGCCAGATCAATATTCCCTAGGCTGCGTCGACTTTCTTCGAGCACCATGGGTAGTGTCATGTTGTACTGCGCTAACCAAGTTAGTTTTTTAATCTCACCGAAGGTAATCCAGTGCAAACCGGTGGGGTGTTTGGCTAATTCATCGGGGGTTAGGAGTTGAAACTGAAACGCAGCAATTCCTGTCCATTGCCCAAATAGTCCCATTAAATTCAGATATTCGGCTTGGTCGGTTGCATCTAATTGATCGGGCAAGACGATTGCGGTTTGGCTCAGATCCGCGTAAATACTATAAGGGTAGCCCGCGTTGGCAAATGCGGCTAAGTTTGGCATTTTAATGTAGTGCGGTAGTCCGGAAAAGTCGATCATCGACTCAGGGTCGATTGCCCCTCGCGATTCGCTGGCTAATCCTGAGCAATTGTGAGAGCCTTCTTGGGCAAAATTAAACCGAAAGTGCATTTGGTTGTTGCCTGAAATTCTAAACGCAGGAATTTGCAATTGTTCTTCTTGGCTAGTATCCATGGTGTTGAGCACACCCAGGTTAAAACGATTTTCTCGTTTTTCATCCAAAGGGGCTAGGCGAATAGATTGCAGTAAATTGCGATTAATTTCGATATTGAGCGTGGAGTCGTTCCAACTGGAGGGCGGGGTGTAGCGATATTTAATTCCTAAGTCGATGTTGGTGCCACTCCAGTTAAATAAGTCAGGTGGCAAGCGTAAATTAATCACTGTTTCTGGGTTTGATGTACTGGCTTCTAATTGCGTTGGGTAATCGATTAATTCATAAAAATAAACTGGGCGATGGGTGGGCACATACCTGGGTGCGTCATATGGTTTTCTGCTCAAGGGTGCCACGACTTTATTCACAATTGCTTGTGAGCCTGAGAGTGAGTCATCTTCAAGCACTAACGCTAAGGCAGCTTGGTTTAATTCTTCAGGGGTTCGGCCCAGAATATACAGTTGTTTAATCGCTGGGTTATTGGGTAGTGAATCAATCACGAGCATGGGCCCTGTAATTTGTTGAGCCGACAGGTGGTTTGGCAGTTTGTCACCTAAACTGAAAATGATGCTGTGTTGCTCAGTTGGAATGGTTTCATGTCGTTTAAATAAAGCTTGCCTGTACGAGGCTTGTGCCCCAAACCACGAGGCTACTAAGCCTGCAGCGTGTAGTAGCGTCCGGTCTGGATTGTTGGGTAAGACAAAAGGAAGTGTTAGCCGGTTTGAATCACGGGGATCAAAAAACGGAGCAGGTAATAGCGCCAAATCATTGACCAAGGGCAAGGGTGCAACGTGTAAAACTAGTTTGCTTTCAGGGGCAATGTCTAAACGAAGACTGGGATTATTGGGCGAGATGCAACTTTGTTCTTTGGCGGTAATAGGTATGCCTTCAAATTCAAATTTAATTTCTGCAAAATCCGTAAAATAATCTGTGACCAGTGGAACAGTGACATTGTGGTAGGCACCTGCTTGGTTTTCATTTAACGGGTAAAGTCCTGCCAATTGGTCATTGACTAAAACACGCAAATAAGAAGTACGAAATTCTAGGCCGGGCGGGTAAAGAAGTTTGAGGTCTAATTCTGCTTGGGTAATTAACTCGTCCAACCTAACTCCAGAATTAATTCGATCTGAGGTAATCAATCCCGATAAGCTAAGTCCTTTAGGTCGACCCAATTGAGCAAAAGTCATGGATCGAGTGTGGATATTTGGGTTAATTGTCTCGTTGATCTCGCTGTAAGCGATATTAGAGGGTTGAGAATATGCGGTAGTGGCTGAAAACAACACCCCTATGAATCCCAGAAAATAAGGTAAATATAAGTAAAGTAATTTGCGCATAGGGCAAGATCAGAGTAGTTGCGAGCCTAAATATACCTATTATGAGGTATTTAAGATGGATACTCTAATGACTCGTTCCATTCTGGGTTGAAGATGTTTATTGGTAGACTTCTGCGCTTGGCCAAGGTTAAACTAGAACCTTACTGGGTATTTACTTAATCCATTCGTCTCTAAGCGGCAGTCAAGTGACGTTGGTTATTTCACACGGAGGGCTTGTATGTTAACGGTCGAAGAAAATCAAGAAGTCTGCATTTTAACAATCGAAGCGCTTCGTTTTGATAGCGCGGTAGGCACCTTAATTCGAAACGCAGTGATGTCTCGCTTGGACACTTCATCGCGATTTGTGTTGGATATGTCTAAAGTTAAATTGGTTGATTCAGGAGGTTTAGGTAGTTTGGTTGTTATTTTAAAAAATGTGGCAGGCAATCAGGCGGAGTTGTGTTTAGCTGGCATGCAAAAACCGGTGCGCTTAATGTTTGAATTGTCTCGAATGGATCGTCAATTTAATTTATTTGACGATGTAGCTTCTGCTTGCGAAGCACTTAAAAAGGCTTAAGCGTTGGTTCTCTCAACACAGTTTGAGCCTAAGAGAGAGGATCGTTTTTCAATTCTGATTGTCAGTGATTCGGTTGCCGAACAAGAAAATCTTTCGACCTTAACTCAACGATGGGGTTACACGCCTCAAGTGCTTAATACGGGTAGCCAGGCTCTTGAGCTGATTTGTAATTCGCACGTACAGCTTGTTTTAATTGATTATCGTTGTAATCAAATGGAAAAGATCAAATTGTGCGAGCAAGTTAGGCGCTTTCAATTTGATCGCTACGTGTATGTGATTTTAATGTTACCCCGTAGCGACAACGACGATTTAGTCCTTGCGCTTGAAGAGGGTGCCGATGAGGTGTTGGTTAAGCCGATTGAATCTGCAGAACTCGAAGCTCGATTAAACTCTGCTGAGCGTCGCATTCAATTGCAAGAATTTCTGAGTCAACAAAATATTCAATTAAAGCGAGCTTACGAAGCGTTTAAACATGACCTCAGAACGGTGTATTTGGTACAACGTAGTTATTTGCCTCGGCATGACAATGTTTTAGAGGATTTATTTATCGAGTGGTTGGCTATTCCCTCGCGATATGTTTCAGGGGATCATTTGGATGTGTTTCAAATTCAACCTGGGATTTATGGTTTTTATTTATTTGATGTGTCTGGGCATGGTGTTTCAGCGGCAGTCAAGGCCATGCAACTGGCTCAATTGTTGTCGCATCAAAACTCAAATCGTTTAATTGTTGCCTCTGCCTCAGAAGACCAATATCTGCCTAACATTCTTAAGCCCAGTGTGGTTGTTAGTGCGCTCAATAAACTGTATCAACAAACCGAAAAAGATTGGTCTTTTGTGACTTTGGTGTATGGACTTTACGATTTAAATCAGAACCAAGTCACTTTTTGCCAGGCTGGTCATCCGTCCCCGTTTTTGTTGCATGCGGATTATTCCATTTCAGAACCAGGGATAGGGGGCGCGCCGATTGGTTTATTTGATGATGTCACGTTTGAAGATCAAACTCTTTCAGTCCAACCTGGCGATTTGCTGTTGTTATACTCGGATGGCATTACCGAGGCCATGTCACCCGATGGCGAATTGTTTGGTAGTGAGCGATTGGCCAAAATCATACAAGAGGGTGTTAAGCAGGTAGGTCCTTGGCAACTGTCTTCTTTAATTTATGATCGGGTCGAAGAATGGGTGGGTGCTAAGTCCCAACTCACTGACTTTGAAGACGATGTGTCGTTCTTAATGTTGGGTCATCGACATGCTTTTTCTGAAGCGTTAAATACGAATAAACGACTTAAACGCGCAGAAGACATTGAACAAAAAAAGGTCGATTTGGGCGTCTTTTCGTATCTTCATACGAAACCAGAAAAAAAAACTGGCGAGCAAACGGTGTTGATTGTCGATGACTCGGGGCCCTATTTGGCCATTTTACGTTCAATGGTTAAAAGTTGGGGTTATTCGGTCTTGTTAGCCAACGATGGGGCAAAAGCCATTGACTTGTACAAACAATATCAACCGGAGTTTGTTTTAACCGACTGGAATATGCCGACCATGAACGGCATTGAATTATGTAAAAACCTTCGTCGTATGCAAGGTAAGCAATACTGTTACATTATTTTAATTACTGGGTATGCCAGTCGAGATGAATTGCTTCATAGCTTGCATGTGGGCGCAGATGATTTTTTAATTAAACCAGTCAATCCCGGTGAGTTGAAAGCTCGGTTAAACAATGCACAAAGAATTTCAGCGCTTCATCAAGATTTATCGTTTAAACATCAGCAATTAACCGACCTGCATGAGGCCATGCGTCAAGACGTGTTAGAAGTTGCGCGGATTCAGCATTCGTTATTACCTACTTCTCGTCAATCGTGTTGGCCTGTTGCCATTCAAACTGTCTTGATTCCCACGCAACAGGTTGCAGGTAAGCAGATCGTGGTATTAGAAAAAGACAACAATCAGCTGCTGTTCATGTTGATTAGTTTGCCCGAGGTGGGTACCTCTGCCGCTTTAAAAGTGATGTCGTTAACGCGCTATTTAACCATGGATCAGGGGATTAACTTACTCTTTCCTTTGCATGTGACGGGTACAAGACCCAGGCGTTATTTAGCCCCTGCGAAAGAAATTGTGAGTCAATTGTCGAGTGTTTTCCCTAATTCGGAGAAAGAGGGATTTTACGATTCGTTTGATTTGCTTTACGGTTTGTTGCAGCTTGATGAAGGAAGTTTGATTGTTTCTTCAATTGGAGAATGGCAAATGGTGGTTGCGCCATGGGGGCAAACTGTGCAATTGACGGAATGGGTTGATGCTTCTTTAAAACCTAGCGTATCTCAAAATGCTAGGGTGACGTCGCAATTGTCTCAGCATATCCTTTCTCCAGGTACGCAACTGTATTTTTTACCCAAAGCGTGCGCCCACGCAATAAGTTTGTTGACTGCCAACGACTGGGATCGGTGTGTATCGGCCAACCGAGCTTTTGTCGACGGGCTGAGCGAGCAAGTGAAGCTTCTACAAAATCAAGTAGTTCCTTGCGCAGCTCAAGCTTTTTCACAAAACGCCTCGGCTGAAACTCTGAATGCAACAATCTCAGATCAGAATGATTCTTATCCCAAACCCCCATTTCCCGATTTTGTTTTACTGGTATTGCAATGGCAAGAATTTTCTAAAATGAAAGTGGTTGATACCCCTGAGGATGAAAGTCGGCTACTACGTGAATACGTTGACCGATTGGCGAATGCAGAATTTAAAGATTGTTTTGTACAACCCAAAAAATCACTTCAATTAGGAGAGTTTATCGGTATTAGCAACTTGTTGGGGCTAGCCAACATGCATTCATTAGAGCAAATTTGTGCTCATGCTGGTCGTTTGATCGAGCCTTTAAATTTTAGCGTGGTGTCGGTGTATAACGTTGAATTGGTTTTGTCTGAGGCCTTGGTCAACATTATGAAGCACGGTTTTTCGGGTCAAAAGCCACGCGATACTCAGGTGTTGTTTGTCGTGTTTGAGCATTATTTAGGTATTATTATTCGAGATCAAGGTTTAGCCATTCCGGCGAGTTTATTTGAAAATGCTCGGCCCGATATGTCGTTTGTTGACGAATTGTCTTTAAAAGAGCTTCCAGAAAGTGGCATGGGTCTTACTTTTTTAACCATGTCGTCGAGTTGCTTGCGATATACCAGTCAGACTCATTTAAACGAACTCGTGATGCTGGTGGCTGGGCAAAATAAAGTTGTCGCTTAGCGTTGTCTTGATTCTTTTGAGTGCTTGAACCCTGATCATCAACAGGGTAGCATAGACCATTTAAACAAAGCAACAGCTTGCCCGCGTAGGGTGCCCTCTGTATCAATTAAATTCCATACCGTTGCCTTTTCAACCTGAAAACGTTGGCCTGTGGCTGCAATTCTGATGCCTTGGAAGTCGTCCACAAAACCTTGTTCAGCAACTTGTGTTAATAATCTTTGCCGTTCTTTTTGCTCTATTGGCTCGGCGGATAAGCGGGAGGGCAATTGAACGAGTGCGTCCCATGTCATGGCAAATAACTTTAATGCAGTGAGGTTGCCGTAATTAAAAATAGGATCACTGAACGTGTTGTGCGATAACACTCCAAAGGGTGCATGGTATAAGTCGCGATATCGTTGTACCTCATTCGTGTTGGGGGCAATTAAGTGTTGGCCGGTGAGTTGATAAAAGCTGGAGACAATCAGTTTTGCATGTTCGGCGTAGTAATGATTGAAGGCATTTGGTTCGGTCATATCCTGTGGTTCAGTGAAAGAGTTAACCTACTTCAATCATATCTCCAAAAACCTCGATTAAAAGGCCAAAGCGCGGGCATTTGCGAACTTGGTTGAAGCAATTTTTAACATCATTTAAAAAGATTTCTAAAGAATCCATTTTTCTTGGCGATAAGTAGTTACAAGGCGCGCAATACAGCGCCGTAAGACTAACAATAAAAACACTCAATACGCTTGGAGAATCATGATGCTAGGAATTAACACCAACACCGCCTCACTGAATGCACAAAAAAACTTGGCTGCCACAGGCATTAGCCTTAACACATCGATTGCGCGTTTGTCTTCTGGTTTGCGCGTGAATTCAGCCAAAGACGATGCCGCTGGCCTAGCCATCGCCGAACGCATGCAAGCCCAAATTCGTGGTTTTGAAGTGGCCGGTCGCAATGCCAACGATGGTATTTCTGCCCTTCAAGTCGCAGATGGCGCTTTGGGTAAAATTTCTGACAACTTACAACGCATGCGTGAATTATCGGTACAAAGCAAAAACGGCACACTCAACAACACCGACCGTGCCAACCTAGATCGTGAATACCAAGAGTTGGCTGCTGAGGTGGGACGGATTGCCATCGGTGCCGAGTTTAATGGCAACCCCTTGTTTGCTGCAGCCAGTAAATCACTCGACTTCCAAGTCGGTACTGGCAATGACCCACAAGACACCCTTACACTCAATTTAACGGATGACGGTACAACCGCAGGCAACGACTTACAAACCCTTTTGGGGGGTAACACCACCACCGACATTGCCAACGCGTTTGACGACATTACTACGGGCACTAATGCAGGCAATGCAATTACAACGATTGATGTTGCGATTGACAACATCACCAACATTCGTGCCTCGGTGGGTGCAGGTCAAAGCCGGATGGAACAAATTATTGAATTTAACAACATTCAAGTGACCAACTTAGCCACTGCTCGCGGTCGTATTATGGATGCTGACTTTGCCAAAGAAACCGCGAACCTAACCCGTGCTCAAATTTTGCAACAGGCTGGCACAGCCATGTTAAGCCAAGCCAACCAGTTGCCACAAAATGTTTTAAGTTTACTGCAATAAGTTGAAACCATAACCCGTTTCGCAGTACGTATCCAAGCAGCAGCCTGATATCAACAGATTGAATGGTTGTTTAACGAGACACCGTAACACGTGGTCTCGTTTATTTTTTTACTTTAACAAGTACGCGGCTTGGCAGTTTGGGTTGTCTTGTTCATCCCATTGTTGGGTGTCGGTGACGCAGTTGTTTTCAAAATTTGCGTTCACTCGGACACTACCTTGGGTTGGGTTGCCATCATCGAGCTTGCGGTCTACTTCGGCAAGTAGTGACGCAGGATGGTCACTGCCCAGCGTGGCTGCTAAACGGCCAGTGCCTAAGCTACTGATGTTGATCTGATTGCTGACAATGATTGTGCCGCCTAGCGGACTAGTTAAACAGGTGCTGGGTAAACATTGCCCTGTTTCTGTAAGAGCTTCACCATTAAAGTCGCCTTTAATAAATCCGGCTAAAGCCAGTTGCTGCCAAACACGACCTATTTCTTCATTCGAGTCGATTAGTCCGTTTCCGTCCCCGCTTTCGCCAAGACCAGCTGCCGATGAAGCAATAAAATCACCGGGTAAGGCGTTATACCGTGATTCAAAGCTGGTGATTGCGGTTTCCAAGTTGCTGAGTTCGGTAATCAGCGATTGAACCTTGGCGCTACTCACCAATTCACGGCCTTTTAAAATGCCGCCGGTTAAAATCGCCAATACGGCCAATACAATCGCTAGTTCAAGTAATGAAAATCCAGATTGACGTGTCGATTTCATGATTGATGTTTTCCTTGTGTCTAAATGATAAGTTTAATGAATTTGATTTGCTTTGGTTTTTAACCAAACAAACTGTTCGTAACTGATCCAAATGGGTTCTTGATCAGGATTAGGTAAACCAGTGAATACTTGGTGCACTCGATTTTGATTTGCCACATGATTGTGCTGCACAGGTAAGGCAAAGGCAATAATCGATGGGCTATGTAGGGTGTGTTCTCCGCAGCCACGCACCGACAATAAGGGCAGTTCGGCCACTGGGTTTAGAAGGCAAGCATGTAAGGCAGGCAAAGCGGCTTCGTCTAAACCTAAATTCATGCTGGGTGGTTGTTGAATAATTTCAGTCAGCGTTTGTAAGGTCAACTCTTCAAATGGGTCGTTTTTAAACAGGCTGTGTGCTGCGGGTGCACCTGCAGTGTCTAAAGTTGCGACTACAAACTGCCATTTTGATGAGAGTTGTGGGTTTAAACCTAGAGTACCACTGGGCAGTTGTCCTAATGCAGTGAAACAGTGTTGATTGGTCAGTCTATTTTCTACGAGGTCGGTGGTGTTCGCTGGGCAGGGCAAGCGACCATGAGTTACAATAAAAGCGTTCAATGCCGTTTCAATCGTATTGCGTTCCGCACGGGCCAGTTGCACTTGATTGGCTTGTGTTAACGTGAATTGAAGCTTGCTTAAAGGGATTAAAAATAAGGAGGCAATTGCTAAGGCCAAAGCCAGTTCGAGCAGTAAAAAGCCTGTGTTGTTTGTTTTTTGTGCCTGTAGCTTGACCCACCTTGGCGGTGTGTGATGCGCACAATCAAGAATGAGTGCTGTTAACGTGTTAGTGTTCATTAAAATGGGCCACCCATTGTTGGTTGTCGACTTGAAGTTGTATGCGTGCCAGTTGGCTGACAACCCCAGCAGGCCAGTTAAACTGACATTCGCACGCTGTGCTTTGACTGCTCGTTGGGCATTGTGTGGGTAAAGTGGGGCGGCAACTGCGCGGATTGCTGGCCGCTGGGCTGTACTCGCTGACAGGCCAGCCATTGAGTAAACTGCTTGCGCCTTTGAATTGGCAGGGCTGGTCAATGGCTGATTGGCACACTGAAAAACGGCTGTCGAGTGTTTCTAGGGCTTCTGTTGTCCAAGGGTCTATGTCTGTTTTAAGCCATTCAGAAACAGGTTGGCAAAAGGGTTGCGCCATTAAACAAGGCGCTTCGGATACCCAGATCGCGGGTTCTAGGCAGTTACATGTGCAGCGTGTTTTGGTGCATCGGCACTGGCATTCGGCAGGAATGCCCACCGCTTGACCCGCTTGTTGTTG
>DIYC01000087.1:7752-12783 GCA_002428895.1 Burkholderiales bacterium UBA6064 | reverse complement strand
ATGTGAGGCGGGGCTTTAGGGATGCTGCGCAATACGGGTAAAAACGCCAGGGTGGTTGCGGTTTGCGTCATTAGTGCGGCCTGTACTTGGCGAAACATCTCGTGTTGTCGAATGATTCGAAAAGGGGGTGTTGCCAATAATCCAGATTTACTAGGGGAAAGGTTCGCCGCAACAATTGCAACCACGTCATTATAGGTTTGGTCGGTCGTTTTAATAATTAAAGCAGATTTAGACCAATCTACCTTTTTACTCCAATTTAGAGCATTGGGTTGTAATACCTGCGAGGACACAGCATATTGCCAGGCTATATTTTGTGCTCCCAGTGCTTGCTGATGGGGTACCGTGGCATTGAGGTAGTTAATCGCAACGTGAGTGACTCGGGGCAAATATCCAACGTTCGAGTTTAAGCACGCAACTTGCGCTGGCCCATTGGGTATTAAGCTTGGGCAGGGTAAGTGGCCGACATCCGATAGGCTGTTGACCCCTTGCGTAGCAGCAAATTGAAACAACTGGGTCACAATTTGATTCACCGCAAGTTGTTTGACAACATGGGTTTGGCTGGTTAAATCCTGTTGTTGATGGTGATTGAACAATATTCCAATACCTATACAGGACACACTTAAAGTGATTATCAGCGTCATTAACAAAGACAGGCCTTGTTGTTTTAAGGGGAGCCTCGCTATTTTCAAGGGTGGCTCTTGTTTTTCCCCTGCTCTTGTCATGGTTGTTTATCCCAAGTGTGTTGTTTGGGTTTAAAAATGAGAGTCTTGTTGGGTAAGAAATATTCACCGTAAGGGGCTGTTGTTTCAGGGCGAGGGCAGTCACGTGCAATTTCTTTAGGGTTTTTAGGCTTGACTGGCACTTGCTCGTTAGTTTTTACTGTGACAGGGTTGGATTCGTTGGGCTTATTGCTGAAAACTGTTGTTGTATGGGGCCAAACAGTAGTGCTCAAGCGCGGCTTGGTTGCGGTGTTTGTTAATCCTTGGCATTGAACAAAAACCTGCCACAAGCTTTCAACGTTCACGCGCCCAAGTGTGCAAAATCCAATGTGCACTTGATATTCTGCCGACCAATCGGACAAGGCTTGCCAGGTCTGTATTTCGCTGCCTTCTGTTCGCGGTAAGTCCACAAATTGACTGAGTTTAGGTTGATTTAGTGCGTTGCTCACGGGTTTGGCAAATGCTGAGTGGGTTTTTTGAAGGCTTTTTTGTTCGGTGAGTTGTGCCGTCAATACAATCGAGCCAACACAAGCCAAAATTAGCCCGAGGTCTATGAGTGTTTGCAGTTGCCGAATTCGCGGTAATGTTTTTTCAAGCTGAATAGGCCTCATTCGCGACTCCTTTGGGCTTGTTTGGCCTGAATCACTGGGCATAAAATCCAGGGGGTTACATCAACTTGGCAGCCTTTGGGCAACACTTTTCTGGGGCGGTTTAATAGAACTTGGGCTTGAACGTCTCCTTGCGAATTCCACTGCAGTTGAATTGCTTCTATGTTGGCACGATTGTCTTTGCCAAATTTAGTTAAAAATTGATGCACTCCAGGCCAGTTAGGTTGGGTTGCTTGGGTGTTTCGTTCATTCAGTTGCTGGAAGGCAATACGTTGACCCTCAAGATGATGTTGATGAATCCACTCTGAGCCCCAATGCCAAGTGAATAGACACAGTAAGAACGTGACGCAAAGTGATGCGATACGAAATCGTTTTCGGGTTGGGCTAATTGCAAGCAACAGTTTTTGGGTTAACAACGACGTTCTGGACAATGTTTTTAAATGGTTTTGTGCAACCAAAGTCTGCGTTTCATAGGCGTTGGCCAAAGTCAGAACCTGGGTGAATGGGTTGGTATCCACCTGGTCGGCTAATCTGACTTGAAGCGTGCCGCCTTGAGCCAGTAATTCCTTCGCTAAAGAGTCGTGTGCGGGGTGCCAATTAAAAAACTGAAAGGTTTGTCGAGTTGCGCAAAATCCAATCCAATAATGACGACTATCGTGTCGACTGGGCGGGTTAGGCTGAATTTGGTCGGATGTTTGAAGGCGTAAAATTACTTGCGTGTCTGGCAAGGCTAGGCTAGTTAAAAATTCCGACGAACCTCGTAGCTCTGACCATGTGTTGGTTTGAATCACTCGCCAGCCCTCTGGGTGTGAATGAAGGTATTGAACAGTGGCTTGTTCTAGTGTGTGCGGATTGGGTTCTGCACAAGCATGAAGAGTAATAACCCAGCGATCCATATTAAAAATGAGATAAATTTTGATAAAGAGGTGCAATCGTGTACTGATAAGCCAGCGCTAAAGTGAGCGCAGCAATCATCAGCGTGACTGGACCTAAAGTTTTTTTCAGTCGTTGTTGGCGGTTGCGTGCTTCCAGTTCAAATACTCGGTTTGCCATTTCAAATGCTGAAGCCAAGTGCCCTGTTTGTTCGGCAACTTTAGCTTGTCGTTGCATAAACTCTGGGGCATGGCTAGAGCGCATGGCTTCTGAAAAGCTAGCTCCGTCTTTGATGGCACGATTTAACTGCGCCGAAAATTGATTCAGTTGTTGATGCCTTTTTTTCAACCAAGGGGCTGTGTTGCGTAAGCGGTAAGGCCGTTGCCTTAAACAATGCAGTAAATCCTGTCCAGATCGAAGTTCTTGTTCAATCGCAAAAAAGAATTGTGAAATATACCAAGCTTGACCGGGCAAAATGCCATAAAGACTTAAAGGGTTTGTGCTGGCGGTGGTAGGTTTTTTCCATTGATTGAATAGGCCAACACCGATTAACAACACAACTCCCGCAATTAAAAACAATTCAGAGTTGGAGAATTGAAAGGGGCTATCGCTTATTTTGGGGCTAAAACGGGTCAGAGTTTGATCTAAAAAAAGCCAACACACGAGTGCAATACAAAGGACCATGACTGGGTATGACAGGCTTTGCTGAAGTTCCAACTGCGCTTGACGGCGCGCTTTCCATCGTCTTAAATGCTCGGTTAGCACTTGCTTCAGGTTTCCGCTGTGCTGAGCGCATTCGAGGGCTAAAAGAATTTCGTTGGGTAGGGTGTAATTGGCTTGTATAAACGCTTGAACCAAACTATCGCCTTGTTGCAGCCGCTGACTGATGCCGCGAATACAATCAGCCATTGCGTTTTGTTTCGAATGCATTAAAAGGACTTCAAGGCTAATTTCAAGTGCTTGATTCAGCGGTAAATCTGAAGCAATTAGCTCGGTTAAATTTTCAAACCAGTTGATCCATTGCTCGGCATCGGGTTTTCTACGAAAGCAGAATCGAATACGGGTAAAGAGCGGCGTAACAGCTTGCATGTTTACCCCTTAGAACCCAATGAGTTGCACAGCGCCTCAAGTTCGGGCAGTGAACCAATCGCCAGCAATTCAGACTTCGGAATTGGCATGCAATTGAGTATGGTGGCATATAAGGTTCGCAGACCAGCTTGGGGATTCAGCTTAAGCCGTAAATTAATCACTCCGTTTAAGCAATTTAATAAACTGTTTAATGCAATTCCTAATTCTTGCATACGGTATAAAGTGCCCATGCAATCGGGAGCATGAACCGTAGCCAATACGCGGTGCCCTGTTAACGATGCGTTTAAGCATAATTCTGCGGTTTCACGATCACGAATTTCACCAATTAACAAGGTATCGGGGTCTTGTCGCATCAGCGAGCGCAATGCATCCGCATGGCTTAAATGAGGCAATAACGACAAATCGGTTTGTAAGGCACTGTCATTTCGAATTTCAACAGGGTCTTCTAGGGTGACAACTCGACCCGCGCGTGCACCTAAACTGTTTAGCCCAGCATGCAATAAAGTGGTTTTTCCTGAGCCTGTTGGGCCTGACACCAACAATAAGCCTTCAGGCTGATTCAATAAAGCCTCGATGGTTTCGCAGATGGGTTTGGGCAGATTTAATGCTTGAATGCAGTCGAACCCTTTTAAGCCCAATAAACGAACGCTCAAACTTTCGCCATGCAAACTGGGATGAGTGGCTAGCCGCGCTTCTGTGGTATTAAATTGAAGGCGACCGTCTTGAGGGGTTCTGGTTTCGGCAATATTCATTTTGCAGGCTGATTTAATTTTTTGAATCAGTCGTTTTCCAGCTTCGAAGTCCAGATACCCGATCACACTTAATTGTCCTTGTCTGCGGGTTTGCACCTGAATTTTTGTAGGCAGAGGCATCAAATGTAAGTCAGACACGTTCATGTTGTGCAGCACCGGTAACCATTCATGAAGCGGATCAAATTGCAATTGCTTTAATAATTCAGAACTCTGAGGTTCAACGTCACTCTGCATGTTTGATGCCTGTGACGGGTGGTACGTTGTTCAACCGTGTTGAATGATCCGCAGGAGTTAAGCTTTCTAGCAGTACACGCCACTGCAAAGCGGGTAATGGGCAGGTTTTAACTGGGCACAAACGATCCGTGTGATCGGCCCAAGACAGTGCCTCGTCAAAACGATTTTCACGTGCAGCCAAAATACTTAAATTTAGGGTGACCTCGGGGCTATGTTCAAATTCTTGATGCGCCACTTGTAAAAATCGTTTAGCTTGTGCACTTGAATCGCTTTGTAACTGCGTTGCTGTTTGTAAAAATTGATTCAGTTGTTTGTTGTGTTGTTGAAAAGGTGTGTTTGTTAAATTTTTATTTAAAATTTTGGCGCGTAATAAAATCACCAGTTCCGATTGATTGCGATTTTGGTCTGTGCTTTCGGTTAATATCCGAGTGGGATCGCTAAAGCCTGGGATGCTGCGATCGGTTTGGTTAGAACTTAATTGTTTTAGCCCACCTAATAAAGCCAGTTCACCGTCTCGCAATTGCAAAATACTTTCAATTTCTCGGGTTTGAATTTCTGGAATTCGACTCACAATATCTAGGTTGGCTAACGCGGGGTTAGGGTCGGGTACAAAGCCTATAATTCGGGTTAAAGTCGGCCTAATTCTCAGTTGAATTGATCGATTTTGTGTGACCAGTGGGGTGACAGTCATTAAAAAACCCACGGGAACGGTTTGTACCTCTGTGCGAACGGTTGAAAAAGCCGGTGCGTTGTTGG
>DIYC01000087.1:6701-7580 GCA_002428895.1 Burkholderiales bacterium UBA6064 | reverse complement strand
TGCGTTGTTGGTGGGTGCAGAGGTTTGCACGTCGGTAGAAAAAAACACTCGGTTGTCAATCAGCTTTAACACGGCAGTTTGCTGATTTAATGTCACGATGCGTGGCGAAGAAATGACGGAGGTGGTGCCAAACTCTTCGAGCAGTTTTAACACCACGGATGTCTCACTCTGATTGGTTGTTCGGCCTACCGATACACTGAACGAAGGTTGTGGCACATCTAAGCCTTGAACAGATAATCCTAACGACAACCCTCGTTCTTGAAAAGCGCGCCAATCAATTCCTTTTTGAAACGAATTGTTCAACACAATTTCGGCAATCACTGCCTCAATAGCAACCTGTTCCGTTAGCTTGCCTTCAATGGCATGTAACCACTTGGCGACAGCACGGTGTTGTTTTTCTGTGGCAGTGACCGCTAAAGTGGCTGACTCTGGATGGGCTACCACACTGCCGGACAATTTGGTTTTTCGGGTCACAGTGACATCAAACCGATTTTGGTTTTGATCGGCTTGGCTTTGAAGTCCTCGGTTGTTGCTGTAGTCGCGAGTTTTGTCTTCTTCGCTGCGCTTTTCTTGATGAGTGAGTTGAACCTCTTGACCTTCTTGCAAAATCAGCTGGACTTGTTCGACCAAATGATCCCAAATGTTCAGCACTTGGTTATTGCTGATTCTAAATTCAGATTGATTTCCAGGCCTACTGCCGTGTGATTCGTTACGATGATCTAAATTTGAATGTAAACGTGATTCATCAGCCATTCGTCGTTCAATCGCTAATGCGTCTAGGGAATAAATACGCAAGACTTTGTCGTCGCATTGCACGCGGATGTGATTATTCTCAACAAAGGCAACGGTTTCAGTTTGTCGCTGAATACTTTCGAGTAC
>DIYC01000087.1:4169-6505 GCA_002428895.1 Burkholderiales bacterium UBA6064 | reverse complement strand
TCGCTGAATACTTTCGAGTACGTCGCTGACTTTCATTTTATGGCCGACTAAACTGACGGGTAAGCTGCCACATTCATCGACTTCATAGCCGATTTTGTTTTCAAGATGCAAGGCCTCAAGTAAATAAGCAACCGGTAAATTGTTGACACGAAAACTAGCCGTTTGGTTGAGGATTGAGGCCTTTTCATTAAACTCAACAGTTACTTGTTGTTGCCACAAATGGCTGCCAATTTTTTCCGCTGACTGAGGTGTTTGAGGGGGTACGTTTGGCGAAGTGAATATCGGATTGGCACATCCGACTAAACCGCCCAAGCTCACACCCACACATCCTAACAATAATAAACTTCGCACAGCACGATACACTTAGAAAAAGGAGGCAACTTTACCTGATCTTGCTAATTTCTATCAAAATGTACAATCTGAAAGAGTGGGAGTATTCATTCTAAAGGGGGGGCATATTTTGTATTCAATTGCTCTTGAAAATTAAAAATAAGCCCCAATCTATCTTCTTGAAAGGGAGTCTATGTCAGAGCTCTTTCATTCACATTGTTTGTAGATATTGCTTCCTAAGGAGGATATACCATGAACGCAATCGATCTTACCCCACTTTATCGCAGTACAATTGGTTTTGACCGTTTGGCTTCTTTACTCGACCACGCGTTAACTAAAGAATCTACCACAGGCGGTTATCCCCCATACAACATTGAAGTGCTTGATGAAAATCGTTACGCGATTACCCTAGCAGTTGCTGGGTTTACGAACGAGGAACTTAACATTCAAGTTGAGCATGGCGTATTAACTGTGCAAGGGAATAAAAACAGTAAAGAAAATCGAAATTACTTGTATCAAGGCATTGCTAACCGTTCATTTGAGCGTAAATTCAACCTAGCTGATTTTATCGAAGTGACTGGCGCACAGCTTAATAATGGGTTGCTAACCATTAGTTTGGTGAAAGAAATTCCTGAGGCCATGAAGCCTAAAACAATTGCTATTCAGCAAGTGGGGGGACAAGTGCTTGAACACGGTGTTTTGAGTAAAAAAGGTGTTCCTGTAGAAAAAGCTGCATAACGCCAAGTTGTATTTTTAATCACTAGTGTTGATTTGGCTTAAAAAGGCACGACCCGCGCGTGCCTTTTTTCTTTGTATGCTTTAGAAAACGGGCATGCATTCACTTTAAAATTTACCTCCAACTTCGTACAAATGGTTGTGTTTAAGCGACAACCGGTAAGACACAAGAAAATGCACGGGGTACAATCTTTTGTCGTCTATTCAGTGCCACGTCATGAGCCTTGCTGCCTCTTTAAAAAACGTTGATTTCACCTATGGTGATCGATACATCCTCAAGAATTTGTCCGTGGACATGCCTCAAGGTGGCGTCATTTCTGTAATTGGGGGATCAGGTTCGGGCAAAACAACTCTATTACGTGCCATGTGTGGCCAGTTTCCTGTGTGCGCGGGTCAAGTGCAGGTTTTAGGCCAAAATATCGTGCAGGCTACTTCAAAGCAATTATACGAATTTCGAAAGCGTATTGGTGTGTTGTTTCAGTTTGGGGCGTTGTTTACCGACCTTACCGTTTTTGAAAATGTCGCTTTTCCATTGCGAGAGCACACCCAATTACCTGAATCTCTTATTCGAGATTTGGTGCTGCTGAAGTTGCACGCAGTGGGTTTGCGTGGTGCGGCACATTTAATGCCTTCTGAAATTAGTGGAGGCATGAGCCGTCGCGTGGCTTTGGCACGTTCAATTGCGCTCGACCCCGAGCTTATTTTTTATGACGAGCCGTTTGCTGGCTTGGATCCCATTTCTTTAGGTGTCACTGCGCGTTTAATTCGCACGCTGAATGATGCGTTGGGTGCTACATCGATTGTGGTCACTCATGATATTCATGAGTCCTTTGACATCAGTGATTATGTCGTCGTCATTGCCAATGGTTCCGTATTAGCGCAAGGCACCCCACAAGAAGTTAGGGCCAGCAAAGATGAATACATTCAGCAATTCATTCATGGTAATCCTGAAGGACCTGTCAAATTTCATTATCCTGCGCCTCCGCTCGAAAAGGAGTTTACATGAGCCTTTTGGAGCCAATCCGATTGCTCGGGTCAGGTACGCTTTCATTGTTGGCGGGCTTAGGCGCGTTTGCTCTGTTTGTGTTGCGCATGGTGGCGTTGCTACCCAAGTCTTTGTTGCGACCTCGTTTAATCATCGAGCAAATTCACTTTATCGGAAATTATTCGTTGGTAATCATTGTTGTTTCCGGTTTATTTGTTGGATTTGTTCTTGGCCTTCAGGGTTACTATACCTTGCAACGGTATGGTGCTGAAGAGGCGCTGGGTTT
>DIYC01000087.1:649-3996 GCA_002428895.1 Burkholderiales bacterium UBA6064 | reverse complement strand
GGCCCACCTCAACGTGTGGGTCGTCCCGGCGGTGGGCATCGCGCAGGTCCAATGGGCCCGTGGTTTCTGCCTTGTTGTTTGCAGGGCGAGCGGGTACCTCACTCACTGCGGAAATTGGATTGATGAAAGCGGGTGAGCAATTGGCTGCGATGGAACTAATGGCTGTCGATCCTAAACAACGAATTTTAGCGCCTCGTTGGGCTGCTGGTTTGTTGTCTGTTCCGCTGTTGGCTAGCTTATTCAGTGCAGTGGGTATTTTAGGCGGCTATGTGGTGGGTGTGTTGTTAATTTCCGTTGATTCGGGTGCGTTTTGGCATCAAATGCAGTCAGGTGTCGACTTTACCAGTGACATCTTGAATGGGGTGGTTAAGTCGGTCGTGTTTGGTTTTGCGGTCACCGCGATTGCTTTGTATCAAGGTTTTTCATGCAAGCCTACCCCTGAGGGCGTGTCACGTGCAACCACGAGAACAGTCGTGATTTCTTCACTGGTCGTTTTGGGTTTCGATTTTATTTTGACAGCGCTGATGTTTAGCGTTTAAGGAAGAAGTAATGAAGAATAAAAGTTTGGAATTATGGGTTGGTCTTTTTGTAGTATTGGGTGGGTTGGCGTTATTGTTTTTGGCATTGAAAGCAGGCAATATGAGTTCATTCACTACTGGCGAGCGTTATCAAGTCATCGCTGAGTTTGACAACATCGGTGGGTTAAAAGTCAGGGCACCTGTGAAAAGTGCTGGCGTGGTTGTTGGTCGAGTAGCCAGCATTACACTGGATGGCTACACATTTCGTGCTCAAGTGGCTCTTGATCTTGATGCCGATTTTCGGTTTCCGCAAGATTCTTCAGCCCGAATTTTAACCTCAGGTTTGTTGGGGGAACAATATATTGGTTTCGAAGTCGGAGGAGCCGACGAAAATCTTGCTGCGGGTGACAAGGTAGCAAGAACGCAGTCTGCCGTGGTGTTGGAAGATTTAATTAGCCAATTCCTATTTAGTCAAGCAGCAGAAGGAAAAAAAAGTAAGGAATGAATATGAACTCATTGAACGTGTTATTAATACTTACCTTCACCTCCAGTTTGACAGTTGGTTGCGCCAGCATTGAAACGTCGACACCTGGGGACCCGCTTGAATCGATTAATCGACCAATCCACAAGTTTAACAGTCAAGTGGATAAGGCTGTTTTAAAGCCAGTTGCTCAAGGATACACCAACTTGGTTGCTCCCGAGTTTAGAAGCTGTGTCGGTAATTTTTTTGCAAATCTTGATGATGTGAACAGCACTGTGAATCATTTGTTACAAGGTAAGTTGGTGGGTGCCTTTAACGATGCGTGTCGGGTAGTGCTCAACAGCACGGTTGGTTTGTTTGGGTTAGTCGACGCAGCCAGTGAATTGGGTTTTCGTAAAACCAACGACGAAGATTTTGGCCAAACGCTAGGCTATTGGGGCGTTGGTTCTGGGCCTTATTTGGTAGTGCCTTTTTACGGCCCCAGCACATTACGTGATTTCACGGGTCGCTTGGTGGATGGTTTTCTTGATCCGCTTGCCAATCATAAACCCGTTGATGAGCGCTTAGTGGGAACAGCGGTGAATGTGGTGGACACGCGCGCTCGTTTAATGCCTGCAACCGACTTGGTCGATCGTATTGCACTTGACAGTTATTCCTTTGTTCGCGATGCTTATTTGTCAAGACGTGCTAGTCAAATTCGAGATGGGAAGCCCGAGGATGAGGAAATTGAACAAGCCTATCCAGAAATGGGAGCCTCTTTAATGCGACGAACACAAATGCGTTCAGTCGTCTTTAAGCCTTTTTAATCAACCACTATTTCATTTATGATAATTGCAACCCGTTAGCTTGAAAGGTCTGCTTATGACGCCAAATAGAAAACATGTTACTGGTTTTTTTCTTTTTAGTATTTTGATTGTAATGAGTTGTTTGTTCAGTGCAGCTCGTTCCGATGAGTTGCCTGCCAATCAATTCGTTGAGCAATTTAGTGTGACTGTTCTTGAGGCAATCAAAGCACGCAAACAAGAATTGATTGACAATCCAGAACAACTGAATGTGCTGATTGATGAAATGGTCATGCCCAATGTTGATTTTAGAAAAATGACTCAATTGGTGGTAGGGCGCTCATGGCGCGATGCTACACCAGAACAGCGTGAAGAAATTATTCGCCAGTTTAGGGTTCTTTTGGTTAAAACTTATTCAGGAGCTTTGTCGCAATTGCAAGACCAAACCATCGAAGTTGACCGGTTAAGAGCTCGCCCAGAAGATACCAACGTGATTGTGACCAGTCGAGTGATTCAAAAATCAGGGCCACCTATCGATCTTGCTTATCGAGTGCAAAAAGGTGAAGACGGTTGGAAAATATATGATCTCAGTGTGTTGGGTTTATGGATCGTCGATTCCTATAAAAATCAATTCCAACCCTTACTAAACGCGTCAGGTGTTGAGGGTTTAATCTCTGCACTTAAAACCAAAAATAATCCGACCTAGCATGCAAATTTCAAGCCACGAACTGACTCTCTATAACGGCCAACAAATACTTGCTGAAATACAAGCGGCATTGAAGAACGGTGATTACACGCTTGATTTCAAACACGTGAAACGAACTGATTCTGTTGTGCTGGCTTTGTTGTTGGCGGCTCGGCGTCATTTAGATAATCTCTCTGTTTTAAAAATTGTGAATCCTCCTCCGCAACTTGATGCACTCATTCAAGCTTATGGCGTTCAGTCTTTGTTTAATTAAAACTTTATATTGTTTCCATGATGGCCCCAGCGCTCAGTCTTAATTCTGTATCCAAATATTTTGGAAAATTCTGTTCACTGAATCAAATCGACTTGACTGTTGAGCAAGGCGAGTTTTTTGGCTTGTTAGGCCCCAATGGTGCCGGTAAAACCACAATGATCAACTTGATCGGCGGTTTAAGTCGGGCTACTTCGGGGAGTATCTCGGTGATGGGATACGATGTGGTCAATCAGTTTCGGCAAGCTCGGCATAGTATTGGTATTGTGCCTCAAGAGTTGACATTCGATCCATTTTTTAATGTTCGTGAGGCTTTGCGATTTCAATCGGGTTATTTTGGCATCAAAAACAATGAGGATTGGATTGACGAATTACTTCATAACTTGGGTTTGACTGATAAAGCCGGCAGTAACATGCGTGCACTTTCAGGTGGAATGAAGCGCAGAGTCATGGTTGCCCAGGCACTGGTTCATCAACCACCCGTCATTGTTTTAGATGAGCCAACCGCTGGGGTTGATGTAGAGCTTCGCCAATCCTTGTGGGCATTTATTTCAAAGCTCAATCAAAAAGGGCACACCATTTTGTTGACCACCCATTACCTGGAAGAAGC
>DIYC01000087.1:0-441 GCA_002428895.1 Burkholderiales bacterium UBA6064 | reverse complement strand
ACCCATTACCTGGAAGAAGCCGAAACTTTGTGCCATCGAATTGCGATGCTCAAGAAAGGAAAAATTTTAACGGTTGATCAAACTTCCAATTTGCTAAGTGCTTATGCGAGTCAAACTTTAATGTTAAGGTTTGAAGGTCAAGTACCCGCTGCGCTCGCCGATTCTTTGCTTGTCGCCAATCAGACCGAAAAAAAATATATTTTTGCTTTGCGATCAGTTAAAGAACTTGAATCGATACTGTCAACCTGTAGAGCGAATGGTCTTGATGTGAGTGATTGTTCTATTCAAAAACCTGATCTTGAAGAGGTGTTTGTCCACTTGATGAAAAAAGAGGAATTGTTGTGATTGGTTGGTACACTTTGTTTAAAAAAGAAATATTACGTTTTTGGAAAGTTTCTTTTCAAACTGTCTTGGCCCCAGTCGTTACGGCCTTGTTGTATT
>DIYC01000059.1:4923-5435 GCA_002428895.1 Burkholderiales bacterium UBA6064 | reverse complement strand
CATTTTTGTAGGAATCTAAAATCATGACACTTCCTGTGACTTCCCTCACCGAAAGCGAGATTAATCCCGAATTGATGGTAAAAGCATTTTTTGGCCCACATCACCCTTTGTTTAGTTTATGTGCTATTCATGTTAAAGCCGTCAAAGATGGACATGGCGAAATGAGCATGCCTTTTTCAGACGCACTTGCAGATCATCGGGGTGCATTGCATCGTGGCATGATGGTCACCTTGTTAGATACCTGTTGTGGTTTATCTATTTTTTCCGCTTTAAAATCAATGGAACCCATTGCTACCATTGATTTGCGTGTTGATTATTTAGCAGAAATTCCTCCTGCAACAGGATTAACAGCCGTTGTTGACTATGTTGGCCGCACGGATACATCTGCATTTATTACAGGTCAAGCTTTTGCTGATGGACACGCAAAACCCATTGCAACCGTCACAGGTTTATTTGCGATTGGCACCATGGGGCCGTCGTTTGACAAAAACTTATCAGAGCCAAAAGCATGA
>DIYC01000059.1:0-4631 GCA_002428895.1 Burkholderiales bacterium UBA6064 | reverse complement strand
ATTGCAGGCGAAACACACTATTTTATGTGTTCGCGTACCGAGCACATTGGCAACCCGCTCATTGGCACCGTGCATGGCGGTATTTTGGCTAGTTTTGGTGAGCTTGTCGCTGCTGTACATTTGGCCAAGCACTGTCGCCTTACCACATTGCCGATTTGCTCAACCATGACCTTTGACTATATGCGCCCTACTTTTTCGGGGGAGTTACAAGCCATCCCACGCATTATACGCGTAGGTCGCCGTATGGCTACGCTATCAGTTGAGATACTCCTAACAGGCAAACAAGTCTGTATTGGACGATTTATTTTTCCCGTCGCTCACTTACCAAACACGAAGGAAGTACAATAATGAATGCCATGATGAGTTCGCTAATTGATTTTTATCCGAAAGTTCCCTTTCAGCAATTGCTTGGTATTGAGATAGTGACAGTATCGCCAAATAGTGCCGTCGTGCGTTTACCCTTTAAGCCTGAATTAGTGGGTGGAGGCAATGCCTTTCATGGCGGTGCAATCAGTAGTTTGTTAGATTTAACAGGCGCACTGGCAGCTTGGTCAGGGCATGATCCTGAGAAAGGTATGAAAGCGTCCACGGTCACACTGACCACTAATTATGTAGCTGCCGCACAAGGAATAGACATTATTGCTACCGCCACAGTGTCCAAACGTGGTAAAGAATTGATTTTTTGTCATGTCATTATTAGCGAAGAAGCCACGAGCAGAGAAATCGCCAATGGCTCTATGATTTATCGTATTGTGTAACTTTTTGTCTTAGCGAGTGTTGCTTGATGAATAGCAAACGCATGAAGATTCTATTGTATTAGCCTCTAAGTATCTGCGCGAAAATTTGTTTGAATTTCCCGTTCACACTGAGCTTGTCAAAGTGTTCTGTGCCAATGAGAGTGGGTGGTATTATCGGATGCGACTAAAAACTATCCATGTGCGCATAAATTAGCGGAGTTAGGTGCGGAAGCCTACATTGGCCGACGTATAGCTGACGCACACGGTCAGTCGATGGGGCAGATTTTTTTGTTATTTCGTCAGCCTTTGCAGCAGCCAGAGTTTGTTTCTTCAATCTTTAGGGTTTTTACCGCGCGAGTGGCGGCAGAACTCCAGAGACAAGAGCAAAAATAAACGCTGCCCGCGTAAAACTAGCTTCGATGAAGAAACGCTAAATCCACGGATAAGTACCTACACAAAAGTTTCACCGTTCATGGTGAGCCTGTCCCCCAAGGAGATTTCCTACGGGGCTCGAACCATTAGTAGATAACACGTCGACTTCGTTCAGCTATGATTAAATTTATACTTTAGTGCTTATAACGGCATTGTACTTAATAATTTTTTACAACGTTTCAATATGAAACCTTAACTACAGAGAAAAATATGAAAAAAAAAATCTTTTACGCATCAACTGTTTTACAGGTGCCATACCCATGTTTGCTCTTGGAATACTGCTTAATTCAGAGGCTGAAGCAAAACAGACCATGTGTGTATTCGACTTATTGGGTGCAGGCGGCGATGTCTACGCCATGATGAAAGACTACCGCTTAGAGGCCACCAAATGGGGAGCAGACATTGAACTAAAATCTTACACTGATGAGCGTATTGCAGCCGAGGATTTCAAAGCGGGTCAGTGTGACGGCCTTAGCCTAACAGGAATGCGCGGCCGTCAATTTAACGCGTTTACAGGCAGTATCGACTCTATTGGCGCAATTACAACCTATGCTCAGATGCGTGATGTGTTGGGGTTGTTGAGCTCACCTAAAATCAGCAGCAGTATGGTCAACGGACCATATGAGGTTGTTGGGGTAACTCCTTTAGGTGCCGCTTATTTGTTGGTCAATGATCGTTCTATTAATAACTTGCCAAAGATTGCTGGCAAAAAAATCGCTGTATTCGACTATGATAAATCACAAGCTATTATGGTACAAAAAATTGGTGCACAACCTGTCTCTGCTGATATTACTAATTTTGCAGGTAAATTTAATAACGGTCAGGTCGATATTATTGCCGCCCCAGCAATGGCTATTAAGCCTTTAGAACTATACAAAGGCTTAGGTACAAAAGGTGCCATTATCCGTTTTCCTATTATTCAAATTACAGGGAACATCATCATCAACAGAGCTGCATTTCCTACAGGATTTGGTCAAAAAAGTCGTGAGTATATTGCAACACACATTGACAGTGCTCTGAAAAATATTGTGAAAACAGAAAAAGATATTGCTGAAAAGTACTGGGTGGATGTTCTCGAAACAGATAAACCTGGCTATATCAAATTAATGCGCGAATCACGTATTACGTTAATGACAAATGGTATTTACGATAAAAAAATGCTCGGTTTGTTAAAGCGGGTACGCTGCAAACATGAGCCCTCAAGTTTTGAATGTGCATTAAAAGACGAATAGTTTTTTGACCTGAATTAAATAGGACTAGGACTTATGATGGTGCAATAAGTCCTAAATCCATTACCCATTAGACTGTTTTTAAAAAAATCGAAATGAGTTTACGTGTAAATGGCGTGTAAGGAGGGAAAAACATTTTCGCTAACATGATTCGTGTTTTGACAACTGCACGTTCATGTGAAAATGCTTTAAAGCCATAATGGCCGTGTGCACTCCCCATACCTGAATGGTTAACCCCGCCAAATGGCAAGTTTCCATGCAAAAACTGAACGACACAATGATTAATACATGCTCCACCTGAAGAAGTTTGTGTCATGAGCTGATGAATAACAGCAGGCGTTTTGCTCCAAACATATAAAGCCAAAGGTTTGGGCTGAGAATTAATGTGTGTGATTATTTCATCAAGGTCAGTGTACTTGATAATAGGCAAAAGTGGCCCAAAAATCTCTTCTTGCATAATGCGTGAATCAACCGTCACGCCGTCAATGAGTGTAGGGGCAATAAAACAATCCTTCGCATCGACCACGCCTCCTATAATAATATTTGCGCCTTCTTCACGTGCATCGTTTAATAAACCTTCGAGGCGTGCTGTATGACGCTGATTGACAACACGCGCCAAGCACTCGCTTTGTTGTGGCTGCGCGCCATAAACTGCGGTAAGTGTACGCTGACATGCGGCAATAAAGGCTTGTTTGACTTGAGCATGAACATAAATATAATCTGGTGCAATACAGGTTTGGCCATTATTGGTAAATTTTGCCCATAAAATATTTTTTGCCGCCAGTTCAATATCTGCACTGGCATCCACAATCGTCGGTGACTTTCCTCCTAACTCCAAGGTGACACTGGTTAAATTGCGTGCTGCTGCTGCCATAACGACTTTACCAATGGCAGGCGAGCCCGTAAAAAAGATATGGTCAAACGGCAGGGCTAGTAGCGCGGTCGCTATGGATGCATCACCTTCAATCACAGTCACTTCACTGGCGTTAAACACTTCGCGGATAATTTTACTAATGATAGCGGAGGCATGGGGAGTCATTTCAGAGGGTTTAATAATGACCGTATTCCCAGCGGAAATCGCCGAAATCAGTGGTCCAAAACTTAAATTAACAGGATAATTCCACGGCGAAATAATTAGGCAACGGCCTTTCGGTTGATATTGCACATGACTCACTGTGCCTAGCATCATCCGTGAAGGCCATACCTTTACGGGTTTCATCCATGATTTTAGTTTGCGTAGTGCGTCATTAGCCTCAGCAACCACAGGTAAAATTTCGGTAAGCTCAACTTCGGTAGCAGGTTTACGAAAATCATCCCAACCTGCCTGAATAATCTCCGCTTGATGTGCCAGCACTGCATCACGTAGTTGACGAATTTTGCTTTTGCGTTCTGCTAACGTGGATTGTCGCAAACGCAATGCTGTAGGCAATTGCGCGGCAAAGGCCGCTTGGATAGCATCGTTCATACTAGGGTTCACTTAATATACTCATTGAACTTCAAGGTACTGAAAAATAATTTTGTAATATACTGAATTTATTTGATTTTTTAAAATTAAAACCCAGTACTTTCATTTCCGTTGAGTATAGTATATTTATGATAAGTACCCAAACAAAAATTTTACCGTTTATGGTGAGCCTGTCGAACCATTGGTACAGAACACTTCGACAAGCTCAGTGCGAACGGAAATACAAACAAACTTACGTTTATGTACTTAGGACTTACGCATTGTCATTCGACTACACTCTGAACGTGAGTAAGTCTTAGTACTTAAGCTACTGCCATAACGGCCTCATAATTTTTAAATTCGGTGCGTAACTGTCCATTTTCACCAAATAGTTTATCGCGCCACAGTTCTTCTAGCGCCGTAGTGTCATGTTTTTTTGGGTGGAAATTTTTGCGACCAAACAGAGGCATTTGGGGTAAAATACCAGAGACAAACCCTTTTTTGCCAAACAGCATATTTAAGCCCTTTAAATTATCGCCCACATTGCCTAATTTCCCCTCTTTAGCCACCATCCAACCCCAGCTCACGGCCAATACGGGTACTAACACGGCCACAGACAAGCCGCAGACAACTAAGCGTTCGAGATGGCTATTGCCAACCACGTTATAAACATCATACGACACAGATTTGTGCTCTAACTCTTCTAACGCGTGCCACTGCCATATTTTAATCATTTCGGCATCGGCTCGACTGCAAAATTGCTCGTCTGTCAATAAACGTTCGGCCAAC
>DIYC01000049.1:4525-9229 GCA_002428895.1 Burkholderiales bacterium UBA6064 | reverse complement strand
TTCATCCACTGGTTGTAGGTGTTGACCCATTGCTCAGGCACAAACTTGACTTGGCCTTGCGCCACCACATCTATTGCTTTTTGCGTAATGCTTTTTCCGGTAGGGTCGTTGTGCGCCACTTGATTCATGGCAACAAACCATTGATCGGTGAGCATAGGTTCTAAAATAGCTTTGCTACGATCTCCTTTAGGTACCATGAGAGTATGTTTTTTAATTTGTCCCAATAGCTGCTGCTGCTCTAGGTCTAGGATAATTTGTTTGCGGGCTTCAAAACGGTCTAGGCCGTGGTATTGCGCTGGGGCATGATTGTTGATTTTTGCATCTAAAGTAAAAATACTGATCATGTCCAATTGGTGGCGTTGCCCAACGGCATAGTCGTTAAAGTCGTGTGCAGGGGTTACTTTCACCACTCCAGTGCCAAATGCTTTGTCAACCGCCTCATCGGCAATAATTTGAATTTCACGATTGCACAACGGTAGGTGAACGGTTTTGCCAATTAAATGCTGGTAGCGGTTATCTTCGGGGTGAATCATCACTGCTGTGTCGCCCAGCAGGGTTTCAGGCCGAGTGGTGGCCACGGTTAAATGGGTTAGACCCTTTAGTGTGTCGGGTTGGGTTAGTGGGTATTTAATTTCCCACAGGTGGCCCTCGGTTTCTACGCTTTCTACTTCTAAATCAGACACCGCCGTTTGTAGCACTGGATCCCAGTTGACTAAGCGTTTGCCACGGTAAATCAAGCCTTGCTCGTACAGCCTAACAAACACTTCGATGACGGCTTGTGAGCATTCAGCATCCATCGTGAAATACTCGCGTGACCAATCAACACTTGCGCCTAATCGTCGCATTTGTGAGTTAATGGTGCCGCCAGACACTTCTTTCCATTGCCACACTTTTTCGATAAACGCATCGCGCCCAAGCGCGTGTCGGTTTTGCTCAGCTTGTGCCAGTTGCCGTTCGACCACCATCTGCGTCGCAATGCCCGCATGGTCGGTGCCCGGTTGCCACAGCGTGTTAAAGCCACGCATGCGGTGGTATCGTGTTAGGGCATCCATAATGGTTTGATTAAACGCATGACCCATGTGCAATGTGCCGGTGACATTCGGTGGGGGTAATTGAATACAAAAATTGGGTTTATCCGCCTCGGTTAAGGCGCGGGCATGGTCGCTTTGTTCCCACAGGGGTGCCCATTTTTGTTCAATTTCAGACGGAATAAAGCTTTTTGCAAGAGTCATGGCTAGGTGATAAGTGATTCAGTGAGTTGGGTATTATAAACTGTTGCTGATGTAATCAAACCTTCAAGGTTTGTTGTTGAAGAGTTTGTTCGGCATGGTTAATTTTAATAAAAAAGGTGTTTTTTTGTGGGTGAGGACGATATGAAATTCGCTAAAATAATTTGCGCATACTTTTTTGTATGTGATACTCAGAAAAACAAAGGACGAGAATGAGCGACAAACCATTAGATTTTAGCCCATTAGAAAAAGCGATCAATCGTTTAAATGAAGGGCTTACGCGCTATCAAAAAGATACTACTGACATACAAATTCGTGATGGTTTAATTCAACGGTTTGAATTTACCTATGAGTTAAGTCACAAAATGCTAAAACGTTACTTAGAATTTACCTCTGCTAGCCCAGAAGAGTATGATAGCATGTCATTTCAAGACATGATTCGATCTGCGAATGAGCAAAACTTGTTGTTAAACGACTGGTCAACTTGGAAGCAATACCGTGAAATGCGTAGTAAAACGAGTCATACTTACGATGAAGAAATTGCTTTGAAAGTAGTGAGTGGCATACCAGTTTTTTTAACTGAAGCACAACACCTGCTTAATCAACTTAAAACTCGTTTTTAATGACTGAATCACATAAAATCCCAATACTTGGCATTACGCCGACTCAATTTAAAATGATTCAACATGTTTTAGAGAAAAATGTACCCATGTTCGAAGTTTGGGCATTTGGCTCACGAGTAACGGGTAATGTAAAACCTTACTCAGACCTTGATCTTGCAATTATTAATCAGCAACCCTTATCACTTGAAATCACTGCCAACTTAACCAACGATTTTTCTGAGTCAGACTTGCCTTGGAAAGTTGATGTTGTAGATTGGGCATGTACGAGTGAGCAGTTTAAAGAAATAATTAAAAAACAGTTTGTTGTTATTCAACAATCAACACCGTAAAATTGTAAGCGTCTACTCGATTGTATTCAATACAGCCCACCTAAGGTTGCTTTTTTTATAGGCTATCCAATCGGTAGGGTTCTGTCACCATTACAGTGACGCAATAGGTTCTCTGGGGTAGTCGTGTAGATGAAGCAGTTCTTGGGCTTGTTTTGCGTCGAGTGGTCGCGATAGGCCATAGCCTTGTAGCTCGTTAAAACCCGATTGTATTAAATACGCTTTTTGGTTTTCTGTGGTGATGCCCTTGGCAGCAAGCTCAAGCCCCAGCGATTTTGCAACTGCACTCACTGTACGAATCATAACCACGTTGTCGTGATGATTCGGAAGGTTTTGTATAAACGCTTGGTCCAGTTTAATCATTTGAATTGGCAACTTGTGCAACATAAATAGCGACGAATGCCCTGACCCGAAATTATCGATTACTAATTTGATACCCATGGCGTGAAGACTTTCTAAGTTTCTCAAAATGCGTTCTTGATTTTGAGTTAGAATGCTTTCATTGAACTCTAACTCTAACAAATGACCAGGTAATTGAGTCTGTTGCAGTACATCAAAAACGGTTTTAGGTAAATCGCTGTTCAGTAACTGTACCCCTGAAATATTGACAGACACCGAAATCGGGTTGCGGAGGGTTTGGTTTTGCTTAGCAGTCCAAGTGCAAGCGTGTTCAAGTACTTTTTTTCCCATCGAGGTAATTAGCCCCGACTTTTCTGCAATTGCAATGAATTGATCTGGATAAATCAGTTGGTCTGATTGGGTTCTTAGACGTAGAAGTGCTTCCACACTGGTGATTTGACTATTGATGTTGAACCTTGGCTGGTAATGTAATTCAAAACGATTATGAATAATCGCTTCGTGTAAGTCACCTTCCATACTCAATTGCTGATTTAAAGACACGCACATGTCAGGATGAAAAATACAGACGGTGTTTTTGCCTGATTTTTTTGCTTCGTACATCGCTAAATCGGCATGCTGGACTAATTGTTCAGGGGTTTGGCTATCCATGGGATAAATTGAAACTCCAATAGAAGCCCCCATAAAAACTCTTTTATGTTCTAAATCAAAGGGATGTTGACTGATGGCGGATACTACTTTTTGGCCAACAAGATAGGCATCGTTCACAGTTTTAATGTGTGGTAGTGCAATCACAAATTCATCCCCAGACAGTCGGGCAATTACATCACTGGAGCGCACAACCCAGCGTAAACGATCTGCGACAGATTTTAATAATTCATCGCCTGCAATGTGTCCCAGTGTGTCGTTGATGTTTTTAAATCCATCTAAATCGATAAATAATAAGCCAGTATTTGTTTCAAGCACATGATTGGATTTATTGTTGAGTAACTCGGTGAGCGTTTGCTCGAACGACAAACGATTCGGTAGCCCTGTCAATGAATCATGTAAAGCCTGGTGTTTTGCTGAATATTCGGTTTTTTTTACTTCACTGATGTCGGTTAAAAATACAGACACAAGGTCATCCGCTGGGTAGGCTTTGACTTGATACCAAAGTCTAGAGCGAGGGTCTTCCCACTGAAAGTTGGTCGATATTTTGAGTAAACGGGCTTTTTCAACATTTTCATGTAAATCTGTGCCCACTAAGGCATCGTTAATTTCCCATAAAGGGTATTCTTGTAACGTTTGAATGGTGTGTCCGAGTAATTCTGCGCCTTTGGCGTTGATGTAGGCGATGGTTCCGTCGGTTTGTAAGGCAAAAAAAGCTTCATTAATGGTTTCTAGAATATGTCCAAGTCGTTGGTCGCTTCCTCTGAAAAAAACGGGCGTATCGATGCATTTCATAGATAAAACCTATATCGAAAGTGGGAAATACCGAGATCATGCTACTTCGATTGCACCCATCCAAATGGGTGAATAACGAGGATTTTTACCAGCTTAAAACATTTCAGAATATTTGAGAAGTCGCCACTGTCCTACGGGTAAATGACTTAATCGGATTTGTCCAATGCGGACGCGTTTAAGGCCCGTCACTTTAAAGCCCACGGCATCACACATACGACGAATTTGACGTTTTTTGCCTTCGGTTAAAATAAATCGTAATTGATCTTCATTTTGCCAATCAACCTGAGCCGGTTTTAATGGCTGACCGTCTAGCATTAAGCCAAAACGTAAACGTTCGAGTGCATTGTGAATTCCTGTACCTTCGACGCGAACCAGATATTCTTTTTCCACGGTGGAGTGTTCATCAATTAACTGGCGTGCAGTTTGACCATTTTGCGTCAACACCAAAAGACCAGTTGAATCGATATCAAGGCGACCTGCAGGCGCCAAACCTTTGAGCATGGCTGGTGAAAAAGATTGTTCGTTGTCTTGTTTAAATTGATTGCCTGCATGAATCATTTCTAAGGCTGACTTGTATTTACCCTCGGGTTGGCCAGAGACAATTCCAATTGGTTTATGGTACAAAATTGTGACTTGTTTACTTAATGCTTTTTTAGCTCGAGGTCTTAGCTCAATGTTGCAATTCGGTGAAAATTTTGCGCCAAGCTCTGTGATTGGTTGCCCATT
>DIYC01000049.1:3840-4296 GCA_002428895.1 Burkholderiales bacterium UBA6064 | reverse complement strand
AACACAGCCTTGTTCTATGAAATAATCGGCTTCGCGGCGGCTGCAAATTCCTTTGGCTGCCATGAGCTTATTGAGCCGTTGTGGTTCATGTTGTTCTGTGTGAGGTAGTTTGGGGTTTAATCGCTTGCGACCCTCGGTGCGATCACCTTTGCTGCGGCTCGGATGCACGGGGGCAGTGGTTGAATTTGGTTGTTTCATGGTGAAAGTCGATCATCGATACAGAAAACGGTCACTTTATCAAAAAATGTTAGATGTAAGCTTCTAAATGTAGGTTTTTAATTCAATTACAAAGGTTTAGGTTAAAAATAATGAAATTACAGCCAAATAACGCTGTATTGGTTTTTGGATTTTGGGTGAGTGTGGTGTTGTTAGCCGGTTGTGTATCCTCGCCGAATCAACCCGTTTTGCAGCTAAATGCCGTGGTTGATTTAAATTCTTCCGAGAGCCGTCAATCTT
>DIYC01000049.1:2629-3673 GCA_002428895.1 Burkholderiales bacterium UBA6064 | reverse complement strand
GGTACGGCGAGTACTTAGGTGTTTTACCTTGTGACGACTGCGAGGGCGTTGAAACTCGCCTAAAACTGATGCCCGAAGGCAATTATGAATTAAGATTAAATTACCTTGGAAAAAGCAGAACGGAACTAAACGAGTTAGGTAGCTTTTTGTGGGATAATCACTCTCAAACAGTTATTTTGGGGTCCGATCCATCCACAGGGGCACGCTTTAAGCCTGAGTTAGGTAAATTGCTGCAAACCGATGTTGTTGGCACTCCTATGGTCTCAAAATCTTCCAACAAGTATGAGTTACTTAAAATTAAATAATTGTTTAATTAAAACAGTTATACCCTTTCGTCACAAATTCCACAAAGTAACAATTATTTGCATAAAAAACGATAAATTTTTTTTCGAAATAGTAAACTGGGCAAAGTTCTTAACTCTTCAAAAGAGCAGCTTTGCGCTTCTTCTATCTTTCAATCTCACCCATTTGTTAAAAAATAAGGAGTATTAATCTTGACCACCCATGTACCTGAACTTGAAGAATTCATGCAAGGTTTAATTCGTCGCAATCCTGGCGAGCCCGAGTTTCATCAGGCAGTTCACGAAGTTGCGCAGCACATTATTCCATTTATTAAAAGCAACCCAAAATATGAGAAAAGTCAAATCTTACAACGTTTAACTGAGCCAGACCGTATTATTAGCTTTCGTGTTTGTTGGGAAGATGATGAAGGCAATGTTCGCACACAACGTGGTTATCGTGTTCAGCATAACAACGCCATTGGCCCCTACAAAGGTGGTATTCGTTTTCACCATAACGTGACTCAAGGTATTTTAAAGTTTTTAGCATTTGAACAAACATTAAAAAATAGCTTGACTGGTTTGCCAATGGGCGGTGGTAAAGGTGGTTCTGATTTTAATCCCAAAGGTAAAAGTGATCGTGAGATTATGCGGTTTTGCCAAGCCTTTATGAATGAGTTGTCACGTCATATTGGCCCATTTACCGATGTACCAGCCGGTGATATTGGTGTTGGTGCACGCGAAATTTCTTACATGTTTGGTCAGT
>DIYC01000049.1:0-2424 GCA_002428895.1 Burkholderiales bacterium UBA6064 | reverse complement strand
ATTTCTTACATGTTTGGTCAGTATAAGCGCATTAAAAACGAGTTTGTAGGCGTATTAACAGGTAAGGGTTTGTCGTTTGGTGGCAGTGAAATTCGTACTGAAGCCACTGGTTATGGGCTAGTGTACTTCATGGAAGACATGTTACAGCACCGCAATCAAAATTTTGTAGGTAAGGTGTGCTCTGTCAGTGGTTCTGGTAACGTGGCTCAATATGCAGTCGAAAAAATATTGGCTTTAGGCGGTAAAGTCGTCACAATGTCTGATTCATCCGGAACTATTTACGACAAAGAAGGTTTTAATACTGAAAAATTAGAATTCGTGAAGCATCTTAAAGAAGTTAAGCGTGGTCGTATGAGCGAATATATTAAACAGTATCCTAAAGCTCAGTTTCTTGAAGGTAAAACGCCTTGGTCTATTGCGGTTGATCTTGCTTTTCCATGTGCAACTCAAAACGAAATTAACGCTGAAGACGCACAAATCTTAGTGAACAATGGTTGTATTGGCGTTGCTGAGGGCGCTAATATGCCTTCAGACAAAGGCGCAATTGATATTTTCCAAGCGGCAAAAATTATGTTTGCACCATCTAAGGCTGCCAATGCAGGCGGAGTTGCGGTTTCAGGTCTCGAAATGACGCAAAACTCAATGAGATTGTCTTGGTCTCGTGACGAATTAAATCAAAAACTCAGAGCAATTATGGGAGATATTCATCGCAAGTGTGTTCAATACGGTAAAACAGAAGATGGCCACATTGATTACTTGAAAGGGGCGAATGTAGCTGGTTTTGTGAAAGTTGCCGATACAATGGTTGCATATGGAATTATTTAATTAATAAAAAAAGGGGGTTATACCCCCTTTTTCAAAGCGTAGAGTAATTTGCTTACTTCACCATTCTTAAATGCTTTTTTATTTTCAGAATCATGTCCACTTGAACTGATTTTAAAAGTTCTTTCACTTGCTTTTCAAGCGCTTTAACATGCTTTTGCATTTCAGAAATAAGTTTCTCTCTGTCTTTCTTACTCATTACATCAGGTGATTTTACGGCTGAAGCTTTTTTTGCTTGTGTTTTCTTGGGAGCGGCTTTTTTTACAACGGCTTTTTTAGCAACAGGTTTTGAAGTAGCTGCTTTTTTGATGGGAGTTGCTTTTTTTGGAGCAGCTGATTTTTTGGCAGCAGGCTTTTTAGAAGTTGCTTTTTTAGGGGCTGCTGCTTTTACAGCAGGTTTTTTTGCTGTGGTTGTTTTTTTAGTAGTCGCTGCTTTTTTTGCGGTTGCTTTTTTGGCAGGCGTTGCTTTTTTTGTAGGTTCTGCTGGTTTTGTTGCTGCGGGTGCTGGTCCTGTTAAAACAGGAACAGTTTTAATTACTGAAGGAGATATTCCATTTGTAGTAGAAGTTTGATTCGTGGCCATTTGATTACCCTTTAAGTTTAAACCAAACTTATATTTACCCTAAATTATTTGGCATGAAAAGGGTTTTAGCAAAATCCAACCTATTTGGACGAATTAAATTGTTATTTTTTTGATAAAAATCGAATTTTTTCTTTTTTAAATCAGGATTTAATTAAAAAATAAGAAATAAAATAAACTAAAAATTGTTAGTGTATTCGATATTAATTAAACTTATTTAATATAAACCTATTTAATCAATTTTATATGAGTAAAATCGATTTTAGGTGCTCTGCGTTTTCATCAACCCATCCAATAATTTGTGCGTGCCGATAATTATTTTCTTGTAATTCTTCAACGCACTGTTTGGCAACTGCTTTGGGTATTGCAGCGATTAACCCGCCAGCGGTTTGAGGGTCAAATAACAATGCGTAGCGAGGGTCATTTTCCCATTCAGCTTGGTTATGAATGGCTTGGCTTAGCCTAGTTTTACACTCTTGCGAAAAACTTATAACCCCTGCTTGTACACATTCTAATGCACCCATCAAATATGGAATGTTGCTGATTATGATTTTGGTTTGAACATCAGAGATTTTGCTCATTTCTACTAAGTGCCCTAGTAAACCAAAATTGGAGAGGTTGGTGCATGTAACACAGCCAAATTGCTGAAAAATACGAGCAGCCTGGTAGTTGCTGATTTGCATGTTGTTCAGTGCGCTATCGATCCATCTCCCTTTGGCTTTGCCTTGTGTGAGTGCGGTAAAAAGCACGCCTGTGCCAATTGGCTTGGTCAGAATAATTGCATCGCCAGGCTTTAAACCTTTTTGGGTCATGGTTAATTTGAGATTTTCAGGAGTTAGCCCATTGATTGAAAAACCTAAACTCAATTCTTGGCCTTCGCTGGTATGCCCGCCTACGAGTGCGCAATGAGTTTGATTCAACACTTCGACTGCTCCTTGTACCAACATGGATACGAATTGCTCTGTTTTGCGTTCAAGGCCCGGGGGTAACGTGACAATTGTTGTGGCTGTTTGCGCTTGTGC
>DIYC01000007.1:9593-11345 GCA_002428895.1 Burkholderiales bacterium UBA6064 | reverse complement strand
TTAAAAGCTTAAAGTTTAGATTATGATATTACCCCTAAGATTCTGCAACCCGCATAAATTCTGATTCTATCGCTGAATACAAGCCATTATGCTTTAAATTACAAGCTTCAATTCTTTTGATGAGAATCGTCCAAATGGATAGACTCTGCCCAACTTGATTTTAACGATTCAGCATTTTCTTGTTGCTTGCGTTGATGAGAGTTAATCACTTTTCTTGCCAAAATAAATGCAATTAAAAGTAAAACAAACGGACTCAACCACAAAAATGAGTTACCCACCGAATAAGCAGGTTTATAAAGAATAAACTCACCGTAACGGTCTTGCATAAACTGCTTGATCTCGGTTTTAGTTTGTCCCTGCCGTATTTGATCAACAATGATTTGCTTTAAATCGGTGGCAAGGCTAGCTTGTGAATCACCAATCGATTGGTTCTGACATACCAAACAGCGTAGTTCGTCGGCCACATCATCGTATTGGGCCTTTTCTTCCGGAGTTAATTCATTGAGAGTGGTCATTCTGAGTTGCGTCCATTTGAATTAGCGGATTAATGTGTTGAGTAAAAAAGTCAGCATCAATTGGCCCAACGTGTTTGTAATTGACTAAACCTTCAGAGGTTATTAAAAAAGTTTCTGGTACGCCATACACGCCAAACTCAATACCTGCCCTGCCTGATTCGTCAACCAAGACCGTGTTGTATGGGTTGCCGTGCTTGGTTAACCAATTAAGGGTTGCATCAGGGTCGTCTTTATAAGCCAAACCCACCAATTGAATCGAATTTTTTTTGGCAATTTGCATTAAATACACATGTTCTTGAACACAAGCCTGACACCAACTTGCAAACACATTCAACACCCAAGGTTTACCTTGAAACGTCGCATTATTCATGAACTCATTGAATGGTATTTTTTCTGAACCACTACGAACATGCTCAAGGGTTGGCAAATTAAAATGGGGTAAGGGTTTATGAATAAAAACAGAAGGAAGTTTTTTGGGGTCTAGCCATAAACCACGTAATAAAAAAAGACTAACTACCAATAAAACAAGCAAAGGCAAGTATAACTTTAATTTTTTTTTCTTAAATGCAGTCATCAACCTCTCACCTCTTTTCTTTGTCTTCGATAGCGTTTATCAAAAAAAGTGATTAAACCACCCAGCATCATTAAGCCACAACCCCACCAAATTAAGTTAATAAGCGGCTTATAGTACAATCGAACCCCCCACGCACCGGTTTGGTTTTGTAAAGGTTCCCCTAGCGAGATATACACATCACTCAACCATTCGGTGTGAATAGCCGCTTCTGTCATAATTTGCTCGTTTGAAAAATATCTTCTTTTTTCAGGTTCAAGCAGATAAATGGTATTGCCCGAACCTTGAGTCAACTCAAACACCCCAAGATACGCGTTGTAGTTGGAACCGTTAATGTTATCTACTCCAACAAAGGTGACGCGCCAAGGCCCTACTTCAGCTACCTCGCCTGGTTTAAGTACGGCATCGGTTTCAAGCTCGAAGGTTTTAACCCAAGTAACCCCAATCACAAATACGGCTACCCCAAAATGGGCGACCATCATCGCCCAATAAGAAACGCCCAATCGCTTGGCACGCCAATACAAGCCACTTTCAGGCTTTGCCTGCCCTGCTTTAAAAAGTGACTGAAGCACATTGATTACAATACCGACACCCAAAAAGAGTGCTGACAAACTTGAAACAGCCCAAGCCCAACTATAATGCTGATAAATTAAGCCGTACAAAACT
>DIYC01000007.1:8746-9386 GCA_002428895.1 Burkholderiales bacterium UBA6064 | reverse complement strand
CGTACAAAACTACGCCAACCAAGGCCACTATAATGGCTAACAACCCTGGGCGCATGAAGTAAGACCGAGGTGTTTGCCCCCAGCGACTAAATGGCCCCAAAGTCATGATAAATACAGCAGGCAATAAAATGATTGGAAACAACAGATTGAAATAAGGCTCACCTACTGACATTTTACGGTCAAAAAGCACCTCTGCGACTAAGGGTTGTAAGGTGCCCAACATCACCATAAACAGGGCAACACTCATGAACACATTATTGGACAACAACAATGCCTCTCGACCCGAGGGTTGAAAATGACCACCTTGCCCAACCTCACCACTTCGAAGCGCATACAGCATGTAGCTGACACCGACTACAAGGAATAACAGTGAAAGAATAAACACACCACGCTCAGGATCGGTTGCAAACGCGTGAACAGAGGTTAACACCCCGGAACGAACTAAAAAGGTACCTAACAAGGACAGGGCAAATGTAGTGAGCGCCAAAAGTAAAGTCCAGCTTCGCAGGGCACCCCTTTTTTCGCTCACTGCAAGAGAATGAATCAGCGCTGTTCCTGATAACCAAGGCATTAACGAGGCGTTTTCAACCGGATCCCAAAACCACCAACCGCCCCAACCCAATTCACGGTAGGCCCACCT
>DIYC01000007.1:4767-8562 GCA_002428895.1 Burkholderiales bacterium UBA6064 | reverse complement strand
AATTCACGGTAGGCCCACCAACTACCCAGCAAAATACCCAACGTTAAAAATGCCCAGGCAAGATTAGTCCAAGGACGACTCCATTTGGCCCAAGTAATGTCAAATCGACCCTCGAGCAACGCCGCAATCGCAAATGCGAATGTCACCGCAAAACCCACATAACCCATGTATAACATAGGCGGGTGAATAATCATAACGATGTCTTGCAACAAGGGGTTTAAATCGCGACCATCTAATGGCGTTGGGTAAAGATAATCAAAGGGATTCGAAGCAATCAGCAAGTAAGCTAAAAAACCCACTAAAATAAGTTGCAAGGTAGCCAAGACGCGGACTTTAAAACATGCGGATACATCAAAACGTGACCACACAACAGCCTGCGCCCAGCCTGTAAACATAAACACCCACAATAAGAACGAGCCCTCATGAGAGCCCCAGCTGGCTGCAATGCGGTAAAAAATTGGCAAACTCAGGTTTGAGTTTTCAGCCACGTTTTGAACTGAAAAATCACTGATGATGAATGAAACAATAAGACCCACGAAAGCCAACGTCACTAGAAAAAAGGTAACGGTAACGCTACGCTGCATCATTTTTAAAATTGGCAAAGCAGGCTCGTGGTGATAAATACCACGTACTGCGTAAAACCCGAGTACTGCAGTTAACAAAGCCAAGATCATGGACACCGAAAGAGAGAATTGAGAAATAAATGCGATCACAAATTGGCTCCGGTTGGCATCTGTTGTTCAATGCCAGGTGGCATGTATTGTTCGTCGTGTTTTGCAAGCACTTCTGTGGCGGTAAACACTTGGCCGTCCCAACTGCCATCAGCGACGACTCCTGTGCCTTCTTTAAATAGGTCTGGCAAAATGCCAGTAAACACTACGAGGACACTTCTTTGGTTGTCTTCGACGACAAATTGGACTTTTAAAGAATCAGGGTCACGTTGTACACTGCCCTTTTTGACCATGCCCCCTAAACGATAGGATTTTTGGCCGATTGGTGTTTTCCCATCTAAAATTTGTTTGGGCGTATAAAAAAATACTAAATTTTCATTAAATACTTTGATCATTGAAAACCCAATTGCAGTTGCAACTAAGCTAATAGCGAGCAGCCACAACAATCGCTTTTTTCTTGTTGTACTCATTCAAGTGTGTCCTCTAAGTTTTTGTATTGCATCGATTTTTGACGACTTTGCCGAGAATTCTCGCGCTGTAAAGTGCGATGCTTTAGCCGACATGCCAGAATTGCATCCAATACAATGATGAATATAGCAAAGGCAACACAAATCCAAATTGTTTGCGAATGTTCAAGCATCGTTAAAACCTCCTGAGTGCCAAAATATGACGACCTCGATTCAGTGCAGTGCCTGCACAAATCAGCCACATACCAAAAACAGACAACCACATTCCCCGAGAAATTGAGGGGTCGATGGTTGAACCCGACAAACCAACGCTGTAGCCCTGGTGAAGCGTGTTCCAGTATTGAACGGATAAGTAAATAATGGGTATGTTGACTGCCCCAATTAATAAAGCGATACACACCAAACGATCCACTTTAGAGGCATCATCAGACAACTCAGTTAAAGCAATTAACCCCAAATAAATAAACAACAATAACAGCTCGGAGGTCATTCTTGCGTCCCACACCCAATAAGTTCCCCAGGTTGGCTTTCCCCATAAGGCACCCGTGACTAACGCGACTAAAGTCATGAATGCACCTGTAGGCAACAATGCGTGCATCATAGACGCTGAAACATCGGAACGATACACCCAATACAACACGCCATAACCGCAGGCCACCAAGTACAAAAACATCGACATCCAGGCTGAAGGCACATGTACATAAATAACCCGATACACTTCGCCTTGCTGAAAATCAGTTGGCGCAACAAATAATCCAAGGTATAACCCAGCTAAAAATAGGAGCATGCCAATTACAAACAGCGGAAGCCAAACTCGCGAAGCGAGTGAATGAAATAAAGGTGGCGAAGCCAATTTTTTAAACATATTTAATCCAAAATAAGCATCATCAATTTGTTTGAAACCCAAGTTCCGAGCATAAAAGCAGCCACAGACAACGCCCACAAAAGCATAAGAACGGCCATGGGCGAGCGCCCAAGAGTTTGTGCTTGACTGGCTTCGAGCCCAAAAATAAGGGTAGGCACCAACAAAGGCAAGGCCAAAATATACACCAGAACTGCCCCGCCTCGAGTCATAAACACCATTAACGAGACTAAACCCAATAAAGGCACAGCAAGCAATAAACCTGAAATGATGGCAATCAGGATTGCCCCAATCAACGGCAACGACAAATTGAGTAGAATGGAGGCTAAAAACACAATTGGAACAATCACGAATAAAAGGCTGATTAGCGTTGCAACAATTTTAACCAACCAACTTGTTGCAATCAGTTCTGGGCGAGCAGCAAATAAAAGCCGAAACCACCCGGTTTGATAATCTTCACTAAACCAATCTTTGGCAGACAACAACACCGCTAAAAGTACGCCAACCCAAATAACGGCCAATGACGTTTGCTGAGTGGGTTTAAGTAAGGCCAAACCAAAAAAAGACAAAATCATCAATAAAAACAAACCCGACCACATGAATGTGGTTTTAGATGCATTCATGAGTATAAATTCTCGTTGCAATAAGGCGAGCCAAGAGGATGACTTTGAATTGGATGCGAAAGGTTGCGACGCTGAAACAGCATAAAAAAATTGTTGAGTTGAATCTGAGGTTGAAGCGACTGTATCAACGGGTGCTGACAGCGCCTTGATTTGAGCTTGACGCCAAATGTATTCAGAAAACCATACCGACGGAAGCATTTTTTTAAGATGCGCAACACCTAGATGCGAAACCAGTAAGACACAACCACCCTGTGACAAGTGAACCGTTAAAATGCCTGACAGCACACTTAAGGAATTGTGATCTAAACCATTGAGAGGCTCATCAAGCAACCACAACGTTGAACTTTTACAAATTAAAACCACCATGCCCAGGCGAGACCGTTGCCCAGAGGATAACGTGCGCCCTAAATCGCTACGCCATTCAGATAACCCAATTTGCATAAGCACTTGCTCAGTATTGAGTTGAACAGTTGCAAATATCTTAATGAAAAGATTGACTTGTTGCTCTACAGTAAGCTCGTCTCTGAGACCAAACGCTGGACGAAAAACGAGCGTACCAGGATACTGGTTTGCCAGTTGATTCAATAAAGTTGATTTGCCTGCCCCGTTTGGTCCACTAAGCAAAGTGACCTGCCCAGGGCAACACTGAATACGCACATCACGAGCCAATTCAATACCACCCGCTTGAACAGACTCTAAATTAAAGTTATACACAAACAATCACTTACAAAAATTTGATTTAATTAGACTTTAAATGAAAACTAAGGGGTCCAACTGCACCACCTTTTTGAATTTGAATCCAATCACTCACCCAATCTTGATCGCTTACACTCACTTGCCCTGACATAGCCAAACGAGCTTGTACAAACAGCGTTTTCGGCAACTGATCAAACGTTTGGCTGCCTAACAGGTGCATGGCCGATATCGGCAATTCAAGATAACCAGCCACCAAGCGGTTGACTGGTAGTTTAACGACCGCTAAAGGCATGCCCACATCGGCTTGGGCTTTTACAAACACAAAGAGCACAGCATTCGGTGTGGCTTGATTTAACATATCTTGGCTTAAATTAACCGTCGTGGTAACAATTAAAGGGTTGTTAGCAGGTGCTTGTTGATCAGATAAATCAGCGGCTTCAGAGTTTTTTGTGTTACTTTGCACCTGTTCTTGCTGC
>DIYC01000007.1:0-4565 GCA_002428895.1 Burkholderiales bacterium UBA6064 | reverse complement strand
AGGCAACATTAAAACGTTCCCAGTATGTGGTTGCAAGAGATTCATCACCCGCTTGCTCTGCGGCGGTTGCAGCCAGTGCCAACGCTTTTATGTGTTGCGGGTCGTTGGTTAACGCCTCTTGGATTAGCTGATAAGGTTCGCCCGCAAGCAAACGATTGTTTGCCATAGCCAGCATGTCCGCTAAATCAGCTAGAAGACTAGGATGCCCAGGTAAAATAATTAATGCGCGTCGCAGTGATTCAGCACTCGCCGCATAATCGCTCATTGCAGCTTGTGTGCGAGAGAGTAAAACCCAACCTTGAATATCGCTCGGATTTTCTTTTAAACGAGCGACTAAATTTTGTAAATGAGCTTCAAGATTTGAACCATCGCCAGGGTGTTTACCCGTAGTGACCACTGGCCGACCCCCTGGGGTTAAAACCTGTTGAATTGAAAAATTCGGCCATTCAAAGCTTGAAGAATGAACACTGTTATTCCCCAACATAAACACCAGCGAGGTCAGCAAAACACCGGATACAAATACAAATGGCAAATACACAGAACTGATGAAAAACATTGGCTTAGAAGAGGAAGATGGCTCGACAAAAATTTTGGAGGATTCTGCCATTTCTTGCCAGCTTTGAATTAAATCGGAACGAGACTGCTCGTCCAGTAAAGGGTCGCGCTCAATTTCTTGCCGATGTCCGAGCAACGATTGCCATTCAGGTGTAGCCTTGACACGAATTGTTTCAGGCTGACTTGGATGAACGGATTGACTTAAAGGAGTAAAGACCCGAAACAATAAAAAAACTAGTGTCATTAAACCTACAAAAATTAACAATAATGTTTCTAAATCCACAAAAAAACCCCTTTCGCTGCAATGGCTATATTCAAAACCCTACAAGCTATCGTAACATTTCGTAATAAAATCAGTTCAGCAGTACTTTAACGCTAAAAATACAACTGCGAAGCCCAACAAGATGAGTCAAGACAATTTATTTAACTACAATCATTTCAAATTTGTACGCTTGGCTATTTTTCTTGTTTTGGCTTGCGTACTTGCCTACCTGGTTTACACGCCTGAAATTGTATCCTACGGGGGCACTTGGCTGGGCTACGGGCTTGGCACACTCGGTGCGCTGTTAATTGTGTGGTTAATGTGGCTAGGGGTACGCAAGCGACAATACGCAAAAAACTCGGGGAATCTTCGCGGCTGGGTTTCCGCGCATGTTTACTTGGGCATGGCTTTGGCTTTTGTAGCGACATTGCATACAGGGTTTCAAATCGGTTGGAATGTGCACACATTAGCTTATGTACTCATGATTCTGGTTATTTTATCCGGCATGTGGGGGCTTAGTTTGTATGTTCGTATGCCTCAACTGATGTCGAATACGTTAAATCGTAAAAGCCCTGGGGCAATTGTTGAAGAAATTGAGTCTCTGGATAAAGAAGCCTTAAAACTGGTGAAAACTTTTCAGAGTGAAAGTTTGGTGCATCTCATTAAACGTTCAATGTCACAAGGTATTTTTAATGCTTCGCGCCAGCGCAAGTTCGGTTTAGTCAGAAATTGCGAAACCTCTAAGGCGTGCGACGTAATTCAAAAAAAAATGCACGAAAATGGGAATTTAATTGGTCTGTATGAAAATCAAATTAAACGCTTAAAATCGTTAAAACAGTTGCGCTTGTACTACTGCCAAAAGTATTGGCTAGAAGTTTGGTTGTTATTTCATGTCCCCTTAAGTTTTGCGTTGTTGGCTGCACTAATTGCACATGTAGTCTCCGTATTTTATTATTGGTAAGGCGACAAAATAATGGGTAATCCAAAACACGATTCAGCATTGCAGTTAGAGCAAAAAAAACTTTCAAAACCAGTCGGTTCAAAGCGATTTCTCTCTTGGATTCTAGGGCTACCGACGCTATTGGCTTTTTTGGTTTTACCCTGGTTGGCCGCCGAACACCCCGCTGTATTCGAGCAAATCGTACCCAATGTCCATTTAATTAAAGAGCCAACTCAACTCAGCAACCACCACTCAATCATCGCGCCACCCAACAACGCGCATCCTAGCTTAACGCATTCAGAATCAGGCGATACGCCTGAACGTTTACACACTGCACTTTCACTCGATGCTGTCTGGAACCCAGGGCCAGTTGATTCAGTTCATCAAGCTTGGGCATACGATTGCCAAGCATGCCATGTGGGCAATTTTCAACGAGTTCAAAACCAAAGTTGCGAATCGTGTCATGGCAACATGGGTCTGCATGTCAATGAACAAACATTACCCGACACTCAGTTTTCAGAACCCAATTGCGCCACGTGCCACCGCGACCACAAGGGTTTAAGCAGCTTAGCACAACAAAACAAACATTTTGTGGGTGAAGACTGTGCCACTTGCCACAGCGAGATTTTAAAAACAGCGCCCAACACGCTCACCCTACCAGTCAGTGGCTTTGACCCCGAGCAACACCCCAACTTTCGGGTTACAGTTCGTCCTCAAGACGAGTCGGTCGATTTAATTCGTGTTCGCTTAGAAAAAAATCAACCACTTCAAGAACCCACCACACTGAAGTTTCCGCACCACGTGCACCTAGACCCCAAAGGACTTCAAGGTAAAACCGAGATTGAAATACTAGGTTGTGCGGATTGCCACGAACCCGCAGACACACAAACAGGCTTTTTACCAATCACGATGGAAGCGCATTGTCAAAACTGCCATTCTCTCGCTTTTGAACCTGCCTTACCCGAACGCGAAGTACCCCACGGTGCCAGTGGACCAGTGCTGGATACAATTGTTGAATTTTACAGCTTCATGGCGCTTAACCGAAATTTAAGAGACGAAGTTAAAACTGCGCGAGCAACCCTACTGGCACGTCCTGGTACCGAAAAAAAGCCACCTCGAGTCGCCGTAACAGCAAATCCTCTCGTGCAAGCCGAAGCCGCAGCAAAAGACTTGTTTGAAAATAGAGCCTGTGCCGTGTGCCACGAAGTTTCCATTTCATCTACACCACTAACCGTAGAAACATCGGGCAGCATGCTAACCCAATTTCAAGTTGAGCCGGTACCAGCCACACACACGTGGATGCCGTATGCCAAGTTTAATCATGCTGCTCACGAATTTGAATCCTGCGAAAGCTGTCATTCAGCAAAACAATCTGAATCGGCTGAAGATGTACTGATGCCAGCAATTGACAATTGTCAAACCTGCCATACCAGCAACAAAGATGTAATTGACCAGGTGACTTCAAATTGCGGAGTATGTCATAACTATCACATTCATGATCAAAATACTTTAAACACGCAATCTGAACCCTCAACCAAATTAGTCGATGCCGCCATGCCGATTGCACCCAACTAAGTATTACAGGTTGAAATGCTCTTTTATTACACGATTTTTTTCTTTATAAGATGTAAATGATGATTTTTAAATTTCCTTTATTAAAACAAACTTTTATTTCAACTTTGATCGTTTCCACTTTAACAGCTTGTGGTGGGGGTTCAGGTTCTGGCTCTAGTGGTAGCTTTACCAGTTTAAACTTCGAGGTGGCACCGTTGGGTCAAGAATTTTTATCGGCAGATGAAGTCGCCGATGTCACTGCCAGAGCAGTTCAAGCTTCGCTGGATCGCGGTGTGGCTTCAACCATTGTCATTACCGACCGTGTGGGCAACGTACTGTCAATTTATCAAATGACTAACGCACCAGCCAACACGACCATCACAAGCTTTACACCTGGCGCAAATGGCAATGGCTTAGATGGATTGACCGTTGCCAGTTCATTGGCTGCAATTTCTAAAGCCATTACAGGGGCTTACTTATCCTCTACCGGCAATGCCTTTTCTACGCGTACCGCATCTCAAATTGTGCAAGAGTTTTTTCAACCCGGTGAAACAGGTCAACCCAGTGGCCCACTGTTTGGTGTTCAGTTTAGCCAATTGCCTTGCTCTGACCTCAACGTATGGCTGTCACAAAGCTCAACCATTGGCCCCAAACGGGCACCCTTGGGTTTATCAGCCGACCCAGGTGGCTTTCCAATTTACCAAAACGGACGTGTAGTCGGTGGCATAGGCGTCATGGCTAGCAACAACCCCGCAACCAATGCAATTTACAGTTTGGATAAAAACTTACAAGTCGTTGAAACAGACATTGAAGAAGAAATTGCTTGGGCTGCTTTACCAGAAAATTTTCGTGCCCCTGAACAAATTAGAGCCAATCGAATTACTGCCAACGGACAAAGTTTTCAATTTGCAAATACCACGCCGTCAGTGGCCAATGCAGCCAATTTGGGTGCCAACGGCACATTTATTGCGCAAGCTGGTTACAAAGATGCAGCCAATGCGATTGCAGGAACGGCTTATGGAAACCCCGCATCAGGCTATGTAGCCACAAACAACCCTGCATTTGTGGGCCTAGAGACTTTTAATTTAATTACCAATCCTGGCGATTCAAACTCGGTTCGTTATCCCCCAGTGGCATCGTCTGGCAACACGTTAACTCAAGCTGAAGTACAGGCCATTTTAGTACAAGGCATCACTTTAGCCAACCGCTCACGTGCACAAATTCGCGTCCCCTTGGGTACCTCTGCAGCACAAG
>DIYC01000103.1 GCA_002428895.1 Burkholderiales bacterium UBA6064 | reverse complement strand
AGGAGTTTCTCATGAATGAACTCACACAAGGCACCTGGTTGCCCTACGCATTTGCATTTTTAATGTTGCTTTCAATGGTCATCTACGCGGTTTTAGATGGTTATGATTTAGGGGTAGGAATTTTAATTAACCGTGCCAGTTCGTCTGAAAAAGATCGAATGATTGCGTCGATTGGGCCGTTTTGGGATGCCAACGAAACGTGGCTGATTTTAGGGGTAGGGCTTTTGCTGGTCGCCTTTCCTGCTGCACATGGCATTATTTTAACCCAGTTGTATTTGCCAGTTGCAGTCATGTTGTTGGGTCTTATTTTTAGAGGCGTCGCATTCGATTTCAGGGCTAAAGTGCCTGCTGCGCATCAAGAACGGTGGAATCAAAAGTTTTATTATGGGTCTTTAATTACCGCCTTAGCTCAAGGTTATATGTTGGGGTCTTATGTCATCGGCTTTGATTCAAGTTGGTTAGGTATTTTATTTTCTTGCTTCATTGCAGTGGCATTGGCCTGTGCCTACTGTTTAATTGGTGCCACTTGGCTGATTATGAAATGTGAGGGTGCACTGCAATTGAAAGCGATTGCCTGGGCTAAGTTTCATTTAATCACAACCGTATTGGGGTTGGTGGCGGTTTCTCTAGCCACCCCATTGCTGAATCCCCGTATTTTTGATCGTTGGTTTAGTTTTCCAGAAACCGTTGCTTTGTTGCCTATCCCTGTTATTTCTGGCTTGCTGGTGATGGCTTTGTATTTGTTGTTAAAACATATGCCATTTAGTCAAGATAAGTATTGTGGTTTGCCTTTTGTGTTAACAGTAGGCGTGTTTTTATCAGGTAGCGTGGGCTTAGCTTATAGTTTTTTTCCGTACATTGTGCCGAATACAATGACGATTGTTGAAGCTGCGGCTGCACCAAGTTCGTTATTGATTATGTTTATTGGCGCAATCATTGTGTTGCCGATCTTAATTGGATACACTGTTCTTGCATATACAATTTTTCATGGTAAGGCGACTGAACTTAGGTACGATTAAGAATGAAAACTACAGTCTTTTATGACGGTCAATGTGGTTTATGTGCGAAGGAAATTAATTATTATAAAAAAATTGCACCCCCTGGTTTGTTTGAGTGGCAAGACATCACTCAAACCACTGAAGGGCTTGAACAAGTGGGCATCAATTACATTGAAGCACTTCGATACCTTCATGTAATTGATGAGCTAGGCTATATTTATCGCGGAGTTGAGTCATTTCTAGTGATCTGGAAGCAATTGCCCAGGTGGCGTATTTTGGCTGCTTTTGTGGGTCTGCCTTTGATTCGACCGGCGGTTAATGTGTTGTACGAACAATTTGCACAGTGGCGATTTAAGCGATTAAACCATTGTCAATTGGCAAAAAAAGAATATTAACATGCAACAAAAACAATTTATTTGGGGCTTGGCTGTGCTATTACCTTTACTATTAATAATTGGGCTATCCATTGGGCCAATCATGAGTCAAGTTGAACAACCCTCTTATCAAGTGGTGCAAGAATTTGATGACATTCAAATTCGACACTATCCCCCCTTGTTAACAGCACAGGTTAACATGCAAGGCGAGCGTAGCCAGGCAATTGGTGATGCGTTTCGAGTTTTGGCCAATTATATTTTTGGTAGCAATGTGGTTGAACAGCAAATCGCGATGACTGCACCAGTACAGCAAACACTTGCAGACAACAGCGTTAAAATCGCCATGACAGCTCCTGTATTGCAGCAAGCCAATACGCAAAGCAACCAGTGGCAGGTTAGTTTCGTGATGCCTACACAATACACCTTGCAAAATATTCCTAAGCCGATTGATGCGCGTGTTCAATTGATTGAAGTGCCTGCTCGAACCGTGGCTGCAATTCGATTTTCAGGTGTTAATTCAGATGACAATTTAAAAACACATGAAGCGCAACTGCTTGAATTTTTGCGTCAACGGAATATTGAGCCGGTGTCTACGCCTACCTATGCCTTTTATAACCCGCCGTTTACTTTGCCTTTACTTCGGCGCAACGAGGTGTTGGTTGAGGTGGTGCACGCAAAGTAAAGGTCGCAACCAATTTTACGGCTTATTCAACGATTTTCAGCAAAATGTTGTCCCGTTTAATGAATTCAGTTTATGTTGGCTGGTAAGCACGTGTTTTAGCTTTGAAATTTCAGCATGAAGCTTCGCTTTACTCGTATTTTTACTGGCTTTAATTAATACGGGTGCTGCCGCAGCAGCCAATTTATTTTTAACCCATTCTGAGCTGTTGGCCAGTTGAATTAATTCATTTTTGCTAATCACATATTGCCCTTTATGCGCTGTGGGTGTAATGGCTTTCAAGGTTTTGAGTTGATTAAGCAATGCTCCTTGGTTCGTTTGTGTTTGATCTGTTTCGATGGTTTGGTTTAAGCGGATGGCCTGTTGTGCCGAGATAATTTTTTTTTGTACCAAGGTGTGAATGACTACATCCGATTGAAATCCTGCTTCTACCAGTGTACGGTGTAGGCTTTCGGGGTTAATCGAGTTAAGGATTCTTTGCAATGTCGTGATTGACTGATTGGGTGGGGTTTGATGTAACTCAAGGTAAAGCTGTCGGGTTTTGCTGCGTTGATCAAAACTTAATGTGCTGGTATTAAAAAGGCTTTTTAATTGATTTTGCTTTGCCTGCACAATAGCTTGGCGTTGCTCTGGATTATTGGTTTTTTGATAAGCTTGCGCAATCAATGAGAGTAATTTTTTTTGGGCATACATGCCTTCAATCTGAGATTTGGTTTGTGGGCAGTGTTGAAGTTCATCCGCCTTGGCTGTTGTAATACGAGCACCAATTTGCGCCAACACTTGGGGTAAATACCCTTGTGATTCAAGTGCTGTAACAATCGCTTCGTTGCTGGTGAAGTTGTGTTCACGCAGCAACCGTGAGGCAATTTCGTCCTTGTTATTGAAGTGAATGAGTTGTTCAATCAGCTCGAAATTGTTTGCGAATTGTTTACGTAGTTGTGCCACAGTTTCGGGCAACAGGGTAGTGCCTTCACCGATTAATCGCCCTCGGTTTGCGTTGTGATTAAATACCCATCGGTTTAAGGCAGCAAGTCGTTGTTTGGGTTGATTATATTGGTTAACAGCGCGATGAATGAGTGAGATCAGTTTGTCGCGAGCCAAATCAATATTGGTGGCTTCTATCTCGGCACGTGTTTGTTGGTTTTTTATTTGAATCATGGCTTTTGCAGGGTGTGGCACAAAGTTACCCATGAAGTTGTTGTGCTGTGTGAGGTATTTGTGGGGTCGGTCAGCCCATAGTGCCAGTGTTGCAGAGTCTTGGTTCTTGTTGTCGTCTTCAGTTTCGCCTTGTCGAATTGAACGAATCTCTTCGCCGCGAATTCGCATTAAGGCGGCGCCAATCGCTAGAGCTGCTCCAATAATAGGAATAGCCATACCCCCTGTGAATGTAACGCTAGCTCCAAAAAATGAGGCAATCGCTAAACTACCCGATACCACCAACAGAATTTGTGCAATCGCCGTGACAGCCCCATACAGGCGATGTGTTGTGTTGTTGCGGCTTAAGTCTGCTTGGATGTATTGGTAAACTAGTTTTTTGCTGGACGTGTAACACGTACTGTCGGTTTGATTAAACGCTTCAAAAGTTTTTAATCCGTTGTGTTGTTGAACGCCGGCATAACCACGAAAAATTGCATACACAGCCATGGCTGCATTGGCTGGAGCAAAAAACATAGAAATCGCAGCCCCTGCAATACTAGAAATTTGTGCTGCTGTGTGTGCCGTAGCAATTCCGGTGTACGTATCGGGTACGGTTTGCCCTAACACGCGGGCAGCTATTTCTGCACCACCCCAAGTAATTCCTGGAATCATGCCTGCTGTCATCCCGCTCATTGCAACCAAACCAAATGGTGCAGCGCAACGTTCTAGGCATTTCGCTTTAAGATCACCTTGAATTTGGTTGAGTTTACAAAACACCTCAACGGCACGTTGTATTGGGTGCATTGTAGAGGGTGAATCGTGCTGTAAGGTGTTTTCAAAGTGAGCGATTAGACTACTTTGAATCGTTTTGATTTCATGCTGTAATGAATGATCGAAGTAATTTTTTTTAAAGTTGTGTATTCGAATTTTTAGCAAGTTAAGTTCATTTTTTAACGTTTGATTGGTGCTAAATAACTCGTCATACGCTGCAACTGCTTCGTTGGACTCTTCGTGCATACCTATTAGGCCCAGCACAACAAAAGGCAAGCCGCCAACAAACACAGCTTCGGCTGCAATGGGTCCAGTGAGACCACGAATTAGGGCTAGTGAGGCCGCTGTTTCGTCAATTCCATCAATGTTTCTTAATCGTTTGGTGGCGTTGTTTACTAATTGGTTAAGAGGGGAAAGGATTGATTTGCGATTTAATGCGGGTGGTGAGGCTAATTCATCAATACATTTTAAGGCTTGATATTGACTGGCTGATTGGTTAAATACAATGTGAGATGAGGACTGAATAGACATAATGAGTGTTACAGGAAGTGATGTGATTCACTCATATTAAATGATAATGGTTATCGTTTACAAAAGATGTTTGTTTTTTTAGATAATAATGATAACTATTTGCAACAGACTGAATTATTATTGTTAATAAGAATCATTTGTGTTAATGTTCTCATGCTTTAAGCAATTCAAAATTCGTTTGGCCTATAAATAAAGGTGTTTTATGTGTTCAGCAATCAGACAATCACTTCAATTATCTGGCGTTGCAGCCTGGTTGGTTGTTATTGTGTCTGGGGCTCATGCTGCGGACAATTCACTTCAACAATCCAGTGCTGTAAAGCGTGCATTAGAGGGGGTGTCTCTGGGTGCTTCGTTGGTGGCTGTAGGTCAAAAGGTTTCCTGATTAGCACCTT
>DIYC01000098.1 GCA_002428895.1 Burkholderiales bacterium UBA6064 | reverse complement strand
TTTTTGAAAACTATCACTAAAGCCAGCCCTAATGATGGCCTTATAGACTCTTCTTTAAGCCGCTAACTTATCTATAGACAATCGCTTATCCATATCTAATTCAAAATACCCATATGGGTTAATATGACTGTAAATTAAAGGAGTTAATGCCCTAAAATCAGCCTCGTGCATCGAGGTAAACCACGTATGCTCTTTCAAAATCTCCTCAATCATTAAGGTATTCACATAGACAAGGCAGAGCTGTAGTAAATGCAATGATAAAACCGATAATTCTTGGTCTTCGAGCCGATTGCTGGTAATTTCACTGCTGTCACCATAAAAAATAAAACTATTAGCACTATTCCAGTTTTCAACCACGTTGAGTCCCGCATTAATTTCTTGGCGCAAGGCTTCTGAACGGATGTATTGGCACAAGAAAATCGTTTTGACGGCTTTACCTAGTTCTGCTAAGGCTTTATAGGTCGGATGCTGTACGCCATGACGTGTAAAACGTGAAAGAATAGATTCTGCCTGTGCCATACCTAGTTTTAACGCCGTCGTATATTTCACCATTTCATCGTAGTGCTGACGAATAAGTGACCAGTTAATTGGGCGTGTTAGTATGGACTTAAGCGATGCAAACTGTTTGGCAGTCCCTTTCTCGGGAATATATAATTTTTGTGAGCCTATATTTTTGAGTCTTGGCATTAAATCAAAGCCAAGTAAATAGCAAAAGGCAAAGCCAACCTCACTTTGACCGTGACTGTCAGTGTAGCTCTTTTCAATCGTCATGTCTGTTTGATGACGTAGTACCCCTTCAATCATGGAGGAGACTTCGGAGGATGAACAGCGTTTTAATTGGGAGTAAATACACAATGACTTTTCCTCAACATGCCAATAAATCATCACACCACGTCCACCATAACGCACATGCCATTCAGTCATGAGATTTTGATCCCACGCACCAAATTTCTTAGAGTCAGAGGCGCAACTGGTGGTACCTGTTCCCCAAATATGTGGATTACGTAACACTAAAGTTGCATTAGCAACTTTAGCAATAGCGTCACGTAGCGCATTCTTTTCTAAAAAAGTATGGCGCGTATGCAATAACTCTTTATAACTGGCCTCGTGACCACTGACCGCAATCCGTTTCAGGCCAGTATTAGTACCTAGAGCAAATAAGCACAATAATATCCGTTTTTGAATTGCCTTTTGAGTGAGGGTTTCACGTTGTCGGCTACTTTGAAAGCATTGGCTAAACCCAATACGTAAATCAGCCTCTTTTAAAACATCTAATAAACTGGTGCCTTGCCAACGCTGAAAGACTTCCGTTTTTAGGCGGGTTAAATGCACAGGGTCAATTTGTGGTGTAAGAGGCGTTAGCTTAATGCGGTTCTTACCTGTTGCTAAAATCTTCACGTGTTCATTTTTGGCCATGCTTTGCGCGGTTAGACTCAAGTTGTCAGCCAGTGATGCTTTTAATTGGAAAATCAAGTCTTCTGGATTCTCTGGCAAACTCAAGGCTTGATAATAAGCAGGACGCTTTTCGATAAAGTCAGTCGGTAAATCTTCATCAGGATTACGGTAACGAAAGGCACCTGTTACCCAAATAGCCTTATTTCGCAAACCTTCACGTAAGGCATGTAATACGCTGATTTCATAGTTAATACGATTAATACGTGTCGTACCATCGCTTTCTTTTTCAATGACGGTATCTAGCCATTTCGGTTTGATAATACCTTGGATGGGAATGTTGGTGGTGTCATTAAAATACACACCACGTTGTTGCTGGTTGGTTTTTAAGTAGTGTAAGGCATCAATGACGGGACGGTACTGATTGTTACAGTGAAAGTCGAGCGTGTGTAATAAGGGGGTAATCATGCGCCGATAGTGATTACCATAGGAGCGGCGCACGATGTGATGTACCTCGTTTTGTTCTGGTTTGGTTTTGGCTTTAAATTCAATGACCACATTTTTTAAGGTGTCTAAACCTACGGTGGGGTATAGCACGTCTTGAATAATGCCTTTGGGTTGTTCAATCGCAACTTCTGCTAATTTAAACAATAATCGGTTTTTACCACGTACTTGTTTAAATTGCTCAAACAAGTGTTTGTCGATTTTGTTTTCAGCACGTTTACCAATGTTGTGGGTGATTTGAATGAGTAGCGCAATCAAGTCATCGGTGAGGTCTTGTTGTCGCTGCCAGCAAAAAGCAGCCATTAAGGGATAACGAATATGTTCAGGGTGACGGCGTAACTCCCAATTCGACTCGGTCAGCGCACGACGATGGTATTTATGCAGCCACTTCAGGGGGATATTTGTCATGGACTTGGCACATAAAGGCATTTGTTTTAAACAGTTGATCCGCTCAATGGCCTGTAAAATATTTTGAAGGTTGGCACTGCCTGCTTGACCTTTTAACCATGAAAAACGCTGAGTGACTGTCTCAGCGTTTGGTGTAGCCTCATCCAATCCATCGTCATCAGAAGTATTCAATAAGCGGTCAATGGCGGTTTTGGTATCTTGGGTTATTCCCTGCATTATCTGTTGCTGTAAGCAGGATTCAAATGCGGAGCAAGTGGTATTAATCAGGCGTTGTATTTGTTTGAGTGTGGGTGTGGCAATTTTACGTTGTTTAAAC
>DIYC01000054.1:18455-21062 GCA_002428895.1 Burkholderiales bacterium UBA6064 | reverse complement strand
GCCATCTGTGCCGTTTTTAAAACCAACTGGGCAAGATACCCCCGAAGACAACTCACGATGAATTTGGCTGTCAGTGGTACGAGCGCCAATTGCACCCCAACTGACCAAATCGGCAATATATTGAGGTGTAATCATGTCAAGAAATTCAGTGCCCGCAGGTAAACCAAGCTCATTCACATACAATAAAATTTCACGGGCTTTATGAAGACCCTTATTGATTTTAAAACTACCATCTAACTCTGGGTCGTTAATGAGACCTTTCCAACCCACTGTTGTACGTGGTTTTTCAAAGTAAACGCGCATAACGATTTCCAAGTCATGACGATGTTGCTGACGCGCTTTCACTAAACGTGAAGCATACTCTTGAGCAGCTTTAATATCGTGAATTGAACAAGGGCCAATCACAACAATTAAGCGATCATCACCACCATGCAATATTTTATGAATCGCTTCACGACAAGTTGACACGATTGTTGCCGCTTGATCAGTTAGAGGTAAACTTGAAATTAAACTCGCAGGTGTAATGAGTTCGCTAATTTCTTTGATACGAAGGTCATCCGTCACTGTATTCATGATTGAGAAAACTCCAAAATGCGTTCAAGCAACCACACAGGATAAATTGTAAGAAAATTTACCTCGTGAGAATTACCTAGTATTTAAATGCAAGATTTTAACGGTTAATTGAATTTATTGTGTACCACCCATGACCAAACCATCGATTCGAATTGTAGGTTGACCAACACCAACGGGCACACTTTGTCCATCTTTGCCGCACACACCCACGCCAGAATCTAAGGCTAAGTCATTACCCACCATACTCACTTTAGTTAAGGCATCAGGCCCGTTACCAATAATAGTGGCACCTTTAATGGGATAGGCTACTTTGCCATTTTCAATTTTGTAAGCCAGTGACGCTGAAAAAACAAATTTACCACTAGTAATATCAACTTGCCCTCCACCAAAATTAACAGCATATACACCGTCTTTAACGCTACTGATAATTTCTTCAGGGTTTAATTTTCCGTCTAACATATACGTATTAGTCATTCTAGGCATCGGCAAATGCTGAAAACTTTCTCGGCGCCCATTGCCTGTAACCGACATTTTCATGAGTCGAGCATTAGTCATGTCTTGCATGTAATTCTTTAAAATACCGTCTTCAATCAGTACCGTGTTTTGAGTTGGATTACCCTCATCGTCTATATTCAAACTGCCACGCCGATTCACCAAAGTGCCATCATCGACCACGGTAACCCCCTTGGCAGCAACTTGTTGACCAATTCGACCAGAAAATGCACTACTGCCTTTGCGGTTAAAGTCGCCCTCTAAGCCATGACCAATCGCCTCGTGGAGCAGCACGCCAGGCCAACCCGACCCAAGTACAATCACTTGCTCGCCAGCCGGTGCGGGCTTAGATTCTAGGTTAATAAGTGCTTCATCAACTGCTTGATGGGCATAGTTTTTTAAAATTTCATCGGTAAACTGAGTTAAATTATACCGCCCACCGCCACCAGAAAAACCAGACTCACGCTTACCATTTGCGTGCACCACCACTTGTACATTGATTCGAACCAATGGGCGAATATCCGCCGCAATAACCCCATCGCTACGTGCAACTAAAATTTCTTCGTAATATAAAGATAGACCTGTTTGAACTTGCAATACACGCGGGTCTCGCTGACGTGCATAAGACTCTACACGCTTAAGCATCTCGATTTTATCTTGGGATTGAAAACTTAAGATGGGATTTTGTGGGCTATATAAATTTAAACCCTCTGAGGCTGTAAAACCATTTTTAGTTTTTAGTTTTTTACTAAGCGACTGTCCTTGGATAGTAATTTCTCGGACAGTTTTAGCCGCTTCCAAGATTGTTTTTTTGCTTAGATCAACAGTGTAGGCAAACGCGGTTTTATCACCACTGACAGCTCGAACTCCAACGCCTTGTTCGCTCGAAAAAGTACCTGTATTCACGATGCCTTCATCCAGCGCAAATACCTCGTGATTAATTTTTTGAAAATACAAGTCTGCAAAATCAATTTTATGAGTAAAAATTTCAGCAAAAGCTGCTTGTACGGTAGCCTCATTAATGCCATATGGCAACCACAAGGTATTTTGTACTTGAGCAAGATGACTGACTGCGGTATCAACAACTTTCATATTTCACCCGATAAAGGATTAACACTGATTATTTAAAAACACGATGCTTAAGAGCTGGCAAACGTTCACGAATCATCTGCAAGCGTTTAGCGTCAACTGATTCAACCACAAAACCTTGGCCTTTTTCTAAGCACACCAAAACTTCACCCCAAGGGTCAACAATCATTGAATGTCCCCAAGTTTGACGACCATTTTCATGTAGACCACCTTGATTAGAGCCAAGAACATAGCATTGATTTTCAACGGCTCTCGCTCTTAATAAAAGCTCCCAATGCGCCTTACCCGTAGTATAGGTGAATGCAGATGGAACTACAAATAAGTCAACGGGCACCATGGCACGAAAAAACTCAGGAAAACGCAAATCATAACAAATACTTAGGCCAACCTGAATTGCACCGCACTGAACAGTTTTAATCTGAGGCTGACCTGTTTGTAGAGTTTTTCCCTCAT
>DIYC01000054.1:17943-18252 GCA_002428895.1 Burkholderiales bacterium UBA6064 | reverse complement strand
CCCTCATCGTATTGCTCGTAAATCCCCTTAAAAGAAAATAAATGCACCTTATCGTAACGCTGAATCTGTTGACCGTTTGGGTTATACACCAAACAGGTATTAAACACTTTATTGGGTACATTTGATCGAATAGGAATAGAACCAGCAATTAAATAAATACCATGCTGCTGCGCCAATTGCTGTAAAAACAATTGAATAGGTCCTTGACCTTCGGTTTCAGCAATCGTTAACTTGTCTTGGTCACTGTGACCCATTAGACAAAAAAATTCAGGCAAAACAACCAATTCAGCACCGGCTTGGCAAGCTTGT
>DIYC01000054.1:11954-17752 GCA_002428895.1 Burkholderiales bacterium UBA6064 | reverse complement strand
GAGTCAGTTGTGCAGCCGTCTGCAAATTTTGCTCTAACCTAGGGGTTGAAACCATTTGTACACTGGCAATACGAGTCATATTAGCCTTTGAACTCATCAGTAACAATACGAATAATGGACTAAGAACTGTTGTCAACCGCTTCTTGATTTTTCGAATTGGGTAAATTAATTCGCTCTAAATTCGGTTCTACCCAAGAACCAGTCACTTTATACTGCAGCGAGAACACTTTGGATAAAGGGTCTTTTAACACAGCATCGGCAATCAGCGAAGCAATGCCCACAGCTGGGTTTGCAACAATTAACGAATAGAGAAGCGAACCACCGGTCGCGTTTAAATCAGGCAAAACCAACACATTTAAATTTTGCGTTTCTTCGTGTAAGTTGAGTTGCCCGTCCATAACAACTGTGGCGCTTGGGCCAATCATTCTTAAATTTTCAGTTGTGGCTACACCCTCTTTGATCAGAAAGTTCGCTGTTAAATCATTATACGCAAAACCTTGTCCAAATAAATCCTTAAAGTCGAAACTTAAGCGACGCGTTAAGCCTTGCAAGGAAAGCACTCCCAATAATTTGGCCACACCGGGATTGGCTTTAAGGAACTGTCCGTTTTGACTGGTCACTTGAAACGACCCTGTCAGCGTTTTTAAGTCAAATTCGCTGGGCGCATTGGCCCAGGACAAGGTACACTGAATTTGGGCTTCACCTCCAAGAAACACGTCCTTACGACCCAACCGAGCAAGCAGCTTGCCTGCGTCACTAATTCGTTGCTCAATGGTTATTTCTGTTTTTTGCTGACTCTGATTTGGCCCATACTGCCATTTACCCACTGCAGTGGTCACAGACTCAGGGTTGGATAGCTCGAAGTGTGTGAGTGTCCAGGTAGCCGGTTGATTCGCCAGCGTCGCCTTAATTTGCTCGGATACGGGTTGATTTTCAGCACGCAAGTTCAGCGCCCCTAAAGCAACTTGCCCCAGTTCAAATTGATCAATCTGAAGATCAAGTGCCGGTATACTTTTCATCGGCTCACGAATCAAGTTTCGCACGTCAGATTTCAGTGTTTCTGGTATGACCAATCGACTAAAACGCCCAGTGATTAACCCTTGGGGTTTGCTTAATGTTTTTTCCCAAGAAAAAAAACCAGTGACTTCGTTGGAGTTAACGGTAAATTGCAATTCATCGGCAAGAGAACGAACACGTAATTTCATGGCTTGAAAAGGTTTACCTGCAAGAACATATCGGTTAGTTGCCAGTTGCAAATCTAAGGGTAAAGATGCCTCTTGAGTGCCTCTCAATAATTTTGGCAATAAACCGGATAATTGAATTGTTTTATCTTCTATGCGACCCAGCATGTCATTGATAGCGTCGCGCCAAGCCAATACATTCAGTTGATCTACGGCCAAGTTCAGTCGAATGGCTTGTTGAATTCCAGGCATCGTTGCACCTACGCCCGCACTAAGATACTGCAATTGACCGGTTTGTTGAGAAACTTGTGCCGCCACCTGTGCCGCTGGATAACCCGAACCTGTTAAGCTGGCACGCCAAATTTGTCCGCTAGGATTATTTGAACGAGTCAACCTAAAGTTCATCGACGTGATGGCTTGTTTTTTAAAAGGTGTCGGTAAATTGATACTTAGGCCTTCTAAGCGACTTTGAATTAAAATGTCAGGCTGGCCTTGACCTGCATTGACTTCAACAGTAAACGGTGTTTGGCCTTGCAAATAGGTCGACAATAAAGGATTGAGATAGTCACCCAATGCTTGGGCTGTCGCCACACCTTGCGCACTCACTCGTAAATATCCCTTTTCATTCTGTTCACCTTGCAGTGTTATTTTGGAGCCTAGACTCATGCCTGTGAGCTTAGAAAATTCAACGCCTTTATTGGAAAAGGAAATAGGCCCTCTGAGTTGATGTATCCAAGGCATACTCGGAATCAGTTGAACACTATTGTTCTGAAGTAACAACTGACCACTGACTTGGGTTTGACTTGCATCAAAAATTGGGATGTCTAAATTGAGCATCAAGGTCGCCTTACCTTCGGCGAGCGCAGCCTCAAAAACACCTCCTGAGTAAAACGAAACGGGTGAATTTTTGGTGTATTCAACCATTTTTTGTAAAAACCCTTGTCCTTGCCCTTGAATTTCAAGAACAGGCTTGTGAGCCGCTAAGTTTTCGATGTATGCAAATACTTGAGTTAGTTCAATTTGACCAGTTTTGGCTTGCTTTGCCTTCACTTGAAGCGATTTTCTATCGATGGTGACTAAGCCATGAATATTTTCGACCAAAGGCCAATCGGGCGCAAAAGTCATGGCTAAATTGTTGACCGGAATTTCAAAATGAAACTGTCCTGCGCTGGGGTTTTCATGAAAAGGAAACTCGTTCACAGGGCCATGAACAAGAAACTGCGAATTGTTTGATTCACCACTTTTTAGGTTATTTTTTAACCAATTACGCACAGGTAAACCAATGACTTTAGGCAAGTAATGTGGCACTGCAGTGGCTTTTGCTCGCGCTATTTGACCACTTAAATGAATTAAATCAGATGTACCTGTGCGCAAGTGATAAGTTCCTAAGACAGTTGCTTGTGCATCGTCATTTTCTAACACCAGACGATTGATCATTAAATCAAGGCTCTGCTCCTTATCTGTTTGTCGACGCCACATCCCTTCACCCGCCAAGCGGGTTAATGCAATCGTTGTTTGGTCAAACAGTGCAGCCGATACAATTTGTGAATTATTTCCTTCGATCGACCATTGCCCTGCCAAACTGTTTCCACTGATTTGACCCGATACATTTTTGAAACCTTGAGGCGAGTCGCCCTCTGTACTATTTTTAAGTAAAGTTAAGCGTTGAAACTGAAGTCCGCCTTCAATTGACCAACGATCAAAAAAATTGCCTTCCGCATGTTTTTCAAGAAAAGATAAAGAAAAACTTTCAATAAAGCCAGACGCTTCAAAATTTGATAACCACAACGCCAATTCAGGATTAAACCATGGCGTTGCAGCAATTTGTTTCGCCAATTGCAGTGCGTTTTGTACATCAAGTTCATCCAAATGAGCTTGAAACAAGGGCTTGCCATGTTGTTGCAAACGACGAAATTCGCCATTAAATGGGCCTACATCGATGACTGCCGTAGAATCTTCTGCCAAACGCGCTTGAAGTTGTTTAAACTGTGCTTGCACATATCCTTTGCCAAAATCGATTTGATTTAAAAAAAGCCAAGTGCGAAATTGTTCGATGATTAAATCATTTTCCGGTTGTTTAAATGATTGTATCGATGCATTCTTAAGATCAATAAAACCAGTAGAACGTTGAAGCTGACCGGCCTGCACAGTGAGCCAAATTTCAGTATCAAGTTGTTCGGGCCATTGCCGAACGGCAGGCCAGTTGCCAAATAGTGGCCAATTGTTTAATTTAAAAGGAGCAAACCAACGCCCAGGTTGATTGCTTTTTATGTTCAAGTACACACTACCCGACCAACTTGTTGGGTCTTCAACAGGCCCCACACTGCGATTTAAATCCGCATTAAGCTGTAACGGCTGCTGCAAACCCTCGGTGATAAGCTCAAGTTGTAAACGAGCCTTCTCACCACTTGTAGTCCATTGCCCCTGAAGCGCGTTAAACTGCTTGTAAGCTAAATTGCCGTGCTTATCAGTAAACTGAAAATCAACTTGACCCTCACTGATTAACAAACGCCCTTGATGCACTAAAAAATTGATTAAAACATTGTCTTCGGGTGTCTGATGATCAAACCGAATTGGAATGCCTGCAACCATCCAAGTTGAGTTGCTATAAACAACCTTTAAAACGGGGTTGATTAATTCCAGGTTTTTAAACTGAATTTGTCGACTTAACACTGAACGCAATGAAATTTCGGCAAGAACATGTTGAGCCGTTAAAGTTTCTGCCACGTTGCGTTGACCCAACACAAAATCGCGTACGGTAATCACCGGTGTAAAGCCAATGAATTCAACCTTTAAATCCTGAAAAGAAACAGGTTGCTCCAAACGTTGCTCAAGATAGGTTTGAATTTGAGGTTCAAACCGTTGTACCTGTGGAAAAACAACCCATTTGAATAACAAAAATAGGCTGGCCACAATCACATAAAGAAACAGTAACCCACGCACAAAGAAAGTTCGTAAAGGTTGAGTTGGTTTTTCAGGTGTGTTTGAGGCAAAATCTAGATTCACTGTCGTTTCACGAAAATTTCAGTTCAACTTATCATTGTAGGCGAACCGTAGCGTTATAGGTAAAATAAATGAGCAATCAAACGCCAACAAATCAATTACTTTGGCCACATTTTTCAAATTTTGCATGTCGTTGGCTCAAACGATTCCCACACTGGGACAATGAAGAATTAAGTAGCCTACCCTTGATTAGCTGTGTGCATCAATTGCTAAAACCATTGCATGAAATTGATACGGAAAAGACGCTGATGACCTCGATGCGGTTGGCAAGAAATCAATTCATGATCGAGGTGATGAAACGCGATTTACTGGGCAAAAAAACACTGTTTGATGTGACTGAAGCACTCTCGTTTCTCGCTGATTCTTGCCTACAAATTGCCCTCGACTTTAGCCACAACAAGCAAGTTCAATCCTATGGAAAACCAGCCAATGGGGACAGTTTGATCATTGTTGGCATGGGCAAATTAGGTGGCTTTGAATTGAATTTCTCGAGTGATGTCGATTTAATTTTTTTGTATGGACATGACAACCAAACCTTAGGCAATGGAAAAGGCAAATCACAATCGCATGCTGAATTTTTTACTCAAGTCACACGGCGAATGATTCGCATCATTTCTGAACTCACCGATGAAGGATTTGTATTTCGAGTGGACACTCGATTAAGACCTAATGGTTCATCTGGGCCTCTTACCCTCTCTTTAGGCGCACTCGAAAAATATTTTTTAATTCAAGGTCGCGATTGGGAACGGTATGCGTGGATTAAAGCCAGAGTTTTAAATTGGAATAGTGATCCCACCTGCGACACCAATTTTCATGACTATTTACATCAATTACATGAAATTGTCCGACCCTTTGTCTACCGCAAATATCTCGATTTTGGAGCCATTCGTTCACTCAGAAAACTCCATTCACAAATACGCAGTCAGGTCAATAAATTCGAAGTGACTCACCCCAATGAAATTAATGTGAAACTAGGTCGTGGGGGCATTCGCGAAATCGAATTTATTGCACAAGTACAACAGCTGATTCGAGGTGGTCGAGAACCTAATTTTCAGCAAATTCGAACGATTGATGTTCTAAAAATTAGTGTTGAAAATAACTTATTAGATGCGCAAGATTATGAAGCATTGTCTGCAGCATACTTTTTTTTGAGAAATTTAGAACATCGCCTTCAATATGTCGATGATCATCAAACACACACCCTTCCTGATCAGGAACACGCATTACTTGCCCAAGCAAACGCATTAAACTTTCAAAGTATTGCAGAGTTTAAAACTGTACTCAATCATCACATGCAATTTGTTGCAAATTACTTTGATACTGTATTTAGCAACAAACAAGAAGATGACGACGGCCTAGACTTAACACCCCCTTGGCCAGAACCATTGCGCATCCATTTTACCGACCCCGAACAAGCTGAACGTCGATATGAATTTTTAATCAAGTCTAAGCGATACCAATCACTTGCCGAGTCGAACAAAGAACGTGTTGACAGTTTGATGCCCTCATTACTGACAGCTTGCACAAGCTCAAGTCACCCTGATCTTGCTTGGGATGGTTGCTGCAACTTAATCGAAACTATTTCTCGAAGAGGCGCTTATTTAAGTTTATTAC
>DIYC01000054.1:6962-11820 GCA_002428895.1 Burkholderiales bacterium UBA6064 | reverse complement strand
CAGAATGCGCGTTGTTAACATGTTGGCGCCAAGCCAATGGGCATCGAATTTTTTAATGACACACCCCTTACTGCTGGATGAGCTGATTGATTCCGATGGATTGTTAGAACAACCTGATTTAGCCGCTTGGTCAACGTCGGTGCTCACGATGATGGAATCAAATAATTTGGGTCAAGAACCCCCTGATCTTGAACGCAACATGGACTTAGTCCGTGAGCAACTTCACGCTCAGCAATTTCGCATTTTGGCGCAAGATTTACAACACATGCTCAGTGTTGAACGTGTCTCCGATTTACTGTCTGAGCTAGCAGATCGAGTGTTGGAAATTGTTTTAATACAAGCCTGGAAAACCATTGAACATCGTCATTGTGAACAACCCAAATTTGCCATTATCGCTTATGGAAAACAAGGCGGAAAAGAGTTGGGCTATAGCTCCGATTTAGATCTCGTCTTTTTATACGATGATCCCCATGAGCAAGCCGCTGTTCACTACTACAAATTGGGCCAACGAATTAACAGTTGGCTAACTACCAACACCGTGGCCGGCAAGCTATATGATGCAGATTACCGCTTAAGACCTAATGGCGAAGCCGGATTGTTTGTCAATTCGATGGCAGGATTTATTAAATATCAAACTCAAAATTTTGGCAATGGTGCATGGCTATGGGAACACCAAGCATTGACTCGTGCACGATTTTGTGTCGGCGATCCATCGATTGGGAAACACTTTGAGCAAATTCGCAAACAAGTATTGTGTGCTCCTAGAATTTGGGCAGACATTCAAGTTAAAGTCGGTGAAATGCGAAAAAAAATGCGCGATGCACACCCAAACCGAGCTGGTTTGTTTGATGTCAAACACGACTCGGGTGGCATGATTGACATTGAATTTATTCTTCAAGCTATTATTTTGGGACATGCCAATCAATTTCCAGAATTAACTGCCAACACCGGCAACATTGCGCTACTTAAAAAGGCCGGTGATTTACAATTAATTCCTTCTGAGTTGGCTTACGAAGTCAGCGACATATACCGCCAACTCCGCGCCAAACAACACATGCTACGTTTAGCGGGGCAAGAAAAAACCAGTGCACAAGACCCGATTGTTGCACTCACTGTCCCAGTTAAAACCTTGTGGTCACAAGTTTTAGGTGACTTGTTTTAACTGTAAGGTTTGACGAATTCTTTCCAGAGTAGACTTTGCATTGGGTCGGACACCTGTCCAAAACTCAAACGACAACGCTGCTTGGTTAACCAACATTCCTAAACCATCTGCCCGCTCAATTGTTGGGTTGGCCTGTTCAGCCGCTTGCAAAAAGGGGGTCTGGTTTAAACCATACATCATGTCCAGCGCAAGCACAGCTTTTTGCCAACACGAAGACTTTAATTCAGGTACCTGACCCTGGCTCCTGGCTGAAGAAGCATTCACAATCACCACAGGTTTTTCAATTTCTGTGGGCAATTCCGCATCAAGCCCTGCACTACTTGCATTTAATCCAATTGTATGCGCCTGCTTTGCTAAGGCCTGGGCTTTGTCTAGGGTTCTGTTGAACACAGTCAACGTTTGAACTCCATGCGCATGCAACGCTAAAATACACCCTTGTGCCGCCCCACCCGCTCCAATCAGCAGAACATGCACATCGCTTAAACTTAAGTCTTGATGAGCCAGTAAATCAGCCAAATCTTGGCATAAGCCTTCGCCATCGGTATTTTCTGCCTGAACATCATGATGGGCAACAAACTTTAACGTATTGGCTGCTCCAGCGAACCGAACCGTTTTTGAATGATGATTGGCCAATTGCGCAGCTTGTACCTTAAAAGGAACTGTCACATTTGCACCGGAAACACCAGCCGCAAGCAATGCACGCAGCGTATTTTCAAAACCATTGATTGGAGCTAACCATTTTTTATACTGCAACTTAATCCCCGTTTGCCAGGCAAAATCAGTGTGTATCGCTGGCGACAAACTGTGCGAAACAGGATTACCGATAACAACGTAACGGTGACTCATCTTTAAATACCTCGTTATTCATATTGCGTAATCAGTGTGTCTCGAGTAAAAACCCACGTGCGCGTAATTGCAAGTATTTCAGCTTTTTCACGGATTTCAGACGTAAATGGGGAAAATGGCGCAGCTAATCTGAGTAATCGTACTGCTGCCCGATCTAAAATAACTGAACCTGAGGATTGATCAATCTCAATGTCATCAATCGCACCGCTTGCGCGAAGGTAAACAGTCATTCTAAGTTTCCCGTATATCTTACCTTTTAATTCAGGCGGATAATTTTTATTGCCGATTTGTTCAACACGATTTCTCCAGGCTTCTTCATAAATTGCAAATTCATAAGACGAAGTTCGAGGCGAAAAAAAATGCTTTCTGGGTCGCTCATTGTATGCACGAATACTGTTTGCCACTTGCGCTTGTAAACGCTTAATTTCAAGTGCCCGCTGATCTTTAGGGTCTTGCCCCAAATGATCATCGAACGACTGCGAGGGTGCAATTTCTTGTAAGGTGTTATTTTGCGACTGTAAGCTAGAATTTGACTGCAAACCCGATTGTTTTAATTGATTTTGAAGACGTTCCAACTGGGCTAATTTTTTTTGTGCCGCAACCAATTCACGCTGAGAAGTTGCATCGTCACTCACGCTGGGCAAAGTAGTGGCGCGACCTTCATCAGCTTGCCCCCCACCGTCTAAAGCAACTTGAGCCAAAACTTCGGCTTTGTCAGGTTCTTGATCTGACTGGGCATTGACTAAAATCACTTCAAGTGGTGCCTTCACTTGTCGTTCAGGATTAAGAACGTTAAATTGTATGCTGATTACAAAAGCATGAACAAACAAAGACACGATGATGGCAAAACGTAATTTTGAATGCATCCAGCTTCGATAGGTCATTCTTGCTGCACCTCACCATCGCCTGACAACGCGAAATCACCAGCACCCTCCGCAATTAATTGCGTGGGCTTACTGTTTTGAATGGACAACAACTTACAACTTACCGATAAAGACAATTCATCAATTTCACTTAATTCAACCATCACTTGCGCCCCTTGGCCTGGAGAAGTTACACCCACTAAACGAACAAACAATGGTATCTCATGCAAACGCACAAGTTCATCATTAACAACAACTCCTTCAAACTGCTTGCGGTCTTGTTGCTGCAACCACTTTAAACACCAATACCGCTCCATGTTAGATTGATAATCGGCATACGCCTTGTAAGCAAAATCGAATGCACTGATTAAGCCCAGCAATTCGGAACTTTTTATTTCATAAGCCGGAGCAGTTGACTGTAAAATCGACACCAATTGTTGTTGATTAATTAAATCAACACAACGACGCAATGGCGAGGTGCACCAGGCATATTGTTCTACCCCCAAACCCGCATGAGGCGCTTTATGAATCGACATCTTGACCCGCCCCATAGCGGGCTGTGTGCGATAAATTCCAGCAACTTGATGAGTTGCTAAAAAGCCACCCCAAGTACTGTTGGAATAAATCATCCATTCAGATACCAATAGATCAAGTGGTGCATCTCGCAAGCGCGGTTTAATTTCAACCCAACCTTCACTATTGACTGAAAAAGTAAAGTCAATACGCCCTTTTTTTTCGGGTTGCCCACGAACTGCCTCGCGCTGTTGGCGAAACACATTCGCCGAACGCCACAATACCCGAAGCGCGGGCAGTAAGTCGCCCACCCCAGCAATTACATGTGCATCTTGGCCATTTAACACCGCGTCGGTTAAGAGATGATCCAATTGATCATGGCGTAAATTGTTTGCAATCACCACTTGCTCAATCACTGAGTGTGGCTCGCTGATCACAGTCCCCGTTGCACAATTTACACGAACATACAACGACACAACAGGAACTTGTTGCCCCTGATTTAAAGAAGCCATATTAATGATTGCATCAGGCAGCATCGTGATTTTTTCACCCGGCGAGTAAACCGTTGATAGCCGTTGATGCGCCAACTTAGCGCCCGCACTGTTCCTATCCAAAAACAAAGCCGGTGCTGCAATGTGAACGCCCACCTGTGCATGCTCCGCATTCAACCAAGTGACACTAAATGCATCATCAATTTCAGTGGTAGAACTGTCATCGATTGAAAACACAACCGCATTCGACACCGGCAATTGTGCAATCGTATCGGGAATTAAAGGCGCAGCTAACTTCACCACAACCCCTTCAGGAAAATACTGTGCGACAAACTTTGCGCGCATTAATTCGCGTACCGAAGAAAACAAACCCGAGTTCAGTAACAACGCCTCAGGAGATTGCCCTACTTTAGCGCAAACTTCTTGAAGCGCCTTATATTCAATTGAGTTTTTATCAGGTTGTATTAAGAGTTGAGGCAATTGCGCTTTGACTTCACAAGGCACCGTACCCTGCAAAAAAGACTCGACCAACTCAGCCTGTTGTTCAGCCAACACCCGTTTGCGCTCTAGGCCCGCTAAGGCCGCATGTAAAACATCAACTGGGGCTGCTTTATACTTACCCTTTCCTTTGCGATGAAAATAAATAGGTTGCGCATGTAACGCTTTTAAAATTGCGCCTTGTTGCACCACACTGGATTGATCACCAAAATACACATCGGCCATTTCAGAAAACAAAAATTCTTCTGCCGGCGCACATTCCCACAACAATTGAATATCAACTTCTTCACTGAGTTGTTCTACTTCCTGTACAAATAAATCTAGCGAAGGTTGTTTAAATTCAACCATCACTGCATTGCTTTTTACTTTAGTTCGCTTACCGTGCTGGGTTTCTACTTGGAAAACGTTACCCAATTGCTCTAACACTTTACCGACTTTAAATGCACCGGCTTCTTCATAAAAAATATTCATTCAATTTCCAACAC
>DIYC01000054.1:3500-6782 GCA_002428895.1 Burkholderiales bacterium UBA6064 | reverse complement strand
TCATGAAGGGTAGGCAAAAAAATCTCTGCCACCCATAACGGAGTAAAACCTGGGGGCTTGACATAGCACGCTTGACGAACATACCAACCACTCATTGGAGTTGTTGCTTGTAATGCATGAAACAACGAATGCCCCAATACCTGCTGCACCCAAGCCGAATGAAGAGTGAGTTTGAAATACTGCACCGACTGGCGACGCACTTGTGGATTCGCAAACAATTCAGAACCCAACGACTGATTACCCAAAGTCGACCAAAAAGACCAATCACATCGGGGTCCATCAAGGGTAACCCAACTTTCTGCGGCCACAACTGGCATACAACATGCTTTTAAAAGTACTCGCCGAAACCGCATTTGCGAGCGCTGCTTAAGTCTTAACCAATGCGCTTGTTGCAATGACACAGCGCGTCGACCTTGAGCGCGTAAATCGACTTGAATTTCGCCATAACGGTTGATCAGTTGCGCCGTTAACGAACCGGTATTGGCCACCCATGGTTTAACCCAATCAGGCCAACTTGGTGGATGATTCAACCGATTACCGAACTGCGAGCCTGTTAAACGCCTCACGGCACCAACCCTAAAAACAAACGAATAAAAGGCCAATACTCATCAAATTCAGACAAGGCATGATCGCCCCCTTTCACGGTGAGGCAATGTGCATTCTCATAACGTACCACCATCTGCTGATAACTTAAAACTTCATCATGCTGTGCAGCAACCAAAAAATAACGCTTCAAGTGGGTTAATTGGACTTGCTCTAAACGTTGCAATTGTTTGACATAACGCGGTAAAAAATGAATGCGGTCGGCGGAAGAATAAGATTGATGTAAACCAACCTGGCTCGCCAACAACTGGCTAGGTCGCACAGCTGGGTTTAGCAATACCACCTGCGCCGTTGGAAAGCACTGCCCTAACCAAGTGGCATAAAGCCCACCCAATGAACTACCAATAAACGCAAACCGATGATCCTTGTTAACACGCAGCAAACTTTTAGCCCAGCGTTTGACCACACAAATGGCTTGAAACGGCGAGTCAGGCAACTTGGGTACCCATAAACGGGATAAATAACCCAGACGCTGACAATCAGCCCTTACTTTTTGCGCCTTCATCGACTAAGGTGAAGAACGAAAGCCATGAAGATACACAATTGAATCGGCTAATTGATTGCCAATAAATTGCCCTGGACTATCGAGTTGGTAGGGTGTATGCATGCGAGAATTAATTCAAAGTTGAAGACAGAGCCTGCTTGAGTTTTGTATGAATACCCCCAAAAGCGCCATTACTCATCACAATCACCCAGTCACCTGGGCGTGCAAAATGAATGACAGAAGCAACAATTGCATCGATTTGGTCGCTGACAGTGACCTGATCACCCAATGGTTTGAATGCAGAAAGCACATCCCAATTCACCCCACCACTGTAGCACCAAACATGAGCTGCTGAAGCAAACGCAGCGGGCAACGCTTGACTAAACACCCCTTTTTTCATGGTGTTTGATCGTGGTTCGAACACAGCAAGAAGTCTTCCAGGTGATGCGACTTGCTTTAGACTGGCGTGTGCCCCCTCTAAAGTTGTGGCAATTGCAGTGGGATGATGCGCAAAATCATCATAAATACGAATATTCGCAATTTGTGCCACCAATTCCATTCGTCGCTTAACACCAGGAAAGCTAGACAATGCAACACACACCTGACTGGCATTAAGGCCCACCGCAGTGGCTGCGGCAACCACCGCCAAAGCATTGTTGATGCTGTGAATACCCGAGAGCTGCCACTGTACCTGACCCACCGCCAGCCCACGATGCAGCATCTCAAACTGATGCGTGGAATGAATTTTTGAAGCCCATTGAGTCGACACATCTTGCGCATCAAAGTAAGAAACAGGTGCCCAACAACCCCGCGCAATCACTCGCTCTAAAGACCCAGTATTGGCCAAGCACACCACATGGCCTTGAGACGGCACCGTGCGTAACAAATGGTGAAACTGTGTTTCAATCGCGGACAAATCAGGAAAAATATCGGCATGATCAAACTCAAGATTATTCAGCAAAGCCACAGTGGGCCGATAGTGAACAAACTTTGACCGCTTGTCAAAAAACGCAGTGTCGTATTCATCGGCTTCAATGACAAACCAATCACCTTGCCCCAAACGCGCAGAGCACTCAAAACCACTGGGTACCCCACCGATTAAAAACCCAGGAGTTAAACCCAGTTGATCAAACACCCACGCCAACAAAGAAGCCACCGTTGTTTTACCATGAGTACCTGCAACGGCAATGACTTTACGACCTTGCAACACGTGTTCGCCCACCCATTGCGGGCCACTGACGTATGGCAAACGGGCATTTAAAATCGCCTCCATTAAAGGATTACCACGACTGACCACATTGCCCACAACCCAAAGATCAGGCTTTAACTGCAGTTGCTCCACGCCAAAACCTTCGATTAGGTCAATTCCTGCGTTTTTAAGTTGCGTACTCATCGGTGGGTAAACATTGGCATCACAACCCGTGACCCGATAACCCAAGGCACGCGCCAATTGCGCAACGCCACCCATAAAAGTGCCACAAATACCAAGAATATGAATATGCATGATCGAATTTCAGACTAAAAACAAACCTATTGTAGTAGGTTGAATGCGGAGAAATATTCAGCAAAACCAGTAAATCGTATTTTTATTTTGAGTCATTTAGGTAGTCACGCATGCCCCGAACGTAAAATATAATAACGTTGAATTAAGTAGCCAAACCAAATTTTTTAGTCAGGCACAATTTGACTTGCGCTAAACAAGCTAATTTGTCATATTCAACGCCAAAAACAATTATCTTTTCATGAGGTTGCAATAAAGCATGTGCATACCGCCAAACTTTTTTCTCAGTAAAACTCCAAGCGCACATACTCGTGATGTGGGCCGTAAGCTCAGCCCGAAATCCAGGATGATTTAACTCTTGTACGGACACGCGAGTACACAATTCTTGCAGCAAACAAGCCATATGCCGCGAAGCTTTGTTAAATTCAGTCATAGGCGTTTGAATACCAATTTTTCGGTTGGCTGCATCTAGAGTATACATATGTCGACTTAGGCTACGCACACTCATCCAAACTTTTAAATCAGGTGAGAGCTTGTACCCAGGTTGATTTTTTAAAATTAAATATCGCACTAAGTTATGTTGCCCAGGCGAAGCCAACCAAGACTGACCCAACGCACGGCACTGGGCCACTACGGGTTGGTTTGACTTATTCGCAGGGGTTTGGCTTACTGATAGATCAAAATACTCAGCCAT
>DIYC01000054.1:515-3319 GCA_002428895.1 Burkholderiales bacterium UBA6064 | reverse complement strand
GATCAAAATACTCAGCCAATTCAGCCAAATTTGAATAAGACTGGCTTTGCGTAATCATGTTTTTAGAGGAAGAAAGAGGCATTGTTGAACTCTCAAAGAAAAAGATATTTTATGCCAAAAACAATTCTGCACCCGAAGCCACAGCAACAAAAATATTTTTTTCTTAATTAACCCAAGTACTTAGAATAAAATCAAGAAAAAATATTGAAATCAGTTACAGCGGTTTAACCAACGCCCAACCAACCTGCTAAACACGAAACATCACCATAAAATTCATTCTCATTCAACAATTCAAATAATACCCTCCCAGTTATCATTGGACTTTCTAAACCATAGCTCGGAGAAATCTATGAAAAAACCCTTTTTTAAACTCTTTTTATCTGTTGCCGCACTGTTAATGATTACCAGCCCTGTTCATGCAGACGAAAAGGTTAACAAAGCAATGATCGCACTGAAGCAAGAACTTGCTAAAAAGGGTGAGCCACGCCTTGAAGGCAATCAACTATTTTTTGGTAGCTATAAAGTGAATGACAACTTTGAAGTTGTTGATGACATTAAGACCAAACATGGAGGCACCGCGACCTTATTTGTGAAAGAGGGTAGCAACTACATTCGCCGTAGCACCAACGTCATGAAAGACGGAAAACGCGCAGTGGGCACACCCCTTGACCCTTCTGGCCCAGCCAAAGCAGCGATTGACGGAGGCAAACCCTTTTATGGCCCAGTGGATATTTTAGGTAAAATTTTTCAAACTGGCTATGAACCTATTCAAGATGTCAGTGGCAGCACCATCGGCATTTATTACGTAGGTTATTCACTCGAATAAAAAGTAAGTGCACATCGGTTCAGTTTAAAGTGAGGGGATTTTTGTGAGTATTGTTAAAAAAATTTATTTCGGATTTTCTATCCTATTATTTAGTTTATTGGCTTGCGTTGCCTTAGTGTGCAGCGTGTTAATCCACTCAAACCAACACTTTACTGAACTGGTAGACACTAAATTTGTCGCACTCAATTACTTTTACAACGCCAAAATCGACTTTATGTCAGCTCGACGACCAGAAAAAGATCTGATGTACGCAGATGACCCCTTGTTACAGCAAAATACGCTCCAATCGGTTGATCAAGCCATTATGTCCATTCAATCTGCAAAACCACCACGCACTCCCGCCCAGTCTGATTTAGCGCTTTATCAAGAACTCGATCAAATTAAAAACCAGCTCGAAATAAACCTAAAGGAATACAAAACCAATTTTGAAGCGATGATGAAAGCGCCAATTGGCCCTCAACGCATGGTTGCCATGGTTCAAGTGCGCAAGGTTGCAAAATTAATTGAAGAGCAACTGGTTTTAGCTATTTCAAAAAGCCAATCGGTCATAGAAAGTACCAAAAAAACAGCGCATTCATTTAATCAAACAGCCATCATCGGCACAGCAGCCTTTGGCTTTCTGGTAATCGTATTCGGTATTGCTGTCGCGTTGTTTATTGGTCAATCGGTTTCTAAGCCCGTCAAAAAACTACACTCGATTATTCAAAAAGTTCAACAAACCTCAAATTTAAGTTTGCGCGTTGGTTTAAAAGAAAATCATGAAATTGGGATGATTGGAAAATCATTTGACACCCTGATGGAAACATTTTGCCATGCTGTAAAACATATTCGCTGTTCGGCCAAAGACATTGGTCAAGTTGTTACTGAAGTTCGTACAACGGGTAACCAAATTTCGAAGAATACCCACAACCAAGTAAACATTACCGATTCATTAAACGATATTGCCCAAGAAACAAGCCAAAAAGTTCAAACCTCTTGTCAACAGCTAGACTCTGCGCTTGAAGTGTCGGCGGACACCCAAACCCAATTAGCCAGCTCAATTCATTCGATGCGAGAAACCGCCGAATCTGTCAAAGATGTCGTCACGATTGTGAACAACAATGGGGCGCGTATTGCCACGCTGAATGAAAGCTCACAAAAAATTGGTGGCATCATCAATACCATTAAACAGGTTGCCGATCAAACCAACTTACTGGCACTCAATGCCGCCATCGAAGCAGCCCGTGCAGGCGAACAGGGCCGAGGCTTTGCCGTAGTTGCCGATGAAGTTCGTAAACTGGCCGAAGACACCACCAACGCTGCCGATCAAATTTCTCGATTAATTTTAGAAATTCAAACTCAAATTCAACAATCGGTTGAAATGTCCGCACAAGCCAGCACCAAAACTGGGTATACACTTGAGAAAGTATCCAATTCAGAACAAGCGATGGAATTACTGCAGACCGGCTCGAACAAACTAAACCAAACATTCAGCGCTTTTGATCAATTACTCAAAGCCCAACAAACGAGCATGCAACGGTTTGTCAGTGGTATTCATGAAATCACCCAAGTTTCATCCATTACGTCAAACGCAGCCCAAGAGGCCAACCAAGTCGCCAATAAACTGGATGAAAAAACCAAAGAATTACATTCTGCTGTTTCACTGTTTGTGGTTTAGCTCTTCAATTGAATGCCAATCCAATGAAGGGACATCTTACTAAGGTGATTGTTGTGCTGAGATTGTGCCGTTGAGTCGAAGAGTAACCCCCAGCCCTCTTTGTTTGCTGGGCTTGTGTCAGCGTATTTCCAACCTGAGTCGCACAAAACTGGGCGTGCTCAACTCACCCTCGACAGCACGCTGTCTCGGAGTTCGAACAATGCGCCGCCTCATCAGTTTTGTTTGCTCCTGCAGTTGGCGCTGACACGTAAATCGCCCAGAAACTAAAGAGGGATGAGGGTGGTGACGATCTAAAAAGACGACGTGGCCATTACCCCATTC
>DIYC01000054.1:0-148 GCA_002428895.1 Burkholderiales bacterium UBA6064 | reverse complement strand
GGCGCAGGCCAGTGCTTGCCTATAGCTAATCCGCTTAATTTTGATCAAGTCATATGTACGGTAAATATCTTAGCAACAGAACATTTGTGTTTTCTTCGGATGCTTTTTGCTTGTGCCCATGCCAGCATTTTCTTGTTAGCAAATGCAC
>DIYC01000101.1:10368-16884 GCA_002428895.1 Burkholderiales bacterium UBA6064 | reverse complement strand
GCAAGTATATGGAATCTTCTTTCATGGTCAATGAGTTACTCCGTTCACGCTCCGCACGAATAAAAACTGTCGTGTACAGAGGGTTTGAGTACTGAAAAATCAGTTAAATTAGTTATAGTGGAGATTATTGTTTATTATAATAATATTTTTGAAACGCCACATACTCAGGTATGCACTCTAAAGTTGGTGGGCCGCCACCATGCATGTAACTTTGGGGGTATATTAACTCCCAATAACGACCATCATTAGGATCTTTAAACAATACATCCCAGCCACTAGAATCTGTAGCCAATTTTTGTAAGTAATTATCGGTTAATTGCATAATCCTTTCACAGACATAATTGCCAATTACTTTACCCTCAACTAAATTCCATTCACCGATAAGTTTAAATTCGTGAGATTCAATTCTTTTCATCATTCAACAAACCTTATATTTGCGCCAGTTGGTACAGATTGGTTAGGAATAACAAACTCGCGAGCACCTCCTGCAGTGCGACCACCACCAACAAATCCAGCGTCATTACGAAAGACAGGTGAGGCAATACCTGATTTCGGAGTTGGAAACTCAATAATTGTAAATGATTGACTTGGTTTAATAGTTAATCTTTCAGCAATTTGTTTTGCATTTAAACCTTGAATATCATCAATTGCTGTAACAAAAACATTTTGTGTACCTGGTCTACCTAAAGTATTCGGTATCTTTGTCCCTGGAATTACCCGTGCAAGTGAATCAGGTATAGGATTTGAAACACTCTTTGAAGCGACCGAATCGAACGTCCCAACACCATTCTTTACAATTCCCCCCAGTTTACCCGCTTGCGCCAATGATGAATACCCACCCGTTGCAGCACCTAAAAGAGTATCCATTCCCAATTGAGCAAAACTAAAACTATCTTGATACCCCGTCGCCATTAAAGCACCTTGTACTGCGGCACCTGTCACTGCACCAATACCTGCCCCCACTAAAGCTTGTGCAAATGCCCCATCCGGGTCCCAATACTTATACGGATTATTATTCGNATACGCATATCGGTTAAAACTTTGTACGTTGCTGGGTGTAAAACCCACGGGGTCGGCACTAATAAACCGCCCAATTTTAGGGTCATAAAACCGGCGACCCATGTACATTAGCCCCAGACGTTTGTCATACACATGGCCGGTGTAATCCACGGAGTGATTTTGTTTTTCGGGTTGGTTTAGCTTGGGTGCACCAAACGGTTCGCGACGTTCTTGCCACACCACGTTGCCATTCATGTCGGTGGCGGCAACGGGCGAATTGGTGCCGTCGTAGTGGTAAAAAATAATTTCTTCAGCCTGCGCTTGGACGTTCAAAGAAATCAGACACAGTGCAATCAGTCCAATCAATCGAATCGATTCAATGAATGCAATCCGCAGGCTCTGAATCCACCGTACGGGATGGTTGTTTACAAAAGTGTTCATGAAAGTTACCTTTTAAATCTGTTCAAAATTGAAGCCTTGGTACGCCATTAAATTACGGCTGACCACATCGATAGCGAAACCGAATTTGGTCTTGCCCGTTGATGTTGTATTGGCTTTCTAGTCGTACCATGCTCAGTACTTGATTGGCACCACAGTTCAGCGTGTGCCTGTCCANNTCGTAGTGGTAAAAAATAATTTCTTCAGCCTGCGCTTGGACGTTCAAAGAAATCAGACACAGTGCAATCAGTCCAATCAATCGAATCGATTCAATGAATGCAATCCGCAGGCTCTGAATCCACCGTACGGGATGGTTGTTGACAAGGGTGTTCATAAGAGTCACTACGTAGCTAAAAAAACAGGTGTACTGTAAACAAGTTTTGTTGGTTCATTCAGTTTGAGTATGTGTTTAAGCAGAATGAAATGGGGTAGTTGTCATGAGTTAACTACTTACTTGATGAGTACCTTACCTCAGAGGGGAGGTGTAAAATAGACTGTTATTTCAACTTTTTGATCCTGTCTATGCCAATAGTAGCTGAGGAGTTTTTTTTCTAGTCAACTTGCTTTTTTAACCAACGCATGAATCCGCCTAAAATAGGTATTTTTTCGTACAGTTCTTCGGCGGCGTCCCAGTAATCGCGGTGATACATAATTTGGTTATTGCTGTCGAATATGAGATGGGAGGAACCGTGGCAACGTTGTAATTGGTCGGTTTTAAAGCGTTTCATGGTGAAGGTAAAGTCCCACGTTAAAAAAGCTTGGTTGCCTTGTTCAATGGCGGTGTGGACTTTAAACTTGGGTTCGTTGACTTGCTGAAACATGTTTAAAAAAATGTGTTGTACGCCGTCACGATGGTGCACTGTGTTAAAGGGGTCTTTAAATTCAACTTGTTGGGCGTAAACGGATTGAATGTCGTTAAGTGATTCAGGGGTGAGTTGTTCAAAAAAAACAATGGCTTTGCTTAATCGTGCTGAAAGGGGTTCTCGGTTTGTTGCGGTGTTTGAGGGGTTGCCGAAAGGGCGGCCAGAAATAGGGTTAATGAGCGTCATGTTTAGATTCAGCCATTTTTGAGGTAAAGCGTTGCACGGCAGAAAAATAGAGCCTATAAGGCAAAATACTTAATAATTTTAATGCCAAAGTAAATTTTTTGGGGAAGTGAATTTCAAATTGCCCTCTGCTTAAGCCCGCTAAAATGTGTTGAGCGGCTTTTTTAGCGCTGATGATGCAGGGCATTGGAAAGGTGTTTTTTTGCGTCAGTGGCGTGTCTACAAAACCCGGGGTAACAACGCTGACACCAATGTTAAATGGTTTAAGCTCGAGGTACAGGCCTTCAGCCAAATTGATGAGTGCCGCTTTGCTGGGGCCATACGCAATGGAATTGGGCAAGCCCCTAAAACCAGCTACACTAGAGACCAAACACAGGTGGCCTGATTGTTGTTTTAATAATCTGGGGAGCACTTGGTTTAACACATTCATGGTGCCAATTAAGTTGACTTCGATCTGATGTTTCATTTTGTCTAAGTCAAAGTCTTTGACAGCCATTTCGCTGTAGGTGCCTGCCATGATTACAATTAAATCGACCCCGCCCCATTGTTGAATGAGTTCTGAAAACGCATTTTCAAGGGTGTTGGGTTGGGTAATATCAACCGCGTAAGCAATGGTTTTGCGCAGTTTTTTGGCGAGTTGTTCCAGCTTGTCTTGGCTGCGTGCTGAGATCATGCAGCGTGCGCCATATCGGTCAAATTCTTCTGCCAGGGCTTCACCAATTCCGGTTGAAGCGCCGATTAGCCAAATTCGTTTGTCGACCCATGGGTTCAACTTGGGATTAAGTGCCATTTTGGTTTCCTCGTGATTGAGTGTCTGGGTGTCATTGTCGTTTTTTAAAGCTGAGCAGCACTTCGCCTAATTTAAAACCAAATTTTGACATAACTGCGCGGTTAAGCATGGTGGTGTCGTCCATTAAGTACATCCAGTCGTCGAATCGAACTTCATAAATGGTGCCATTCACTGGTAAATTGAGGGTGTAGACCCAGTTCAGTGTGTTGCCACTGGTGATGCCGTTGGCCTGGCCCACGACGTCGCTGGCTGTGCCGGTGAAGGTGTCACCGTTTTTCACGATCGTCCACACGCGTTTTTGGGTAGTACCGTCTGAATAGGTAAAATCTTCGTCGAGTGTGCCGACATTACCATCCCAAGAGCATTTCATGACCACGGTAAAACGCTTCACAATTTTGCCATTGCGATCTTGAAATATGCCCCAGGCATCGATAGTGCCATTAAAGTAGGTTTTTAAATCTAGTTTGGGTTTTTCGTTGGCGTAGTCAGATGGTTTGGGGCCAGCACAACCGACTAGCAACAGGCCCAGTAAAAGGTTTGCGAAAAGTTGAATAGGACGAAATTTAAGCATGGGTCGAGACCTTTTTAGAAGAAAGAATATGGGGTTGATTGAGACTGTGTGAAGATGTACTGATTAAGCCACTTAAGATTAGGACAATGATCGCAATAAAACGCATTAAGCAGGGCAGTAGTGCATACACCCAGATTAAAGGGTCTTGAGCAATTTGTTGGTACAAGGGTAATTGCAAAAATTCGATAGAGCCTGAATGGGTTTCTGAGTAATTAAAATAGCCTAAAATACTTAAAGCCAGCGAAGGTGCTAAGGCTAAATTACAGGTGTTGACCCAATTCCACAAACCAAAGTAACTGCCTTCGTTAAAGCCATTTTCTTGGTTGTCATGAATCAGTTTTGCAACCAATGCGGCGGGTAAAGACAAGTCAGCGCCTAAGGCAAACCCTGTTAACACGCAAATCATGGCAAAACCGAGTAAATCACCTTGGTTGAGAGTGATGACAAAAATAAAGCTAGGAATTGAGACCATCATTGAGAGAAGCCATGCTTTGGCAAGGCCAAGTTTTCCGCCAAGCCACACCCAAAACACGGTTGAGAGTGCACCCACTAAAAAATAAATAGCCAATACCCATTGATCGTTGTCGGACAGGCCAAGTCGATCTTGCATGAAAAACGGCACCAAGGTGGCCGGTAGAGCTGCGGCTAAACCATTGGTCATGAAAACGGTTAAGAGTCGTCGGTAGTTGGCATGTTGCAGTGGAATAAACATTTTTTTGAGTAAATGTTGAATCTGTTTATGCCAGCTATACTCGGGGTGTGGCTGCGCCAAGGGGGTGGCTTTTAATAAGCTTGCAGCCCGTGGGGCATGCTGTGTGAGTAAATACACGCCAAGGCAAAGAGTAGCAAAAAATGTGCCGTAAATGAGTAAGGCAAACTGTTCGAGTGCTAAAGATACGGCAAACATAACGCCTACAATACCAATTCCTTCGCGGCAGGCCACAAACATAGAGCGTTGGCGGTCACTTTGCCCTAATTCAGCCCCCCAAGATTGGTAGGCGATGTTTATTAAACTTAAACCTAGATGAACTAAAAACAACGATATCAGTAAGCTGAACGTGTATTCAATCGGCGTGTCGCCAAACGGGAAAAATACCCCGTACAAACCCAGGAGTAACAACGGTACTGAAATAAAAATGGGTAAAGTGTAGCGGTTTTGTAGGCCGTGTCGCCGGTCTAGCCAAAGGCCTATGAGGGGGTCAAGAAAGGCATCGATTAACCGAGAGATTAATAAAATGATTCCTAGCCATTCTGTAGGTACGCCAAACACACGTGAATATAAAAAGGGAACTTGAATATAAATAGGCACTGCAACACAGCCGAGCGCTAAACCCAGTGTGCCGTAGTGAACTAGCGCACCGACAGTGGCTGCGGGTGCATTTGGAAATTTGTGTTCAGCCTGCAATGCAGCACCTTACAGAGTTGGTTAATGAACGCCGATGAGTTGGCTTCTAAGTTGGGGTTCAGAGGTCGCCGGGCTTAACCAAATGCCCATAAATGCTTTGGATAAATCACTGTCGGTGATTTGTCCAATCGGTTTTCCGTTGTGAAAAAACTGGGTAGGTTGCCCAGGTAGGTACAAGGCACTTAAAGTGTCATTTTCTTGTATGTTGGGGAAGAGTTCGGCAAGCTGTGTTTGCCAAGCTTCTAAAATTTTGGGGTTACCAATTCCTTGTTTTTCAATTTCTTCACGGCTGCGTTTGGCAATATGAATGCCTTTAAAATCGCGGTGATAGCGAAGCTGTAGCCAATGGGCGTGCTGGGTGTAATTAAATTGTTCGGCGGGGGTGGCTGACCAAAGCTGTGCATGGTAGACCTTTAGCCCCCACCAAGTTAAATACCCTTGACCCATGAGTTGAATGTTTTTAATTTGAGTCGTGGCTTCTGCAATAGGTGTGGCGGTGCCTGCTTGTGAGCCAGCAGGGTTGGCAATCACCATCACAGCAATTAGTAATTTAAAGAACAAGAAAGAGGTTTGCTTCATTGTTTTTCCAAGTAAAATTGATAAACATCTGTGCTTTTGTCTTCAAAACCCGCTTCACAATAAGCCAAATAAAATTCCCATGTGCGTATAAATGTATCATCGAACCCATTGTCCTTAATTCGGCTTAATTGATTCATGAACGATTTTCGCCAGCGTCTTAGTGTTTCGGCATAATCTAAACCAAATGCCAGTGAATCAACGACTTTGAGGCCAAAACGTTCAGCGTGTTCTGCAAAAATAGTTTTGGAAGGTAGCATGCCCCCTGGAAAAATATATTGTTGAATAAAATCAGTGCCTTTACGATATTTTTCAAATAGTTCATCGGCAATTACAATACTTTGAATGGCCGCACGCCCTTTGGGTTTTAAGCGAGCGTGTAGTGCTTCAAAATAAGTGGGCCAGTAGGCTTCGCCGACGGCTTCAAACATTTCAATCGAGGCTACACCATCAAATTGGCCTTGGCAGTCACGGTAATCTTGCAATCGAATGTTGGATTGTGCGGCAAACCCTAACTGGTTAAGGCGGTTTTGTGTAAATGCCAACTGTTCTGAAGACAGTGTTAGCCCTGTGATCGAAGCCCCTTTGCGGCAGGCCATTTCAGCAAACCCACCCCAGCCACAGCCAATTTCAAGAATGTGACACGATGATGAGGGTTGAAGAAAATTGAGCATGGCATTGTATTTTGCGT
>DIYC01000101.1:8558-10107 GCA_002428895.1 Burkholderiales bacterium UBA6064 | reverse complement strand
CATTGCCCAAATCATAATGCGCATGAATGTTTTTTTTGGCTTGGGTTTTTGTATTGCGATTGAGCCAATGTTTTAGTTTGTAAGCAATATTGCCTAAAAAGCTACCGTAAATTACTTTTTCAACCGCATGTCGGTTTTTAAGAAACACGCCCAGCAAGGCTGCCAAATCGTCTGTTTTCCAGTCGCCAGCAATGTAGGTTTCAGCAAATCCAATGTCGCCCGATTTTAACGCTGCACTACATACATTCCAGTTTTTAAGTTGAATGCTGGCTTTAGGCGACGAGTTGTCGCCAAAAATTAAGTGAGCCCCTTCGGGCGTGGTGACTTTTAACGTGCCTGTTTGCAGTTTGGTGAGCAAGCGCAGTGTCCATTGTGCGGAGGAGGGTGCATTTCGTGGAATTTCGAAATCAGGAAAACGAGTTACGGCTTCATTGTTCATGATGAGTTACTTTAGTGATGGTATGTTTAGGGGGAGTCGGTTTTTTGTAAAATTGTATGCGTTTTAAGTAAAGTTTGACGGCTTGCCAGTGAATTTTTGTAATGACTGTACAGCTAAACCAACCAAACTTTAACAGTGTTTTAACCCAAATTCTTGGGGTTGGTTGCATTAAAGTTCCGCTGACACTGGTTGTGAGTTGTCGCTGTTGATTGTCAAAATAATCAATGCGGGCAACGGTTCGGTTGGCAGCATCCATAAATCGAAATTGATACTGACCCGACACAGGAAAAAATGGCGACACATGAAATTGTTTATGCGCCGACAAGGTGCTGCCTTGATTAATCGGTGCACCAGATTGGCTGTCTAACCAGTAAAAATGACGTTCACCAAAGGTGTTGTTCACTTCACACAGAATGCTTAAACACTGTTGTTGTGGGGTATAAAAATACCAAAAGCTCACTGGGTTAAACGCATATCCAAGCATGCGAGGAAAAGTATGCAATTCAACCTGACCCGACAAGTCGTGTTGGGTTTGGTTTTGTACCAGTTGCCGCATGTAAGTGGCTTGTTCGGCTAAGCTACGTGTGTGTGGGCTTGTGCCATAATCTTTGCCATGCAGCGAAACAATACCAGGCGAGTCGATTTTGAGTAAAGTGGGCTGATAGGATGATGATTCAGTGGTATTACAAAAACGAACACGAACAAAACAGGCTTGGGTATCAAACGCATTGATTGTAGGCAAATACCGCTTGTGTCGAACTCGACCCCATGCCAATTGGATTGAATGTAGTTGCAACGCTGCAGAACGATTCATTAAGCCACTTTAGTGTCTGAGTACTTTATTTTTCTTAAAATGTTTTCGGCGACCGTTAAACCGGAGGTGTGCCCATCTTCATGAAAACCGTATTTCATCCAGGCACCTGCCAAATACACCCCATGAAGACCTTGTAAATGAGCCAACTCATGTTGCGCTTGAATAGCAGAATGGTCGAAAATTGGGTGACTGTAGTGAATTTCGCGATGAATTAATTCCGGTTGGGGCATTTTGATGGGGTTCAGACTGACCAACACCGGTTGATCTATCGGCAAGGGTTGCAGATTGTTGCACCA
>DIYC01000101.1:6018-8366 GCA_002428895.1 Burkholderiales bacterium UBA6064 | reverse complement strand
AAGTGACCGACACTCTTGGAATGGGATTATTCACATGACTGGTGTAATTCCAAGACGCCCAGGTTTTGGTGTTCTTGGGCATTAAGCGCGTGTCGGTGTGCAAATAGGCCACATTCGGTTGATATTTAATGTGCTTAAGTTGTTCCGCTTGTTTGGTATTGCCTTCAAGAATAGCTAAGGCTTGATCACTGTGACAGGCCAACACCACAAAATCATATTCTTCTGTACCTAGTCGAGAATAAATAACCGGTTTATCGCCATACGTGTTGACCAGTTGAACAGGGCAATTGGTGTGAATGGTTTGAATGCCCTTGCACATTTTTTCAACATAATTGCGAGCACCATTTTTAACGGTAAACCATTTGGGACGGTTTTCAACTTGTAATAAACCATGGTTGTGACAAAACTGCACAAAGGTGGCTAATGGAAATTCAAGCATTTGGGCGCTGGGGCAAGACCAAATTGCGGCAGCCATGGGGATTAAATACCACTCTTTAAACTCTTGGCTGTATTGGTGAGTGAGTAAAAAGCTACCTAAACTTTGTGCAGCGGCGGTTTGAAATAAGTTGGATCGGCCTTTTTCTTTAACCAATTGGGTGGCTTGTTTGTTAAACCGCAAAATATCAAGCAGCATTTTGATAAAACGCCGATTGATTAAATTTTTACGCTGTGCAAACACGCTGTCTAAATTGGTGCCCGCCCACTCGATGCCGACCTCGGGTAAGGCGACAGAAAATGACATATTCGATTCAACAGTTTCAACGTCTAAATCTTCAAACAATTGAATTAAATTGGGATAAGTGCGCTCGTTGTACACCAAAAAACCGGTGTCGACAGCAAATTTACGGCCTTCTAAAAACATATCCACAGTGTGTGTATGTCCACCCACATAATCGTTGGCTTCATAAAGCGTCACTTGGGCGTGATGATTCAGCTTCCAGGCAGCAGTTAAACCTGAAATACCACCACCAATCACTGCAACACGTTTTCTTTCGTTTATAGACACAATTTTCCCCACCGACAAAAACCGGTTTATTGTAAGACCTTAGACTCTAATTTCAATCTGTTTTGTGCAAGACTGTGACAGTTGGACTCTAAAAAGATGTAATTAGAGTACGAACTTATCCTAATTCGTAGTAAGTTAGCCCAATTGCTAGGTAAAAAATTAATTTTGCTTCGTTTTGGATTTTTTGGGGTATTGGATAGATGAACAAAACGTTGGTTTTGGTGTTGGGTGATCAGTTGTCGATGCACAGCCAAGCCGTTGAATTTGCTGTGCAACATGAAACGCCTGTGGTGTTGATCGAGTCGGCGCACGAAGCCAAACGGGTTTGGTCGCACCAAGCGCGCATCGTGATGTTTTTATCCGCCATGCGGCATTTTGCGCAAACGCTGACTCAAAAAGGCTTGCAAGTCTTTTATTCAAACCTACAAGAAACGGGATCGAGCACCTTATTGCAGCGCTTAGAACAACTGTGTGCGCAGCATCAAATCAATCATGTGTTGGTTGTCGAACCAGGTGAATGGGGCATTCGCACAGACTTGGTGCAATGGGCCAAGCGTCAACACCTGGCACTCGACGTGCTGCCAGACACGCATTTTTATTGCAGCCACGACGAATTTAAACGCTGGGCCAAGCCGTATAAGCAACTTCGGATGGAATTTTTTTACCGAGAAATGCGCAAGCAATTCAAGGTGTTGATGCAGGGCGACCAACCCATTGGCGGTGAGTGGAATTATGACGAAGCCAATCGCAAGGCATACCCGAAACAGGGGCCTGGCGACATTGAGTCTGCCTTTCGTGTCGCGCCGGATGAACTAACACGTCAAGTGATTGCTGAAGTGCAACAAGCGTTTGCAGACCACCTAGGCAGCTTGTCGCAGTTTAATTGGCCTGTGACTGCCGAACACGCGCAGCAGGCGTTAAAGCATTTTATTCAGCACCGTTTGCCAAAATTTGGTGAGTATCAAGATGCCATGTGGACCAATACTCCGTTTGGTTGGCACAGTTTGTTGTCTGCGGCGCTGAATTTGCACCTACTCGACCCTCGGCAAGCGGTTCAGGCCGCTGAGCGGGCTTACTTGGAAGGCAAAGCACCGTTAAGCAGTGTTGAGGGGTTTATTCGGCAAATTTTGGGTTGGCGCGAGTTTATTCGTGGCATTTATTGGCTAGACATGCCAGGCTTAAAACGTGCTAATTTTTTAAATGCAATGTTGAATTTGCCGTCTTGGTTTTGGACTGCGCAAACTCACATGGCTTGCTTGCAACACAGTCTTGGGCAAACGCTTGAATACGGCTATGCGCACCACATTCAACGGCTGATGGTGATTGGTAATTTTTCGTTGTT
>DIYC01000101.1:1999-5765 GCA_002428895.1 Burkholderiales bacterium UBA6064 | reverse complement strand
GTTTTTAGCCGTGTATGTGGATGCGGTTGAATGGGTTGAACTGCCGAATGTCGCTTCAATGGCTTTGTATGCCGATGGCGGGCGTTTAGCCAGTAAACCTTACATTTCGGGTGGCGCGTATGTGAACCGCATGAGTAATTATTGTAAAAATTGTCGATATCGTTTCGATGAAAGAACCGGCGACAAGGCTTGCCCCTTGACCACGTTATACTGGCATTTTATCGATCAAAACAAAGCGTGGTTGCAGCGCAATCCGCGAACATCATTGATGGTTAAAAACAGCGAGCGAATACCGCCTGCTGAGCGTTTGGCCATTACGCAGCGCGCGCACTGGTTATTTAACAACATTCAATCTCTTTAATCCAATGAATCAATTGTCTGGTTTTAACTTAACAGAACTTGCTGCCCTGTTGCCCCAGCACGTGCAAGTCTATGTGGTGGGGGGTGCGGTTCGTGATCAGTTGATGGGCGTTCACAGTGCCGACCGCGATTGGGTGGTTGTGGGTGCAACCGTTGACGACATGCAACGTGCCGGGTTTACTGCGGTGGGTGCTGATTTTCCGGTTTTTTTGCATCCGCAGACTCACGAAGAATTTGCCCTAGCCCGCACCGAGCGCAAACAAGGTAAAGGGTACAAAGGGTTTACTTTTTTTGCTGACCCAGCGGTGACCTTAGAGCAAGATTTGCAGCGACGCGATTTAACTCTCAATGCCATGGCCATGACTTCGACAGGGCAGTTAATCGACCCTTATGGCGGGCTAGCCGATTTGAATGCCAAAGTGTTGCGGCATGTTAGCCCTGCTTTTGTTGAAGACCCGTTGCGGGTATTGCGCTTGGCAAGGTTTTTAGCGCGTTATGAGGGGTTTTCGGTTGCGCCTGAAACGGTTGAACTGTGCCAAGAAATTGTGCGTCGCCAGGAGATGCAGCATTTGGTGGCCGAGCGGGTTTTTACCGAGCTCAACAAAACAATGAGTGCTGTGTGCCCCAGCAAGGCTTGGGCTTTTTTAGCGCAATTGCATGTATGGGCTGAATTGTTGCCCAATAGGGCAACAGCTTGGGAGGCAATGCCCCCACCTGTGTCGCAAACGATGGACTTAACACTTACCCACCCTTTAATGCGATGGGCTTGGTGGCTTAGCCGAGTCAACAATCCCGAAAATATTTTAAGCACTTGCGCCTGTTTACGTACCCCGCTTGAAGTGAAGGAACACGCGATGTTGTGGTTTTATTTAGATCAATTTGCTGTTGATCTTCAAACGCAACAGGACATAGAATCTGCCTGTGCTCACTTGCTGACGCAAGTGGATGTGTACCGGAAGCCCAACCGCTTTGAGCAACTCTTGAATGCCTGGTACAGTGTGCAAACTCCGAGTGATCGCCAGGCGGTGCAACAGCGGCTTAATCCTTTGGTGCACAGTGTTCTTTCTGGTGAATTTAACCAGGGTTTGCGGCAATTTTTTCAAGACAATCCTTCAGTGCCTGCTTCGCAAGCGGCACAAAGCTATCGCCAGCTTTGGCTTAAAAGGCAATTGAATTAAATCGTCTTAGGCTGTTCGCATAGGTTGCACAGGCTTGCTATTTCTAATTGTTGATTAATTTGATCAAAACCAGCCGCTTTGGCCGTGTGCGCCAATTCATCTAAAAGCGGTTGTTGCAGAGAAATTTCTTTCACCAGCGCGCATTGTTTACAAATTAGAAATTGCGACACGCCATGGGAGTGGTTGCAGCTCATGTGTGCACAAACAATGTATTTGTTGGCTAAGTGGAGTTTATGCACCAGTTGGTTGTGTTCTAAAAATTCCAAGATGCGATAAGCCGACATGGCTGGAATGCTTTCGTTAAAATGGGTTTTGCAATAGTCGATAAGTTCGTAGGCAGACAAGGCTTTGTTTGCCTGAATAAGCCCTTTGAGCAGCAGTTTGCGTTTTGGGGTTAAACGCGTGCCTTGCGCTTTGCATTGTTGGTCAGCGAATTCAATCATTGGGTTTAAATGAATCATCGATGTGCGTTTGCCCATGAAAAGGGGGGTGTAACCAGATAAAAAACGGGTGATCAAAGCGTAAACCAACCACACCAATTTTAAGTATAAATAAAATCAAACCTTGTCATGCTGCTTTTTTTCTCGCGTTGCCGAATTTTAAAAAATAAAGTGTCTGCTATTTCATGCGCATTCAAGAAGATTGGTACAATACTCAGCTTATGCAATCACCAGTCAAATCGTCTTTATGCGCTCATCAATCAAAGAAGGCTATAAAAGCAAAATCAAGGCCGCGTTTCAGCATGCTGTCCGTGCTATTCCAAATAGTCAGCCAAATCATTCGGAGGATGCACAGCGTTTTAAAGAGGTTGTGAATCAGCCAGACTTGGTTGTTCTTGACCCCCCCAAACAGTTTGCTCATGGTGATTTTGCGTGCAACATTGCCATGCAATTGGCTAAACCGTTAAAACAAAACCCACGGCAATTGGCGCAAATATTGATTGATCATGTGAAGCAAGACTCAACTGTTGCGCATTTAATTGATACGATCGAAATTGCCGGCCCTGGTTTTATTAACATTCGTTTGTCGAACCAAGCTCGGCAAGAAATATTGCAAACCATTTTTGATAATAAGGAAGATTATGGTAATTGGCTATCGCAGTCAAAAAGACGGTTAAAAGACGATGAAGATTTTCTTAAGCCGCCAGTCATTTTAGAATTTGTGTCCGCGAACCCCACTGGCCCGTTGCATGTTGGGCATGGTCGCCAGGCTGCCTTGGGCGATGCTTTGGCGGCTGTGCTTAAAAGCCAAGGTTTTCAGGTGCATAAAGAGTTTTACTACAATGACGCAGGCGTGCAAATTCAACACTTGGCACTTTCGGTGCAAGCCCGTGCAAAAGGCTTTCAGCCAGGTGACCCGCAATGGACTGAATCGGCCTACAACGGCCAGTACATTGCCGACATTGCGCATGCCTATTTAAACCGCCATGAGGTAAAAGCCGCCGATGGTGAAGTTGTGACTGGCCAAGGCGATGCGAATAATCTTGACGCCATTCAACAGTTTGCAGTGGCTTATTTGCGTGCCGAGCAAGATCTCGATTTGCAATATTTCGGTGTGACATTTGATCAGTTTTATCTTGAAAGTTCGCTGTATACCGAGGGCAAAGTGGAGCAGGTGGTGCACGCTTTAATTCAAAGTGGCCATACCTACGAAGAAGGCGGCGCCTTGTGGTTACGCACCACAACCTTTGGTGACGACAAAGACCGCGTCATGCGAAAATCCGAAGGTGGCTACACCTATTTTGTACCCGATGTGGCCTATCACATCACTAAATTTCAACGGGGTTACGCTTCGGCGGTCAACATTCAAGGTTCCGATCATCACGGCACCATTGCCCGCGTGCGGGCAGGTTTGCAGGCGTGTGGTGGGCAGCTTTGTCACCGAGATATTCCGTCTGATTATCGTGTGTATGTGCTGCATAAAATGGTCACGGTGATGAAAAATGGCCAAGAAGTTAAAATTTCAAAACGAGCGGGCAGCTACGTCACTTTACGCGACCTCATTATTTGGTCGGGCGGGGTAGATGAGCAACAGCCTATTGAACACCAAAAGGAGGCGCTTGCACGAGGCCGCGATGCCGTTCGCTTTTTTTTAGTGTCTCGCAAACCCGATACCGAATTTGTGTTTGATGTCGATTTGGCGTTGTCGAAAAGCGATGAAAACCCAGTGTACTATGTGCAGTATGCGCATGCTCGCATCCACGCTATTTTGCGTCAATGCGAGGGTTC
>DIYC01000101.1:1275-1760 GCA_002428895.1 Burkholderiales bacterium UBA6064 | reverse complement strand
CACTGAACGGTTATTGATCCAATTGCTTGCGGGCTACCCTGACGTGCTCGCCAAGGCGGCCAATGAACGAGCCCCACATCACGTTGCGTTTTATTTACGTGAATTGGCAGCAGCATTTCATAGTTTTTACAATGCCGAGCGCGTTTTAATCGACCAAGAAAACCTTAAATTGGCAAGGCTTGTGTTGTTGCATGCCACGGCCACAGTGCTTAAAAATGGCCTAAATATTTTAGGTGTTTCTGCCCCTGACCGCATGTAATTTGTTTTATCAGCGTTTTTTTAATTGTGATTTAACCACAATAAATTCAAGGTTTTATAAACTGAAGGCATTGCAGTATTTAGGCCAATAAACACTCAGGGTTTGATACACTTAGGCTTGGCTTTTTATCGAAGTGTCTTATGAACGCACCGCTACAAATACAAGTTTTAAAATCTGCGCACGAATCCGATCAAGTTCGAGAAATTCCGTACAACTACACCTCGTT
>DIYC01000101.1:578-1060 GCA_002428895.1 Burkholderiales bacterium UBA6064 | reverse complement strand
CCGTACAACTACACCTCGTTTTCTGATCGTGAAATTGTCGAACGTATTTTAGGGCAGCATGCCTGGCAATTGCTTGAAGAGTTGCGTCAAGAGCGGCAAACGGGGCGTTCAGCCAGAATGCTGTTCGAGGTCTTGGGCGATATTTGGGTGGTTCGTCGCAACCCATATTTGCAAGATGACCTGCTTGAAAACCCCAAGCGATTGGCTGCACTCATCGAGGCTTTGTTTCATCGGCTGAATGAGATTGACAAGCGTCGTTTTCAATCTCAGCAAACCGGTGAGCATGCAGAACGCAGCGAAAAAGTACGCGAACTGCTCAGTATTGCAGAAACAGCGGTGTTTGACTTTCAAAAAGACTTTGAATCCACGCGTGCCTTGCGTGAACTCACCATCAAAGTGCTGAAACACTACACCGCTTTAGACAACATCAAGTTTGATGGCTTGTCGCGAGTTTCTCATGTCACCGATGCCACCGACTGGCG
>DIYC01000101.1:0-403 GCA_002428895.1 Burkholderiales bacterium UBA6064 | reverse complement strand
GATGCCACCGACTGGCGCGTCGAATATCCGTTCGTGGTGTTAACGCCCGACGACGAAAAAGAAATTCCTGGCTTGGTGCGCGGCTGTATTCAATTGGGTTTAACCATGATTCCGCGTGGCGGTGGCACCGGCTATACGGGTGGCGCTATTCCATTGCACCCTTTGTCTGCCGTCATTAACACGGAAAAACTTGAAATTTTGGGCGAGGTTCGCTTTGAAACACTGCCAGGTGTTGACATTGAATACGCTACCATTTTTTCAGGGGCGGGTGTTGTCACCAAGCGGGTTTCTGAAGCGGCTGAACGCGCAGGCCGTGTGTTCGCCGTCGACCCAACCTCGGCTGAAGCCAGTTGCATTGGTGGCAATGTGGCCATGAACGCGGGTGGTAAAAAAGCCGTGTTGT
>DIYC01000037.1 GCA_002428895.1 Burkholderiales bacterium UBA6064 | reverse complement strand
AGTTTGCGGAGCAGGGTTACTTTGCGAGCCACCCGAGCTGCTTGAACTAGATTGCGAAGTTACACCAGGTACAGTCACAGTACCACTGCTTGTGCCTGCACGTTGCGCCACAATCACAGAATTGGTTGCGCCGACCGAGTCGGTCACGGTCAGCTTAAAAGCATAGTCACCAGTGGCGCTCGGTAATGGCACATCAATTATCGCCGTGTTGGTTGCAACCCCTTGTAAGGCGGAATTACCAGAAATCTGTGACCACTCATAAGAAGCCACCACGCGTCCCGAGGTCACTTGAGTCAGCGACCCATCTAACACCAATCGATCTGAATTAATTGAGGCAGAAGCATTAACGACCGGTGCAGTCGTTTTGGCTTGAGCCAATGCAGCACCTACATCCAACATACCCGCACCGCATGTTGTGGTATTACAATCGCACGTTTTTTGACCATCACCCAGTTGGCATTGAACCCCAATGGGACTGACAAAACCACGCACCGAATTCATTAACAATTGCCGCACTGAAGAAGGAGTTAATGAACTGTTCACCTGTCGGATTAAAGCGGCTGCAGCAGCCACAAAGGGCGCAGAAAACGAAGTGCCCACTTTACTTTCAACAACCGAAGCAACGGGTGAGGTTGCACCCGTGTTGCTAATACTTAGAATGCCATTTGCAAAACCACCAGGTGCAACTAAGTCAACCTCTGCACCAATTGCACTGTAAGCTGCTCGTGCCCCATTTTTATCAACGGCTCCAACAGAAATCACATGATTGCAATTGGCAGGGGACAATACATTACCGCCAGTATTTCCCGCTGAGGCAACAATCACTGCACCGGTTGCTGTAATTTGATTCACAACATCTTGAAAACTGGCAGAACACGATCCGCTGGCACCTAAACTCACATTAATCACATCGGCAGGATTCGGATTCAAGGGAACAGACGGTACACTTAAACCTGCCGACCAAAGAAGACCTGAAAATAAGTCGGATGAAAACGCTTTACATTTACCCGAGACACGAACTGGCAATATTTTTGCATTCCAATCTGCACCAGCAACCTCTGAACCATTGTTGGTGTTCGATGCGATTTGCGAAGCAATAAAGGTACCGTGCCAAGATGAATCTTCAATCGCACAACCCACAAACGTTGAACTGGCTAAATCAGAAGCTTGCACCCAATCACCTGGGTCGGAAGGGTCGTTGTCTAAGCCATCACCATCATTGGCTGTTTCAACATTCGTGATAAAGTCATAGCCTGCCAAAAGCCGCCCAGCCAATTCAGGGGTATTCAACACCACCCCTGAGTCCACAACGGCAACAACCACATCGGCTGCCCCACGACTAATTTGCCATGCTTCATCAAAACGTGCACTGGCTGAACTTTCGGCTGAAACTAATGCCCATTGATTCGTAAGCCTAGGATCATTAGGAGCCACAACCATTTTATTCATTAACACATCGGGTTCAGCGTACTGAACTTCGGGGTCGGAAGTTAAACGATTTAAAAAAGCTTGCTTGTCTGATTCTCGAACTGAGTTGCCCCAAATCATAATGTGGGCACCCAATGGGCCCGCCCTTAACCAACGCGCATCAACACCATTTCGATTCAGCACATCGTTGAGTAATTCATTCTCTTTTTCTAAACGACGCACACTAGGCGCATGACTTAATTCAACCGCATTTTTAAGTTTTAAAATAAACCGTGGTGAAGTCAGTTCACTGGCTTGAGCCGTTTGAAAAGTGAAAAGAATACAAGCTACAATTAAACCAGAACACAACAGAGAAAAAAGACGACGATTTTTCTCTTTGATTATTAATAAGTTAACATTCATGTTCAACACCCCCCTACATCAAATGCTATAGAGAGTGCTGAATCTTATTACCCCAATAAGGGGGTGAAAAAGGACTTTTTAATGCCTTTTAACCTTTACAGATTAAACCATTTGATTCATTAAACAAGCACAAAATGGTTAGTGTGCACACCTAAGGTGCACACTGAAGGTTAACCAGCCTTTAGGCGGCGTTGATTAAAGCCACAGTGGTGTCGAGCATACGGTTTGAAAACCCCCATTCGTTGTCATACCAACTCGAAATTTTAACCAATTGACCTTGTACTTTGGTAAGTGTGGCATCAAACACGCTGGAGGCAGGGCAATGATTAAAATCGACCGACACCAACGGTGCTTCGTTGTATTGCAAAACACCTTTTAAAGCCCCTTCAGAAGCGGCTCGAAGAATGTGATTAACTTCTTGTGCGGAAGTGTCGCGCTTGGCGATAAACGACAAATCGACCATCGACACATTAATGGTGGGTACGCGAATGGCATAGCCATCTAAACGACCATTTAATTCAGGTAACACCAAACCAACAGCAGCAGCAGCACCTGTTTTAGTGGGAATCATCGACATGGTGGCTGAACGTGCACGACGCAAATCGCTGTGATACACATCGGTTAACACTTGGTCATTGGTGTAGGCATGAACCGTAGTCATTAACCCAGACTCGATACCAATAGCATCGTTTAATGGCTTCACAATCGGAGCTAGGCAGTTTGTGGTGCAAGACGCGTTAGAAATGACGACATCGGTTGATTTTAAAATAGTGTGATTCACACCATAGACAATGGTTGCATCAACGTCATTGCCACCAGGCGCAGAAATAATGACTTTTTTAGCGCCACCACGAAGATGAGCCTCTGCCTTGGATTTACTGGTAAAAAGGCCGGTACACTCGAGCACAACATCGACTTGAAGCGCACCCCAGGGTAAATCAGCAGGGTTTCGATTGGCTAACACACGAATTTTATCGCCATTGACAATCATATAATCGCCATCAACTTGAACTGTACCCGGAAACCGACCGTGTGCCGTGTCGTACTGCGTTAAATGGGCATTGGTTGCAGAATCGCCTAGATCATTAATGGCAACAATTTCAATGTTGTGTTTTTTTCCACCTTCATAATGAGCACGAAGTACATTGCGCCCAATTCGCCCATAACCATTAATTGCTACACGGATAGTCATTCAATAAACTCCTTCATTTAAGTCGAATGTGATTTACAGTAAAGCCAGCGCCTTCTGAGCCACTTGCTCTGCGGTAATGTTGAAATATTTAAACAAGTCTTCTGCGGGCGCAGACTCGCCAAACCCAGTCATGCCGACCACATTGCCACGAACACCTGCTTGCACCATGTATTTATACCAAGAGTCCATGACCCCTGCTTCAACAGCAACAATCGGCAACTGGCCTAATACTTCGGCTTGGTAGGCCTGAGCTTGACGGTCGAACACAGTGCTTGAAGGCATAGACACCACGCGTGCGTGCACGCTTTGTTGTTCAAGCAATGCAGCCGCTTTGAGGGCAAGACTGACTTCAGAGCCTGTTGCGATCAGAGTAACCACCGCTTGGTTGGACGTGCGCAGCACATAGCCACCACGCCCTATATTGGCTTTAACCTGTGGTTCGCGAGCAATAAAAGGTAAATTCTGGCGACTCAATAACAAACAGCTAGGCCGTTGATGCGTGTGCACAGCTGCTAACCATGCAGCCATAGACTCAACTGAATCAGCAGGCCGCCACACATCTAAATTGGGAATTAAACGTAAACTGGCAACATGTTCAACAGCTTGGTGCGTAGGTCCGTCTTCGCCCAAACCAATTGAATCGTGCGTGAACACAAATATCACTCGTTTTTTCATGAGCGCAGCCATACGCAGCGCATTTCTGGAATAGTCAGAAAAAGTTAAGAATGTACCCCCAAACGGCAAATAACCGCCATGTAAT
>DIYC01000152.1:20027-29257 GCA_002428895.1 Burkholderiales bacterium UBA6064 | reverse complement strand
TACTTCGTTTTGCTTTGCATCATTTTACATCTCAGAAAATCCAACGGCATGCAACATATGTTTTAAATAAGTTTGCACTTAGTCATTAGACCGAACTAAGATGTATTTTTCAGCCCCTTGTTTGGGTGAAAAGTTCCAAAAAAAAATTGATTATTAAATTTGAATAAATAGTTTGTATCAATTGATAACTACCGCTACCGATTACTGATGGGGATGAATTCGAAGTACGCAAATGCATCAAAGTTAAAAACGTAAATTGAACTGAAATAGAACTCGACCAGAACGCGTGTTTTCTATATTTTGTGAGTCACTCAAATGGACTCGATTTCTAAACGCATACCCTAAATTAACATCAAAACCCTTCTGGTTGGAAAGGTATCCACCGACTCCAAAAGAGGAAGCAGACTCATCTAAATCAGTTGCATCATTAATGTTCCAAACACGGCCTGTATCATAAAATGAGTAAGGTACAAGTTGAGAAAATAAAAGAGGCAATCTAAAGCCAGTATGACGGAGTTCTAAGCGGGTTGATACTCCGTGATCTCCCGTGATCTGGGAGGAATTATATGCTCGCCCATATTCACTGCCGCCATAACCAAATTCATTAAAAGAATGCAAAGGTGTTGTTGCCAGTTGCGCTGAAAGAGCCCAAATTAAGTTTAATTCTTTAGACAGTTGCTGGGTTAGCATGTAGTCTAGATTGAATATTGTGAAGTCAGGGTCAGCATTGGCTCGAGACAAACCAGTATCACTAATTTTGCTATTTCCAGATATTTGTAAACCTTTCGTTAACCCTATATCCACCGAATGTATTCGGTTAGACTGCGTTAAATCATAATGCAGCTTAGTGGAAATGGCTCTAACACGTTCCCGAACTAATGCAACATTATCTAAAATATCAGATCGTGTTGTTTTGATTGGAATACCGATAGTTAAGTTTAAGTTTTCTTGACGTGTACGCATAATTTTCCAGACCGCTGCGAGGTCTAGTGATATTGAATTGCCTTCAATTTTAAGTTCTTCTAACGACCCGCCTGGACTAACAGTAGTTCGGCTAAGCGCCAATTCAATTGATGTCTTGAGATCAATCGGAAAAGATTGACTTAAACTGTATTGCGTTAATTCGCCATTTGGTGAAGCAGCTAGCACTACAATTTCAGTTTGACCGCTTGGTAAATAGCTACCTGAGTGAGCTAATCTGAAAATGTTTTTACCTACTAGATCGGATCCGCTTATATCCCACAATAAGCTAGATTGTTTTTTTTGAATTTCACGTGAAATGATCACTTTAGAAGTATTTTTCCCGTTGCTTGGGTCAACAGCAGGTTCAATATACGATCGAAATCGATGTCCGGGTAAATCATTCAGCAACAGTAAAAATGATTCGAGCGTAGAAAAACGTGTTGGTCGTTCCATCAAAATTTGATTCATGTAACGATGAATGTTTCGAATACCAATTTGATCTGCTTCTGGAAAAACGATTTCAGATAAGTAGCCTTCATACACCTCAATTTTAATAAAACCATTATCAATTTCTTGTTTAGGAATAAAAGCTCTCGATAAAAAATAACCTTGCTTTTTATACATGTTCGTAATTTGCGCAGCAAAATTCCAAACAAGATTAAGCGTAATTTCTGTATTCAAAAAGGGTTGGTAAATCTGTTTAAAATCAGCATCAGAAAATTTCGACATGCCTGTGATTCGTACTTCCTTAAGCACAAATTTCACATTTTCTGCCCCTGCGGGAGGTTCTGAAACAAATTCATTTTGCTGTTCTTCCTGTGTATCCGGAAATTTCTGTAAATTTGGATCGAAGAACTTTTCAACTCGACCGGGGTCGATCGTTGAGGGTAGAGATTGAGCCATAATCTCATGGGAAAAAAGAATTATTTTGAACAGCAAAAAAAATTGTAAAAATTTGCAAAACAGAGTCATTCCATTTTCTCTATATTTTTTCGACTTCAACTTTATTTCTTTGTTTTTAATATCTGACCTTACGCAGCCGTAGTTTGTTCGTGACGAAGCACGCAACACAGCTGTTGAGTTGGTTTGATAAAAATTTTTGAACGTAAAGTAAAGTGATTGAGTTTCGTTTTCAGCTTCAGGCACTCCAGTTTAAATACGGCAAAAATCAGAATTTCATTTTCTGATTTTATTTGACATACTGCGCTTTTCACTTCTTCCCATAAACTCATCAGCGTATAGACTCTTGCGGATGAAAATCGAGTTATTTTATTGTGACGGATTATTTTATTTAATATGACTGATAAGTTGATCAATGTTGCATTCTCGCGACTTTTTAATAAATAGGATAGGTATAAGTTATGCTTTACTTTTTTCATGTCGGAGCATTGCAGGTTACTTTTATTTTGTAAAAATAACAGGTTTTAGCCTTGCTGCATAATGTTCGGTAGGAAAATAAAATTTTAAGGTTGTTTTAAGGTGACTGTTTAGTTATTTTTTAATACGAAATCGATTTGGTTTTTGTCGGTTTTGAATGGTCTTTATAATTTAATTGGCTGGGAAGTTACGCTTTAAATTCATTTCGCTTAAAATGTTCAGAGTCGCTTCTGCTTGGTTTAGGGTATAAAAATGTAGGCCCTCAACCCCTTCTTTAAGTAAGTTTTGGCACATTGAAACTACCACTTCAAATCCAAAAGATCGAATTGCATTGACGTCATCACCAAAACTTTGCAGCCTGTGCCGAATCCAGCGTGGAATTTCAGCACCGCAGGTGTCTGAAAATCGAGCCAGTTGATGAAAGTTTGTAATCGGCATAATGCCTGGAATAATTGGAATATTAATGGTACGTTTAACTTGGTCGCGAAAATAAAGAAAAGCATCAGGGTTATAAAAATACTGAGTAATGGCAGAGTCAGCTCCACATCTTACTTTATGAATAAAATGCTGTAGGTCTTGTTGCGCAGAAGTAGCCTGGGGATGTACCTCTGGATAGGCAGCTACCTCGATTAAAAAATGATTTCCTGAGTATTTTCGAATAAATTGAACTAGGTCTGAGGCGTAACAAAAGGAACTGTTCTTCGTTTGTTTGTCTTTTGGGGTGTCTCCTCGTAGTGCAACAATTCGATTAACTCCTTGGTTTTTATAGGAATCGAGTAATTGTGCAATTGAATCTTGCGTGGCTCCGACGCACGACAGATGTGGCGCTGCATTCACACCGGTTTGTTGCAATTGAATAATGGTATTCAAAGTGCCTTCTTGGGTGCTTCCGCCTGCGCCAAAAGTGACTGAAACAAATGTGGGTTTGGCTTGCATTAACTGCTGGTGTGTGCGAATTAGGTTTGCAGTGCCTTGTTCTGTTTTTGCTGGAAAATATTCAAAACTAATGTCCATAATTATCGCTGTTGAAGGTGTTGCTCAAGAGGTAAGCCGGGCCAGGTTGAAAATAGAAAAAATTCTTGGTTGCCGTCAGTGCCTGTTATTTCACTAGGAAAAAACTCAATTGGGTTTAATCCGATCGATTGGGTAAAATTAAAAAAATCACTTTTAAGTTGCTGCTCGATGTTGCTGTTGAGTTTCACAATCCCATTTTTTCCAACACAGTGTGGGCCTAGTTCAAATTGGGGTTTAATTAAAAAAAGACACGAAGCGGGCTGAGGCAGTAAACCCACTAAATTAGGCAGTACACGCCGAATCGAAATAAATGATAAATCGGCAACGACTACGTTTGCTGGAAAAAAATCACTGGCTTGGGCACTTAAAAAACGAAGCCAGTGTGAAATGTCTAACTCTTTTAAATTCACCTTTTCAAAAAACCGCACTTGGGGATGATTCCGCAAAGAGGGGTGCAATTGATCATGACCCACATCAAAACCGATTACATGACTGGCTCCTAATTTGAGCAAACAATCGGTAAAACCACCTGTTGATTGACCAAAGTCGATGCAGCGTGCATGCTGGACGCTTAGTCCAGACCGTTGAATTGCCCCGTACAGTTTATGCCCGCCGCGGGATACGTACTGTAATTTTTCGCTTCGAACTTTTAGCTGCAACGGATAATCGATGGGCTGAGAGGGTTTTTTAACGGTAATAATTTGCGAGCCTAGCACCAAAAATACGCTGCCTTCTTGAATTAATTGGCGGGCTTGTGTTCTTGAACTACACAAGCCCGCTTCGATGAGTGCAAGGTCGGCTCTCAAGTCGTTTTAGTACCTGTAATGGTTTGGCTTATAGGGGCCATTTTGTTCTACACCAATATACTTTGCTTGCTCGGCAGTTAATTGCGTCAGTTCTGCGCCAACTTTTTTCAGATGTAATCGAGCTACTTTTTCGTCTAAATGTTTGGGTAACACATAAACTCCGATGGGATAGTTTTCAGGGTGTTGCCACAGATCGATTTGAGCAATCGTTTGGTTTGAAAAACTTGAAGACATCACAAAACTAGGGTGTCCTGTTGCACAACCTAGATTAATCAGGCGACCTTCAGCCAGCAGAATGATTCTTTTACCGTCAGGGAAAATGATGTGATCAACTTGGGGTTTAATGTTTTCCCAAGTGTATTTTCTGATACTGGCAATATCAATTTCGTTGTCAAAATGACCAATATTACAAACAATCGCTTGGTCTTTCATTTTGACCATGTGATCGTGCGTAATAATATCTTTATTTCCTGTAGCGGTAACAAAAATGTCAGCTTTGTCGGCTGCGTATTCCATTGTGACTACTTTGTACCCTTCCATTGCAGCTTGAAGTGCGCAAATGGGGTCGATTTCTGTAATCCACACTTGTGCGGATAAAGCACGTAGTGCTTGAGCAGAGCCCTTGCCGACATCACCATAACCGGCTACCACGGCCACTTTGCCAGCAATCATCACGTCGGTTGCACGTTTAATGCCGTCTACCAAAGATTCACGGCAACCATACAAGTTGTCAAATTTTGATTTGGTGACAGAGTCGTTTACGTTAATGGCTGGAAACGCTAACTCGCCTCTTTTATGCATTTCATACAGACGGTGAACGCCAGTGGTTGTTTCTTCGGTAACACCACGAATTTGAGCTAGCCGCGTTGAATACCAGGTGCTGTTTTCAGCTAATTTTTTCTTGATTGAAGCAAATAGGCAGGTTTCTTCTTCGCTTTGAGGGTTATTTAACAAAGCAGAATTTTTTTCTGCTTTAGCACCCAAATGGAGCAGTAGTGTGGCGTCACCGCCATCGTCTAAGATCATATTGGTATAGCCATGATCGGGCCACTCGAAAATACGATGGGTGTAGTCCCAGTATTCTGTCAAGGTTTCGCCTTTGACTGCAAATACAGGAATACCCGATGCGGCAATTGCGGCAGCTGCGTGGTCTTGAGTGGAGTATATGTTACAGGATGCCCAACGTACTTGTGCGCCCAATGCGGTTAAAGTTTCAATAAGAACCGCAGTTTGTATGGTCATGTGAAGTGACCCTGTAATGCGTGCCCCTTTGAGAGGTTTTTGCGCCGAATATTCATTGCGAATGGCCATTAGGCCTGGCATTTCAGTTTCGGCAATTGCAATTTCTTTGCGGCCAAAGTCGGCCAATTGAATGTTCTTGATGACAAAATCATCGTCACCGGTTGCAGTTTTAGGTTTGAGTATGGCGTTCATGTCACGCCCTCCTTTAAACAGTTAAAAGAAAAGTGCGTGAGCGCCGTTTTAATTTATGTTCGAGCCTAACCTTTTAAAAAGGCCGCAACGCTCCTCGAACTTGCAGAAGTTTATCAAAAAAAACCCAACGACGCAGTACGTCAATTGGGTTTTTAAGCGAAATTAAAGATTTTCTTATTCTTTAAGAAATCGCGTTTTTAAGTTGTTGTGCTTTGTCTGTTTTTTCCCAGGTAAATTCAGGTTCTTCGCGACCAAAATGACCATAGGCTGCGGTTTTGCTATAAATTGGCCGTAGTAAGTTGAGCATTTGAACGATTCCTTTGGGTCTAAGGTCAAAGTGAGCCCCAATTAGCTCGACAATTGCGCTATCGGATATTTTTCCTGTACCAAAGGTGTTCACCATAATTGAGGTGGGCCGAGAAACACCAATTGCATAAGACACTTGGACCAAACAACGTTCAGCTAAACCTGCAGCAACTATGTTTTTGGCGACATAACGGTCCGCATAAGCTGCCGAACGGCCTACTTTGGAGGGGTCTTTGCCAGAAAATGCACCGCCACCATGAGGAGCAGCACCGCCATAGGTGTCGACAATAATTTTTCTGCCAGTTAGACCGCAGTCGCCTTGTGGGCCACCAATGACAAACCGACCCGTTGGATTGACCAGATAATTAATTGGTTTTTTCATCAGTTCTGGAGGTAAAACCGGTTTGATAATCTCTTCAATGGTTGCTTCTCGCAATTGTGCAAGTGGAATGTCGGGTGAATGTTGAGTTGATAAAACCACGGTGTCAATCGAATCGGGTTTGCCGTCTACATATCGAACGGTGACTTGTGATTTGGCGTCTGGCCTTAACCAGGGTAGGCGACCATCTTTTCTGAGCATGCTTTGACGAAAAACAAGTTGATGGGCAAGACTAATGGTCAGTGGCATTAATTCGGGTGTTTCGCGTACGGCATAACCAAACATCAAGCCTTGGTCGCCAGCGCCTTGTTCAAGATCATTGTCGTGCGCTTTATTGACGCCTTGAGCAATATCTGGGCTTTGTTTGTCAAAACAAACCATGACCGCGCAACCCTTGTGGTCGATGCCAAAGTCGGAATTGTCGTAGCCAATTCGTTTTAGGGTTTCGCGAGCAACATCGATATAGTCGACATTCGCGTTGGCGGTAATTTCGCCAGCCAAAACCACTAGACCTGTATTGGTTAAGGTTTCTGCGGCGACACGTGCCTTGGGATCTTGTTCTAAAATTGCATCGAGAATAGAATCAGAAATTTGATCTGCAACTTTATCGGGATGGCCTTCGGAAACAGACTCTGAGGTGAAAAGAAAATCGTGAGACATGTAGCAAACTCCGTAAAAAAGGTTATGAGCCAGCGAAGCCGTTTTTTACGTGAGTTCGGCGACGCTTTAGCGGTTTTTTTGAATCGCTCCGCAAGTTGTCTTTTAACTCAGCGATATTAACTAATCATACAACATTAATTCAGAAAACTTTTACTCAAACTCTTTACATCAGGTAAAATATTCGGTCAATGATTCAATTATTTTTTAAATTTTTCTCTGTTTTACCTCTTTGGTTGCTTCACGCCTTGGGTGGTCTGTTAGGTTTAGTCACCTTGCTGGTCTCGTCAAGTTATCGGTCAACCTTCTATGGTCATTTATCGGTTTGTTTAGGTAAAAACATAAGCCCCTCTAAAAGGTTTGTTCTTTGTAGTGCCATGCATGCCGGTATGAGTACTTTAGAGTTGCCTTTTTTTTGGCGGAAAAATATGCAAAATCAGTTGGGGCACTCAGTTTGGATTGAGAACTGGGAGTGTGTTGAGCAAGCCCAAGCACAAGGTAAAGGTATTTTGTTTTTAACGCCTCATCTAGGTTCTTTTGAGGCAGCAGCCCAAATTTTTGCAACGCGTAGGCCGATCACCATCTTATATCGCCCTCATCGAAAACAAAATATTCAACGTTTGATTCAACAGCATCGGGAGCAAGTTAACCTGGAGTTGGCGCCAACCACTTTAGGGGGCATAAGGCAATTACTCAAGGCGCTGAAAAAAAAGCAATCGGTCGGATTGTTGCCTGACCAAGTGCCTGCTCTGGGCGAAGGGGTTTGGGCCCCAATGTTTGAAAAACCCGCTTACACCATGACTCTGGTTGGTTCTTTAATGCGTGCAACACAGTGTCAAATTATTTTAGCTGTGGGTGAGCGCAAGCCCTTTAAGGGTACTGTTTTGCATCTTTTTAAAGGTCCAGATTCTTTGCCTGAAGATCCCGTTCAAGCCGCTACTCAGATTAATTCCGCGATGGCGGACTTAATTTTAAAATACCCTGAGCAATATCTTTGGGGGTATCACCGATATAAGCAGCCCAAACCACGTCGTACTGTTTCTCAAAATGATGATTAGCCGTTTCGTTTTATCCGCTTGGCGTTTAGTCATTGCATTGCCATTTTCTTTGTATCAAGGGGTTGCCGGCGCGGTATGTTCTTTGTTGGTTTGCGGTGTCTTGTTATTTGGTCATGAACGTCGCAAAGTACTTTGGACTAATTTAACGCTTTGCTTTCCCGACACTTCATTCAGGCAACGGGTGGTTTGGTCGGTGCAGCATGTGTACTTTTATTTAAGAACTTTTGTCGATCGAGGTTGGTTGTGGTTTGGGGATCAAGATGTGATTATGAATCGGGTTATCCTGACCAACCCAGAAAAGCTTCATGCTTTGTCAAGCCAATCTCAGCGTGTCATTTTATTAGCACCGCATTTTCTGGGTCTTGATGCAGCTTGGACTCGATTGTCTTTAGAGTTAAATATGGTCACGATGTACTCCAAGCAAAAACATGTTGAATTAGATCGTTTAATTTTAAAAGGCCGGTCTCGATTTGGAAATCAAAAGCTAGTTTCTCGGCAGCAAGGTGCCCCAGAGTTAGTGAAAGCGATGAAATCAGGTTACCCACTCTACTATTTACCCGATATGGACTTTGGTGCTAAAAATGCAGTGTTCGTTCCTTTTTTTGGTGTACCTGCTGCCACTTTGACTACGGTTGGGCGTTTGTCAAGGTTGTTGGGCGCACAGGTCTACCCAGTGACTACCTTGTTTAAGTCGGGTTATTATTTTGTGACACTTCACGATCGTTTGGCGGGTTTTCCCGAGGAAAGCGATGTAGAGTGCGCTCAGTACATTAATCGGTTGATCGAGTCTAAGGTTCGCAACAATGTGGCGCAATACTTGTGGACTCACAAACGCTTTAAAACAAGGCCTCCTGGGCAAACTAACTATTATTAATCATTATCGAGTATTCAGCATGAAACAGGGCACTCTTCCTTTTACAAAAATGCACGGCGCAGGCAACGATTTTGTTGTGCTTAATAATCTTTCTGGGCAGCTAGTTCTTAATGCTGAATTAATACAACGACTTGCTCATCGTCATTTTGGAATTGGTGCTGATCAGATTTTAATTGTTGAACCTGCTACAAATCCAAATAATGATTTTAAATATCGAATTTTTAACGCCAATGGCCAAGAGGTGCAGCAATGTGGCAATGGTGCTCGGTGTTTCGCAGTGTATGTGTACCACAAAAAACTGACATCCAAAAAAAAAATATTGGTAGAAACGCTGGCAGGAGTTATTTCTCCTGAAGTGAAAT
>DIYC01000152.1:18410-19825 GCA_002428895.1 Burkholderiales bacterium UBA6064 | reverse complement strand
CAGATGATCTCGTCCAAGTTGACATGGGTTTGGTGTCGTTTAATCCTAAAAAATTACCATTTGAGGCAACTGGATTACGCACGCAGACGGTGGGTCAACTTGAACAATACAGCCTAGAATCTAACACGATGCGTGGACTAGAAAGTTATTGGGGTGGCATTGTTTCAGTTGGAAATCCTCATTTGGTATTTGTCTTGCCTGCGTGTCCAAGTGATGATCAAGTACAACAGGTTGGTCAGTTTTTTGAAAAAAATCCACGCTTCCCTGAGGGTGTTAATGTAGGATTTATGGTTGTGATTGATTCAAAAAATATTCAGTTGCGGGTATTTGAGCGCGGTGTTGGCGAAACTTTAGCCTGCGGAACTGGTGCCTGTGCAGCGGTTGCGACAGGAATCAGGATGGGTGTTTTGTCGAATACCGTTCAAGTGCATAAACTGGGTGGTGTCCTAGAAATTCATTGGGACGGCAATCTAAGTACTTCGGTTTTGATGACTGGAGGGGCACAAATGGTTTTTGAAGGGGAATTCATCTTATGAATTTATCGTCCTCCGATGTGGCTGACTTTTTTAAAGCGAACCCAGATTTTTTGTTACAAAACCCTGGCATTTTGGCGTTTATTCATCTGCCCAGTCCAGTGAAAGGGAACATTACCTCACTGCAAGAAAAGCAGCTTCAGAGTTTGAAAAACAAAGTGAAACTGCTTGAGCATGAGTTAGTCACCTTAACTCGAAATGCAGTTGAAAACCAAGTTATTATCGACAATCTTTTTGCTTTACAAAAGCAGCTTCTTCAAACGTATCATCGCTTTGAGTTGCCCAAAGTGTTGGTGCAACAAATGGGTCAAATTTTTGATATTCCGATGGTGCGTCTTCGGTTGTTGGGCTGCTCTCGTAGCGAGCAACCTTCTACCGGTTTTGAGGGTAGTTTAAGTGACGCTGCTTTAAGTCAACTGGCTCAGATCGACTTGGCTTTTTGTGGTTTTTATGATGGCTCACCAATTACTGATATGTTTATTCAAGATGAGATTAAACCCAGATCAATGGTGATCATTCCATTACGCGATGAAGCCAATAAAAAACTTTTTGGTTGCCTGGCTTTTGGATCGACCGATAAAGATCGTTTTACCCCAAATTTAGGCAGAGAATTTATTTATTCCTTGTCTGTTATCGCATGCGCTTGTCTAACGTAGGTTCATTAACACCAAGCGTGGGTGAGTATTTGACCTTTCTTGAAAAAGAAAAACGTCGAAGTTTCAATACTCTGATGGCGGTCTCGCAAGACCTTCAATCTCTGGGTGCTTCGCCCGAATTACTTTCGTTTGATCAGTTGCGCGAAGTGTTGTCCAGGAAAAGGGCTGCAGGTATGGCTGCCTCTTCATTGGCTAGACTGGCTTCGAGTTGGCGGGGGTTTTATGC
>DIYC01000152.1:11727-18268 GCA_002428895.1 Burkholderiales bacterium UBA6064 | reverse complement strand
TTTATGCTTACTTAGTTCAATACAAAGGGTTGCAGCTTAATCCTGCAAGTGGACTTAAAACACCTAAATTGGCTTTGCGTTTACCTAAAACAGTGCCGATCGATACCTTACAAGCTATTCTTTTAAAGCCCTTGTGCCCCGATCGTTTTGAAATTGCACGCGCTCAAATTGTAGTGGAATTGCTTTATTTTACGGGTCTTCGTGTGAGCGAAGCGGTTAGCTTACGATGGGTGAATTCTAGTCGTGACCAACCCTTGCAGACCAATTGGCTGTGTTTAAAGCGTCAAGAAATTCATGTTGAGGGGAAAGGGTCGAAACAGCGAATAGTCCCTTTGGCGAATGTATTTGTTGAGCGCCTCAAGCTTTGGCACAATTACGTCACTCTTTTTTTTGTTCAACAGAATCACTGGGCGCGTGACGCCGTATTGTTAACCCACAAAGGCAAAGCATTAACAGCGCGTCAGGCACAACATGATTTAACGCGCTTAGAGCACTATTTTTCGATGGGTTGTCATTTGCATCCCCATATGTTGAGGCATTCGTTTGGTTCGCATTTGTTGCAAGAAAGCCAAAATTTGCGAGCCGTTCAAGAGTTATTGGGGCATCGTTCATTGTCCTCAACACAGGTGTATACTGCCTTAGACTTTAAACATTTGGCTGCTGTTTATGACACTGCTTTTCCTCGATCTAAAAAATAGTTTGTTGACTGAATGGGGTGCTTGATTAAGTATTAGTAGTTCATTCTGAGTTGCTTAATTGTCATATAAAGGCAGCGATAAGTCAGGGCTAGGTTGCAGCAGTCTTAACGCTGCTTGGCCAAATGTTTCATTAGGAAGACGCCTAGCCTTTTGTTGGATGATCTTTTTTAATTCTCTGGACGTGTTGTGTGCTGGATCTTGAAATGCAAAATTAATCCGCGCAGTTAAAATTGAATTAGTTACAATTTGCGCCGATTCTGTATCTAAAAACTCGTGGGCGTACAAAATAGCCACTGTGTCGGCAAAAAGTTCTTGTTTAACAATATCTACATTGTTATTGCCTGTGCGTGCAAGCGCTTTAAGCGTAGCTTCGTTTAAGCCTAAGTTCGTGACGTGTGTGGAATGTTCGGGCATACAGTGTGCTACTTCGTGCGCGACTGAGGCACGAATAATATTGGGCCAATTCGTTTGATTTTGCAGGTTTAAAAACCTGGACCATTGCGACCAAGCGATTGGAGTTCGATTAATAATCAATTCACATCGTCCATCTTTAAATCGGAGTGCTCCCAGTGGTGTCGGCTCCGGTCTTTCAGTGACTTTAAGAGGTGGGGGTATGTGTGTCGAGTCGCTTAACTGCGTAATGACTTTTTGAGCGATGATTTCAACACTTTCTGGTGTTAAGTCATTCAGATTGATGGGTGACGAAGTGATTGCAACAGAGACTAACATCGAGAGCATAACGCACACCTAGAAAAAAAACATTTCTAGTATCAATGGGTTATGTATTATGTCACAATCGGAAAAACCCTGTAAAACGGAGTGTAATTTTTTCTTAACCTGTTTGAAGGGCTAAAAACTCAACCGTTTGCGTTAGCTCTTTGCCACGCAACAGGGTGCTGGCCCAGTTTTGACAATAGGTCAGCAGCCTATCGTAATCGGATTGAATATCAATCCAAGCATTCATAAATATGTCTTCGGTGGTTTGCTCATTCCAGCCTAGCCAGACCAGTTTGAGTTTTTCTCGTAAGTCATTGTCCATGTGTTCGGTGAATAAATTAAAAAAGGCATGGAGTTTAATGCGGTGCGCTTGATCGGCTGTTTTATAGACTTGCCAAACAAATGGGATTCCATTGAGCTGTGCTCTCACAAAAGAATCTTCGCCCCGAACAAAACACCAGTCATAGTCCCTGAGTCGATGATCAAACTCATTGATTGGGCAAAACTCCAGATTGACAATCGGCTGGTTGGACTGTAAGCCTACAGTATGAATTTCAAATTGATTGGTGCTAGCGCGGATTAGAGCCTCAAGAGGTGAGGAGGGATAGCAAAATACAAAAATTTGATTGGTTTTGTGGTGTTTGGTTTTTGGAATTGGCGTATGGGGTAGGTCTTGATAAATGAGTCCACCCGTACGAGAACTAAATCCGGGGTACACATAAAGACTTTGGTACCCTGTTTGGGGGTTAATCGATGGTTTTAAGTGGAATTGTTCGTTCCAAGTTTCAGCTGTTAGGTATTCAATAATAAGCCAGTGAATTTGGCCTAGCTTGTGTTGTAACTGATCGTTAGAGATGTTTGAATTGCAGGAAGAGGAACTACCAAAACATTCGATCACAGCATGAAGTGGTTGATTTAAAGTTTCACAAAAATTCATGAAGGCGTCACGTGAATGAATGTGTGTGACTGTTAAGCTGGGTGGCAACGACTTTGGGCGTATTTTTTTTAGAGTAGAAAAATTGTCGATGAGAAAATTAACTATGTGACCACGTTGACAGAGTGAGAGAGCTAACCGCAAGCTAAAGCCTGCATCGCCATAGTGATCAATCACGCGGCAAATGATCAGAAATCTCATGGGTTATGTAGCCTGAAATCAAAGAGAGACAGCCAACCAACAACGGTTTGGCTGTTTGTTTTGAAATAGAGTTTATTTGACTCTGTTTTTGTATTCGTGAGTACGCGTATCGATTTCAATTTTGTCGCCAATTTCAACAAAGGCAGGCACTTGAATTTCAAAGTTGGTTGGTTTAATTCTTGCTGCTTTCATGATTTTCCCGGAGGTATCACCCCGAACAGCAGGTTCGGTGTAGTCAACTTCGCGAACCAATGAATTCGGTAGTTCGACCGACAAAGCTTTGTTGTTATAGAAAACGACTTCACAGGTCATGTTTTCGTCGAGATAATTCAAGGCGTCGCCCATGTTCTCGGCTTCAACTTCGTATTGGTTGTACTCGGAATCCATAAAAACATACATAGGATCAGCAAAATAAGAATAGGTGACGTCTTTTCGTTCAAGAACAAGAATTTCAAATTTTTCATCCGCTTTAAATACAGTTTCTGTGCCTGTACCAGTCAGTAGATTTTTTAGTTTCATTTTAACCACTGCGGCATTACGCCCAGATTTGTTGTATTCAGATTTTTGTACAACCATGGGGTCTTTGCCTACCATGATTACATTACCTGTTCTGACTTCTTGCGCCGTTTTCATTTCAGTTTCTCACCATTAAAAGATTGGAATTGTACATGATGTTTTTATAAAAACGTGATTAATTTCAAATATTAGTACAGGGATTCAGCGTTAAATCGTTTATAAGGTTTTCGATTGAAATAAAATAGAGTTTATTAAAAGGTGTGATGATGGGCAATCAAATTTCAGGTTATCAACAAGTACCTTCCGATGAGCGGTACGACGATGAGAACGTTCAGAATACTTCTCAAAATATTGCGGTCAGTGTTTCGAGTGTGACTAAACATCTGCTGGAGCAGTTAACATCTTCTGTTTCAGGGTTTACACATCCAGTGACAGTGCAAGGTGTGTCGCCACAAGTATTAAGTAGTCTACAGAGTGCTAAATGGCGTTTTTTTACGTTGACTACCTTGAATAAGTCAGCGGCCTTAATGTGCGCGCGGGCACTCGAAAAGGCTTTAGTGGCGAGTCATGGTTGTGCAAATATTTTTAGTCAGCTACCTAGTCTGGTCTGGAGTCAAGGTTCAGCGTTAAATCAGTATGTTGAAAAAAATCAGGTACAGGAGCAATTGAACCAATCGTTTAATTTTTCTAGTCGTCACTTTAACTCGATGAATTTAAGTGCCCTTTTAAAAGGCAATTTGGGTGAATACTGTATTAGCTTTTCTAAAGTCACTTTATTAGCCTTTTCAATGTGTGCAAACGATTATCAGTTAGCAGATGATCTGGTTAAAACAGGGGTAGCTCAGTTTCATGATGTTGCCACGAACATTAATGCCTTGCATGTTGCTGTGTATTGCCTAGAAGTTCGCGAAGTGAAACGGTTGCTGGATTACCTGTTATTTCATCAGCCGCAACAGAGTTTGTCCGTCGAAAGTGATGATTTACTTACTTTATTAAATCGCAAAGCAGGTCATTTAAATCACTCTGTGTTGCATATTGCGACACAATCAAGAGATCGCAGCATGTTGCCTTGGTTGCTCAGTCATCATGGAATTGATCTGCATGCGCCTCAAACAAATGGAATGACCCCATTACACTATGCGGTTTGTTTAAATAATGTTCAGGCCTGCTTAGATCTCTTACAAACGCCTGGGCTGGATGTAAATCGCCCTGATGGTGAGGGTGATACTTCGTTGGGGCTCAGTATCTTTTTGGGTCACAGTGAAATTGTTAAGTGTATCTTGGTTCATCCTGAACTTGATATTCATGCCATTGCATTGAGTCAAATGACTGCCCTTGAATTAGCGATAGATCAAGGAGACGAATCCATTTTATCTTTGGTGATTAGTCATCCGGCAATTAATTTAAATGCGCATTTGGATGCGGATCATACAACCGCGTTGCATTTGGCGGTTGAGAAAAATAGCCCTGAATTAGTTCGCTTGCTACTGAGTCATCCCCAAGTGAATGTGAATGCGGCAACTTGGGCTTCGCGGGAAACCCCCCTGCATTTGGCAATTCAACAAAATAGTATTGAGTTGTGTCAATTGCTGTTAAGTCATGCATTTATTAATGTGAATGCACAAACAGTATTCGGACAGTCCCCTTTGCATTTGTTGGCCAGAGACTATTACCCTACCGACATGCTTGATCATTTGTTTTCCTTGCCGCAGTTAGATTTAACTTTAGTCAACTCCGACGGTTTAACTGCGATGATGCTGGCGCATCAAACGCAGAATGATGTGTTGATTCGTAAGCTGCTTCGATATGCCGAATGGCAACAGTTGAATCGCTAACCCACAAGACAGTGGGTCTTGTTTTAAGTCTCGTGGGCTTTGCATGTTATTTGAGGCATCCTCTTAAAATGCAGCAAGTGATGTTGAACTTGTTGTTTCTTTTAATGGGGAAAACATGCGTTTTGCATACCATTCATGAAAGTGAAGCATGCCATCCTCCATCGGAGATTGGTAGGGCCCTGTATCATTTTGTCCGCGATCATAGAGGGTTTTTCGGCCTGCATCCATTCGTAGTGCAATTTCGTCATCTTCTTCGGCGGTTTCAAAGTAAGCGGCTTGTTCAGCTTCGATAAAACGGCGTTCAAAGTAATGAATTTCTTCAGGGTAATAAAATTCAATCACGTTCAGAGTTTGTTGTGGTGAAATGGGGTGTAATGTTGAGATCACTAGAACATTGGGATACCATTCAACCGTGATGTTTGGGTAAAAGCACATCCAAATTGCTCCGTAATCAGGTTCTACGCCATGATTAAATTCGGTGACTGCTTGGTGCCATTGTTTATAAGTTTGTGAACCAGGTTTGCGTAGCCCTGAATTGATGCCAACGGTTTGTATGCTCCACTGTTCTCCGTAATACCATTTTAAGTCTGAACAGTCGACAAAGCGTCCCAAACCTGGATGAAAGGGATCTACGTGGTAGTCTTCTAGGTAAACTTCGATAAAAGTTTTCCAGTTGCAATTCATGGTGTTCAACTTAATGCTGTCTAGGCAGTAGTTTGAAAAATTAATATGCTTGAGAAAGGGTACCTGCTTAAGTTCTTCAGCAATGTTTTGTGGGCTATTAAATAGTAGTCCTCGCCAGTGTTGCAGGGGGTAGTTTGGTAACTTGGCACAAGGTTGTTGGTTAAAATGAGGCGCTCCCATGAGCTCGCCTTTTAAGTCGTATGTCCAGTGATGCAACGGGCAAATGATGTTTTCTGAATTGCCGTGTCCTTTTAGCATAATGGCTTGCCGATGACGGCAGATGTTGCTCAGTAGCTCGATTTGATTGCCCGAATTGACTAAAATCCGTCCGTCGTTTTCCCAGGGCAGTGAACGCCAATCCCCTTTCTCAGGCACCCAAAGGGAGTGTCCAACGTAACTTGGGCCGGTTTTAAAAAGCTTTTCTTTTTCGTTTTGAAACGTTTGAGTATCAAAGTAGACGGACACATGCGGTTGGCATGTAGGGGTTGTCATTTTTGATGAACTGCTTAAATCGGACATGGTACCAAGTGCCTCCTTTGTTGGTATTTCCAACCTTTAATCTAACTAGTTGAACAAAAACATGAAACCGGATTGTAACTGGTTCTGTCATTAAGACAAAGTCTTTTCCTTGATGGCTCGATTCACTGTAAAATAATAGCTTTAAAACCTAGAGAGGCTATTCATGCTCGGTGATTCGGTGCATCTCAATCAAGATAATCAGCAAGAACCTGAGTCTTTCGAACAGGCGATACAGGAATTAGAGTTTCTTGTCGCTAAAATGGACACTTCCAGTTTGGGTTTAGACTCTCTATTAAGCGATTATAAGCGGGGGGCTTTATTGGTCAAATTCTGTCGTTCTCGGTTGCAAACCGTTAAAAATGAATTGCAGATTATTGATAATGAATTGTCATCCAGTGCTGATCAAGGTTAATGCTGTGCAAATTACATCTTTTGTC
>DIYC01000152.1:10005-11552 GCA_002428895.1 Burkholderiales bacterium UBA6064 | reverse complement strand
TGCAAATTACATCTTTTGTCTTCAATCAAGAGCTTACAGCTTCTGAGTGGTTGCTTGAATCGCAACAACAGTTTGAGGTTTTTTTAAGTGAATTCTTGATCAATCTCCAAGGAGTAGAGCCTACTTTAAAGCAGGCCATGCGGTACAGTTTGCTTGGTGGCGGTAAGCGTTTTCGAGCCAGTTTGGTGTTTGCTACAGGTAAAGCGTTGGGTATTAATTCTGAACATCTGATGCCTGTTGCGACAGCGGTTGAATGTCTTCATGCTTACTCGTTAGTGCATGATGATATGCCGTGCATGGATAACGATTTATTGCGTCGTGGAAAACCTGCCTGTCATGTTCAGTTTGGTCAGGCCATTGCGTTGCTTGTTGGGGATGCCTTGCAAACTTTATCGTTTGATTGTTTGGCGCACAATTCGCAATTGCCTGTTGAGGTTCGACTTAAACAAGTACAAGTCTTGGCTCGTGCTGCAGGTGCACAAGGTATGGTCAATGGTCAAACTATCGATTTAATGAATATTGGTCAAACTATGTCTTTATCCGCATTAAAACAGATGCATGCTCGAAAAACGGGTGATTTAATCGTGGCTGCTGTTAAAATGGGATATTTAGCGGCCTCTGAATTAACTGAGCAGCGTGAACGGGCTTTAAACGAGTATGCCCAAACAATTGGTTTTGCTTATCAGGTGGTGGATGATATTTTAGATGTTGAGTGTTCGGTAGAGTCTTTGGGTAAAACACCTGGTAAAGATGCTGCTTTAAATAAGCCGACCATGGTCAGTTTGTTTGGTTTAAACGAATCAAAAATCTTGCTTGAGCAATTACGGATAACCGCTTTACAGGCTTGCGACAGGTTAGTTTCAAAACAAGATGATTGTTTGCGATCACTTGTCAATTTAATTGTTGAACGGAAATCATGACCCAGTTGTTACAACATATTAATGATCCTAAAGATTTGCGTCGGCTCAATATGTCGCAATTGCCTCATTTGGCGGATGAACTGCGTACATTTTTGATTCAACAAATCTCGCAAACGGGCGGGCATTTATCATCCAACTTGGGTACCGTTGAGCTGACTTTGGCGCTCCATTATGTTTTTAACACCCCGTTTGACCGTTTAGTCTGGGATGTGGGTCATCAAACTTACACGCACAAGGTGCTAACCGGTCGTCGAGATCAATTGTGTACTATTCGGCAGCAATATGGCCTTTCAGGCTTTCCGCGACGTGTCGAGTCTGAGTATGATGTATTTGGAACGGCACATTCGAGCACTTCAATTTCAGCTGCTTTGGGCATGGCTGTGGCTTCTAGAAATGCGGGTGTTTCCAGAAAGCATATTGCAGTGATTGGGGATGGGGCAATGAGTGCGGGCATGGCTTTTGAAGCTTTAAACAATGCAGGGGTCACGCCTGACATCGATTTATTGGTGATTTTAAATGACAACGACATGTCAATTTCACCACCAGTAGGTGCTTTTAATAAGTATCTAACTCGTTTGTTGTCGAGCAGAGTATTAAATACTGCCAAAGATGTTGGCAAAGGGCTAC
>DIYC01000152.1:6038-9801 GCA_002428895.1 Burkholderiales bacterium UBA6064 | reverse complement strand
ATACTAGAAGCCGCGCCCAAATTGTATCAGCTAGCGCATCGTTTCGAAGAGCATGTTAAGGGTATGATCACGCCAGCTACTTTGTTTGAAGAGTTGGGTTTTAACTATTATGGTCCAATTGACGGACATGACTTAGAAGCTTTGGTGCCTACTTTGCAAAATTTAAATGGTTTAAAAGGACCATTGTTTTTGCATGTGATCACCAAAAAAGGGGCTGGGTATCAATTGGCCGAGCAAGACCCTATTTTATATCATGGCCCAGGCAAGTTTGATCCTTCTGTAGGTATTCAAGCTTCAAAAGACAAGCAGCACTTGACTTACACTCAAGTGTTTGGTCAGTGGCTATGCACTATGGCAGAGCAAGATTCAAGATTAACAGCGATTACACCAGCCATGCGAGAAGGTTCAGGGTTGGTGGAGTTTGAGCAACGTTTTCCTGAACGTTATTTTGATGTGGGCATTGCTGAACAACATGCAATCACCTTTGCTGCAGGCATGGCCTGTGAAGGCTTAAAGCCTGTGGTAGCTATTTATTCTACTTTTTTACAACGCGGGTACGATCAGTTTATTCACGATGTGGCGTTGCAAAATCTTGATGTGACTTTCGCGATTGATCGTGCCGGTTTGGTGGGTGCTGACGGCCCAACACACGCAGGTAGCTTTGATTTAGCCTACCTAAGGTGTGTGCCGAATGTGATTATTGCCGCCCCGTCTGACGAATACGAATGTTGGCAATTGCTGACTACAGTGTATCAGTATAACGGGTGTGCTGCCATTCGATATCCTAGAGGTAAAGGTTTAGGTCTATCTTTACCGACCAACCTCACGGCTTTGTCGATTGGTCAAGCTAAAGTTCGTTATGTTTCTCAATACAATCGGTATAAATTGGTTGTGCTCGCATTTGGCAGCTTGGTGCAGTCGGCTTTGTTTGCTGGTTATCAGTTAGATATCGATGTGGTGGATATGAGGTGGGTAAAACCACTTGATCATGATTTAATCGCCAGTTATGCAAAAGCAGGGTATCGCTTTGTAACCCTGGAAGAGGGTTGTTTAATGGGCGGTGCAGGGTCTGCAGTGGTTGAATATTTGCATGCTTTAGGCACGGTATCGCCTGTTTTGCAGCTCGGTTTACCAGATCATTTTATTGATCATGGGGATTCGGTTAAATTGTTGGCCGATGTCGGCCTAGATGGAATCGGCGTCCAAGCTTCAATTGAGCGTTATTATGAAATAACTCGTTCGCAGCATAGCTCTGCTGTTGTATCACTAAACAGTCAATCTGTTCAATCATGAGGATTTTATGAATTCAAGAGACCCTGTCACATTATCAACAGGTCAACCTATACCTGATATTCAAAGTTTGGTGGACACTCGGAAGCTGCCTATTCAGGCTGTTGGCGTACGTTCCGTTAAATATCCGGTGCTCATTCAGCTAGAAGGTCAAAGGGTATTGCCTTCAGTAGCCGAGTTTGAAATGACTGTGTATTTGCCTGCAGAGCAAAAGGGGACACACATGTCCCGATTTATTGCTTTACTTGAAGAAATGCAAGACCAAGTCATTACTCTACAAGCATTTAGAGCGCTTGTTGAATCGATGTTGGTTAAGTTGGATGCGCACTCGGGGCAAATTCAAATGAAGTTACCTTATTTTTTAAAAAAACAAGCACCGATTAGTGGCGTTTCAAGTTTGCTCGATTATGAGCTTGAACTCAATGGCAAAGTTGATGAAGCAGGGCAAATGGCTTTGTGGGTGACGGTTGTCGTGCCTGTTACCAGCCTTTGTCCTTGTTCAAAAAAAATCTCTGATTACGGGGCTCATAATCAAAGGTCGAATGTCACAGCAAAGGTTTTAGTTCACGGTGATTTAGAGGTGTCTGAATTAATTCGAGCCATTGAAAAGCAAGCCTCTTGTGAGTTGTATGGGCTACTTAAGAGACCCGATGAAAAATATGTTACTGAACGAGCTTATGATAACCCTAAATTTGTTGAGGATATGGTTCGTGATGTCGCGCTGGCTTTAGATCAATTTAAGCAAGTTAAGTCATATGTCGTTGAAGCTGAAAACTTTGAGTCGATACACAATCATTCTGCTTATGCCAAAATTTTAAAATAACAATCAGTTGATCTGTGAATAATCCACAACCCGACACTATTCAGCCGTTAAAACCCAAAGAGTTATTTATTTTGGGTTTAACCCATCAAGGTAAACCTTTTCGCCCATCTGATTGGGCTGAAAGACTGTGCGGAGTCCTTTCTGCATACAGGCCAGCAGGTAAGCGCTCACAAATACATTTTACCTACAGTCCTTATGCGTTGCCAATTATGATCAATGACATTAAGTGCGTGGTGATTGATGAAAGGCTTGCGCATATTGAACCTAAAGCCTTAAGTTTTGTGCAAAAATTTGCGCAAGAGAATAATTTGCAAATTGTAGAGGCTTGTTTAATTCCTGAGAACTTTAAAAAATAATTCTTCTTATATGGGTTGTGAATTTGGGTTGAGGTTTGTGATTAAGTCACGGGTAAGTTTGCATCTATGGGACTAATTAAGAATAGTTAAGGTTGTGTCTTTGGGTGAAAATGGTTTAAAATACCCACTTTTGGTTATCTTAAGATCGATTATGCAGCCACATCTTCCAGTTACGAAGAAAACAGCCTTCACTGGCACAAAGTCGCGTTCATCGACCTCTCGTAAACCTTCTAAAACCGCTCTGTCCCCTGATGAAGTGGTTCCTTTATCCACTCTTTTGCCCTCTAAACCGGCACGAAAACGCAGGGTCGGTACGGCAAAGCCAAGAAAATTAAAGGGTGCAACCACTACTTGGCCTTTTCCGACAGGTTCTCGCCCATAAATAAGTTTACTCTAGTCGCCCATTTTAGTTTTTTAATCTGAAAGTTGTTGTCATGAAGGTTGATTGATGAGTACTTTGCTCGAAGTGTTTCGATTAATTTTGCAGACTGTAGCCAGCGTGCTGGTGTTTTGCCTGTTGCTTCGTGTGTTAATGCAATGGGCAAAAATACACCCAAGTAACCTGCTTGCGCCGTTTGTTTTTGCCATGACCGATTGGTTGGTTCGTCCTTTGCGGCGCTTTGTGCCTGGCTTTGGTGGGATCGATTGTGCCTCGGTCGTGGGTGCCTTTTTAGTGGCCTATGTGCTTCAAGTCATCTTAATTGCTATCGCGTCTGGGATTCAGGGTGAAAGTTTTTCTCAAATTATCGCTTTTAGCGTTCCGGTTTCTCTGTTTTGGTTAATCCGTAATTTAGCCTATTTGCTCATGGGCATCGTGTTGGTGCAAGTGGTTCTCAGCTGGGTTAACCCGTTTTCGCCATTTGCGTCGTTGGTGAATGAACTTTCTCGTCCTTTTCTAGAGCCTTTGCGGCGTATTGTGCCCACTGTTGGGCAAGTTGACTTAACGCCGCTGGTGTTTTTTCTCATTGTGCAAGTGGTCATGATTGTGTTGCAGGGCTTAATGCCTAGCTTTTATTGATTGGTTCGGTGGGCAAGTGCGGTTTTTGTCGTGATTTGAATTCAACATTTGACCGATAATAAAGTTTCAGTGGGGATATACGTTATTGTGCCCACCTTAAAAATAATAGACTTGCAAAATAACATTTGTTAGGATGAAGTGATCAAACTCGCTAATTGGTGACAAATTGCCTGGTGTTCCAATCAATCCGATGCAATCGACAATATCAACGCAACTCGGTCAAGGGGGCGATACCAATCATGTGACTCAGTTTGAAATTGGTTCGACACGGGTGTC
>DIYC01000152.1:2380-5850 GCA_002428895.1 Burkholderiales bacterium UBA6064 | reverse complement strand
GGGTGTCCGTGACAAAAATGTTTAGTGCGCGAGCTGCCAATATCCCTATTTACAAAATTCAGTTTGATTACCCAAACTCCCTTCGGGGTGACGCTGGTTTTAGGGCTTTTGCTGAAGCAGTTGTAGGTACTGCCTATGCTTTAACGCTGGGTGTAGACAATCATTCATCAAGCCAAATGCCAAAGCATGTGTTTTCTGGCACTTTTGGCTTGAATCCTGTTGAAGATTGGGACAGCCTGACTCCAAGAGCGCCTAAAGACAGCTTTTGGGTTGTTGCCCCTCACCGGCCAGAACGTTTAAACCGAGCGAATCAAACCCTTGGTGACTTATTAAATGAACAATTGGATGAAATGCCGCTTAACGGGCCAATTGCCTATTCAGCAAACACCCAAAGTAAAAAGAAGGGGGTCATCACGGTTTGGGAGAATACTGCCAATTTGTTTAACGACCGAAATGTGCTGATTCATGATGAGTGCAACACACAAGAAGCGAGAACACTTGAACACGATGGAAAATTGCTTCATTACTCGGTACTTACTCAAACTAGATCAACTCGAGATGGCAAAGAGGTTTACACTTACCATGACATTGACATCGATATCAGTGAAGTTTTTGTACCTTTTATTCTTCCGGCATTAATGCAAAGCCCATTTTGGACGCAAATCATTCAGGTAAATGGCGAGAAACCACCTGAAACTCTATATGATTTATCCGAAGCACTAGAAGATGTGGAGGATACAGAACTAAAAAAATTCATCACAAACTTGTATTTCAAGGTTGTAGATGACTTAAAAACTGTGATTAAACAAAAAAATCCGGATCTGATCGCTTGTCAAAAAACAGTTTCAGTGATTACAAAGAAAAATGCTAGCTTGTATATGATTGACGAAAAGTCAAAAGAATATGATGGTTGCGAAAAGCTTGCTTTAAGAGGGGTTTACGAATTTCCTTTTAAGTCAGAAAATTAGTAACTCCCCAGCTATTCCCCTATATTTTTCGTTATTTGATGGCTGTCAACTTCTACAGGATTATTAGATTATTACACCTTAGAACGTTACCCTTGCTTTTCCGTTTTGCGTAACAACCCGAACCCGCTGACCCGCAGAAAAATAGGTGTCTGCATCTTGCACAATCGCTCTTAAGCTGCCACTGTCTAGGCGAACGGTGATTTCTAATCCAGGTCTTGTAACAATTGCATTTTCAGCTTTTTGACCCACTACGCCACCTGCAACTGCACCTATTACTGAACCTAGAATTCTGCCTGAACCCCCACCGACATTGCTACCGGCTACGCCACCAATCACTGCACCCGTTGCACCGCCTACACCACTGTTGGTGCCTTGAATGGTAATGTTGCGAACGCTTTCAACGATTCCCATTTCGACCGCTTGTGATCGCAAGGCTTCGTTTTCACGATACACATTGCCCGATTGAATTTGGCTGGCACAACCAACTAACATGAAAGGGCTAAGAACAACAAGAAGTTTAATTTTGCGACTAAATTGTTTAAGTAAATTGGACATAATAAAGACCTAAAAAAATTTTAAAACACAAAAGGTTTGGCCAGTTGTATGCGTTTACCAGGGAGAATGACCAAATTCTTTTTCAAATCGTTGATACAGATCAGAGGCAGTAATTTGGTAGTTTTGACCGCCTTTATAAGCAATTTTAACTGATCCCATGAGGCTTGCTAACTTAGCAGTGTGCTGTAGAGATAAATCATTGAGTAAACCAAACAGTAATCCACCTCGGTAAGCATCGCCACAGCCTGTTGGGTCAATCATTTGAGTGGGTTTAACGGCTGGAATTTCATACTTTTGATTGCCATAAAATAACCAACTGCCTTGCGCTCCGCGCGTGACAAACAGCGCAGTCACGGTCGAGGCCAGTTGTTCGAGTGATTGATTGGTTTTTTCGCATAACAGTTTTGCTTCGTAATCGTTGACTGCTGCATAAGTGGCGAGTTCTAAAAATCGCTTTAATGTTTTACCATCGAACATGGGTAAGCCTTGGCCTGGGTCAAAAATAAATGGAATGTTTAGGCTAGCCAATTGCTCGGCATGGTCGATCATGCCTTGCCGCCCATCTGGAGCAATAATGGCTAGGTCGCAGTCGATGTTTGAGGTAATCGTATTTAAATGGGCATAATTCATGGCCCCTGGGTGAAAAGCTGTGATTTGATTGTCGTCTAAGTCGGTGGTGATAAAGGCTTGCGCAGTAAATTCTGAGGGAATAATTTTTAAATATTCTGTTTGAATTCCAAGGGTTGAAAATTTGTCGATATACACTGCGCAATCATGACCGACTGTGGCCATTGGAATGGCATGCCCACCGAGTTGGTGCAGGCTATAGGCAATGTTGCCTGCGCAACCACCAAAGTCTTTTCTGAGACGAGGAACCAGGAAGGATACATTCAAGATATGAACTTGATCTGGCAAAATATGTTTTTTAAATTGATCTTCAAAGTTCATGATGGTGTCAAAAGCAATTGAACCACAAATGAGTGCTTTTTTAGTCATAATAGTTTACCTAATGATTGAGTTAAAACGTCAATGCAGTGTCTCTTAGTGAGGTAATTCAAAACTGCCATCGAATAGTTGAATTTCAAAACCCGTGGCTGTTGTGTTGGGTAAGTGTTGATTTAATTGTGCTAGATTTAAAAAAGCAATTACTTCAACGGTTTGGCCTGCTTCAATTGGGTTGGCTTTGGCTGATAAAAGGTCTGACCGTTTTACATAGTCAGAGGGTTTTAGTACTTTAACGGCAATGGTATTGCTTTGGGGGTCGATGAGTTGAATTTGAATGTGGGGCCATTTAGAGGGCAGCCGATTGCTATTATGCAAGGTTAAATCGACCTGTAATCCATTTTGATTGATTCGTGAAAGCCCACTGCCTTGGACTTGCAGTGTGGTGGCTGGTTGACTAAATAGCCATTGAATTGTGGGTTCGCTGTTTTTTATCCAGGTGGCGATACTTGGAAATTGTTCGGCTATTGGTACGCGCTGCCACCAAATTGCTTGGATGATAAAACCGATCAGTAAAGTGAAGGCAACAGGCTTGAAATATTGTGGCGCCTGTGACAGGGTAGGCCATTGAAAATGTTTGGTTTTTTTTTGATCGCTTAAAAATTTGGGTTTAACCACTTGAGGGGGTTGTTCTGTGGGCTCTTGTTTTGTTTGTTCAAAACTTAAATGTGAGCGTCGCCAGACTTCCGTATCCGCAGCTGTGAGTTGTTCAACCCCAGAAAATATAGATTGGCAGCTACCGCAGCGCACCAACCCCTTATGAACTTGCAATTGGCTTAAACTCACGCGAAATAAGGTATCGCAGTGTGGGCACCGAGTTGCAAGGCTCATGTCGCCACTCCTTTTTTAATACCGTGAATACAGACCCAGCCGTCTTGTTCTTGCCAAACCGATAAATGATTGATCCAAGGGGCATAGAAACTCATGACTTCATCGGCTTTTCGA
>DIYC01000152.1:0-2127 GCA_002428895.1 Burkholderiales bacterium UBA6064 | reverse complement strand
AAAAATTAAATGACCTTCGGGGCGTAAGTGGCTAGACAATGAAGGTGCCAGTAGTTTTAAAGGATTCGATAAAATATTGGCCATGACTAAATCAAATTGCTGCTGATATTTTAATAGCGAGGGTTGGCCGAGCGTTAACAGCACACCATTTTGCTGGGCATTGTCGCTACTGCTGGTGATGGCCTGAGGGTCAATGTCGATGCCGGTGACTTGCGCTGCACCTAGTTTTGCAGCAGCAATTGCCAAAATGCCTGAACCACACCCGTAATCGAGAACTTGAAGATTGTTTGGAGGGTGTGCGCACAGCCATTTTAAGCACAGGGCTGTTGTGGGATGGCTACCTGTTCCAAACGCTAAGCCAGGATCTAGAATGATTTGCGTTTTGTTGTGGGTGGCTTCGGTTAAATGCCAAGTAGGAATAATGTAAAACTGTTCAGTAATTTGAATGGGTTCAAATTGAGCTTGTGTTTCTCGAACCCAGTCTTTATGGGCAATTGGACTAAAGGCGGGTTGTTGGCCATTTAAAAAATTTTTGGGTATTTGAGAAAAAATTGTTTCAGCTTCCGTTTGATTTCGAAATAAACAGATTACTGTGTTGTGATCCCAGGCCGCTGATTCGGGTTCTAGTCCTGGTTCGCCGAATAGGGCGATTTCTTGATCGGTTTCAGCTTGGGCGTCTTCGAGTGAGACGGACAAAGCGCCTAAGCTGAGTAAGACGTCGGAAACCTCATCTGCCAATTTAAATGGGAGTTGAAGGGTTGCTTGAATTAGGTCTGGGTTTTGATTGTGACTCATGAGCTATGAATGGTTTTTATTTTCGAGCATTTGTTCCAGGTAATGAATTGAAGTACCACCTTCAATAAAGTTTAGGTCGTCTAGGAGCATGCGGTGTAATGCAGTATTGGTTTTAACCCCTTCGATAATTAATTCAGACAAGGCTTGGCGCATTCTGGCCATGGCTTGTTTTCGGTCTTCACCGAACGTGATGATTTTAGCAATCATTGAATCGTAATAGGGTGGTACATGATAACCTGAATACACGTGGGAGTCGACACGAACACCTGGGCCACCCGGTGGGTGCCAACCTTTAATGGGCCCTGGTGAGGGGGTAAATTTAAATGGATCTTCGGCGTTAATACGACATTCCATGGAGTGCCCTCTGAATTGAATGTCTTTTTGGGTAAAGCGCAGAGGTAGCTTGGCAGCAACTCGAATTTGCTCTTGAACCAAATCAATGCCGGTGATGAACTCAGTCACTGGGTGTTCAACTTGAATACGGGTATTCATCTCGATGAAATAAAACTCGTCATTTTCATAGAGAAATTCAAAGGTACCTGCGCCTCTGTAATTAATTTTTTTACAGGCCTGTGCGCAGCGTTCCCCGATGACAGCAATTTGATCTCTAGGTATATTGGGTGCAGGTGCTTCTTCAATCACTTTTTGATGCCGACGCTGCATGGAGCAGTCTCTTTCTCCAAGCCAAACCGCATGGCCATGTTGGTCCGCGAGTACTTGAATTTCGATATGTCGTGGATTTTCAAGAAATTTTTCGAGATATACCGATGGGTTATTAAATGCCGAACCTGCTTCTGTCTTGGTGGTGTTGACGGCTTTGATGAGGTCGCGTTCGTGGTGAACAACACGCATGCCTCGCCCACCCCCGCCACCGGAAGCTTTGATGATGACAGGAAAGCCAACTTGTTTCGCAATTTGAAGAATTTCAGCGGGGTCTTCGGGTAATTCACCTTCGGAGCCGGGTACGCAGGGCACACCGGCTGCAATCATTGCTTGCTTGGCCGATACTTTATCGCCCATGAGAACAATTGATTCGGCGCGTGGGCCGATGAAGGTAAAGCCACTTTTTTCAACGCGATCGGCAAAGCTGGCGTTTTCAGATAAAAAACCGTAGCCAGGGTGAATGGCCTCTGCATCGGTGACTTCTGCAGCGCTGATAATAGCGGGTATGTTGAGATAGCTGTCTTTAGATTGTGGTGGCCCAATGCAAACGGATTCGTCGGCCAATTTGACGTATTTGGCGTCGGTGTCTGCCGTTGAATGGACGGCGACGGTTTCGATGTTTAATTCTTTACACGCGCGCAAGACTCGAAGGGCAATTTCGCCGCGATT
>DIYC01000168.1:1790-7148 GCA_002428895.1 Burkholderiales bacterium UBA6064 | reverse complement strand
TGACCACGACAGGGTCGCCGTATTCGCCAGCTAGTTTCACTAAAGATAGGTGTCCATCGTGTAGATTACCCATGGTGGGTACAAAAGCAACTCGGTTGTGACCTAACAATTGACTGCGCAGGGTATTAATATTAGATACTTGTAGCATAACAACTAAAAACTATGTTCTTGAGTAGGAAAAGTATTGTTTTTGACTGCTTGGACATAACTTGCAATCGCGGCTGCGATACTGGGTTGCCCGTCCATAAAATTTTTGACAAACTTAGGTTTTTTGCCGCTATAAATGTTGAGCATGTCATGCATGACTAATACTTGCCCATCGCAATGTGGGCCTGCTCCGATGCCAATGGTGGGTACTTTGAGCATTTGGGTTAGATTGTGTGCCAAGGCACTAGGAATCATTTCAAAAAGAATTAGTTGTGCACCAGCTTGTTCAAGTGCGTGGGCGGTTTGAGAGAGTTTTTGTGCTTCTTCGGCGGTGTTGCCTTGTAATTTATAGCCGCCCACTGCATGCACCGATTGGGGTTTTAAACCCAGGTGAGCACACACTGCGATATCACGATGATGAAGAAACTCAACGGTTTTCGACATCCAATTATCGCCTTCAAGCTTTACCATGTGAGCACCTGCTGCCATTAATTGACAGGCATTTCGGTAGGCTTGTTCAGGACTTTCTTGATAACTGCCAAAAGGCATGTCGGCGATAATCAGCGCGTTTGAATTGCCAGCAGCAACACATTGGGTGTGGTAAACCATTTGCTGCAGGGTAACGGGTAAGGTGGAGTTAAAACCAGACAATACCATGCCCAACGAATCGCCCACCAGTAAGACGTCAACCCCAGCTTGGTTCAGTAAAGATGAAAAGCAAGCGTCATAGCAAGTCAGCATAGCAATTTTTTCTTGTGCTATTTTGAGTGATTTTAATCTTGGGAGTGTCATTTTTTTAGTCTGTGTGGCATTCATTACCATGTTCTTAACCTTTTATCATTTAAAGGCACTATTTTAGTTACGGCAGTTAAAAAACTCTTTTCGGCCTTTCATTGTATCAATTTGATGAAGTAGCAATTCGAAGTCTTCAGTTCGGTCAATTGGATTTAAATGATCTGTATTGATAATTAAAAGGGGTGTTTCTTCATAGTGGTAAAAGAAATGACTATAAGCATTATTCAGTTGTTGAAGATATTCAAGCGAAATTTGGCTTTCATAAGATTTGGCACGTTTTTGTACGCGTTCTAGTAAAGACTGTGCTGTCGCTTGTAAATAAATGACTAAGTCGGGTTTAGGTATTTTTAGACGTTGGTGTTCATAAATTTGTCGGTACAACTTAAGTTCCGCTTCATCCAGTGTGAGACTTGCAAATAGGGGGTCTTTGTCGAGTAGAAAATCGGCTATCAGTCTGCTTTTAAACAAGTTGGCCTGCATTCCATCGCGTAATTGATCAAGGCGTTGAAATAAAAAAAATAGTTGTGTGGACAATGCGTAGCGTTGAGGGTCTTGGTAAAAACGGATTAAAAACGGATTGTCATCAGGTTTTTCGAGCAGTGAATCTGCGTTGAGGTGTTCGGCAAGCTTTTGTGTTAGGGAGGATTTGCCAACACCAATTGGGCCTTCGATCACAATGTGTTGAAATTTTTCTGCACTTAAGTTACCGTTCATGTTCTGTTTTTCACTTAAATCAAGTTGATCGTCGCAAGTTTATCTGAGGTCAAGGGGATTTTATTAATTTTTGGGCTCGAAAGTTGTGTTAGAGGCGTTGAATTTTTTGGTTTAAAGTGTTTTGTAGTAATTGGTGAGCCAAACCGAAGGGTTTAATTTCAATGTCAGGGTTTAAATCGGTTAATGGTTGTAGCACAAAGCGCCTTAAGTGCATTCTAGGGTGAGGAACAATTAAGTCATTATGATGAATAGCTTTAGTCCCAAAGAGTAGAATATCAATGTCGATGGTTCTGGGAGCATTGATCGCCGTTCGTTGCCTACCTAATTCCCTTTCAAGGGTTATGCAGGTGTTGAGTAGATTTTGCGCTGAAGCCGACCAGTTTAGTTGCAACACGGAGTTGACAAAGGGTGGGCCTTCGGCGTGAATAGGTTCTGTTTGGTAGCGAGGGCTTTCAAATAAATCACTAACAAATGGGTTGTTGCTTAATTGATCGATGACTTGGTCAAATGTGGTTTGAATGTTACCCATATTCCCACCCAAGGCTAAGTAAACCTTATGATTCATCATCATGGTTGTTGGTTGTGTTGGTTGAGCTAGAAAGGTTAGCCTGTGAATTTGTGGCAGCATTTTGGGGTTGCCGAGTAGAGTTATTTTTACGCTTTCGTTTGTTAGGTTTCTTTTTGCCGTTGGTTTGTGAGTCTTTTACTTCGGCTTGTAGGCGCGTTCGCGTTGTGTTGTCACCGTCGTAAAAAAGTCGCCACCAGTTTGCTAGTTCTGAATCAATTTCTTTTGCAAATGTTCTCAGTTCGAGAAAATCTAAACATGCTCGAAAACGCGGATGCTCGATCATGCGGAAGGGTTGAGTACCATTTCGTTTTTCAAAGCGGGGTTGAAATGCCCAAATTTCACGCATGTCAGCAGTGATTCGTTTTGGAATAGACAATTGTTGTGATTGTTCATAAATTAACTCGTCAATTGTTTCAAGTAAAGCGGGAAACTTTTGTGAGTTTGATTCTTGTTTTTTTTCCCATCGTTCAAGTGTTAAAGGCCACAACAAGCAAGCAAATAAAAAGCCCAAACTGAGCGGTTTATCGTCGTGAACTCGTTCATCGGTTCGGCGTAGCGCCTCGATTAAAAAGGGTTGACCTTGTTTGTGATTTAAAATAAGGTCGAGTAGCGGAAACGTTCCTTGATGCAGGCCTGCTTGTCGTAAACCCTGAATACAAGCCATGGCTTGACCACTGCTAAGTAATTTGGTCATTTCGTCAAATAAACGCGCAGCAGGTACGTTTTGAATCAGGCTGGCCATTTTAGCAATTGGTTCGAGTGTGGCTGGGTCGATTTTAAGCTGAAGCTTATTGGCAAACCGAATGGCGCGAAGCATTCTGACTGGGTCTTCGCGGTAGCGCGTGCCCGGGTCGCCAATCATTCTGAGAACGCCAGCTTGAATGTCTTCCATACCATGGTGATAGTCCCATACTGTTTCAGTTTTAGGGTCGTAATACATGGCATTAATTGTAAAATCGCGCCGAGCACCATCTTCGTTTTGTTTGCCAAATACATTGTCGCGTAAAACTCGCCCGTGCTCATCGGTTTCAGCGCCAATTTGGTTGAATGCACGAAAGGTTGAAACTTCGATTGTTTCTGCACCAAACATCACATGAACAATTTGGAATCGACGACCAATAATACGTGCCCGTCTAAATGCCTGTCGAATTTGCTCGGGTTTTGCGTCGGTTGCTACATCAAAGTCTTTGGGGCGTTTACCTAAGAGTAAATCGCGTACTGCACCGCCAACGATAAACGCTTGAAAGCCTTTTTTTTGAAGAACTTGGCAAACATTCACGGCATTGTGCGACAATAGTTTTTGATCAATTTGATGACTACTTTTGCCCCAAATGGTCGGTTTTTTGACCAACTGGCTAGGCTGAATTACTGTTGTGTTCGATGAGTTTTTATTTAGAGTAAAAGGGGTCTTTTTTTTCAGAAAAATGTGTTTAATAAACTGCCTAATCATCAAAAGAGCTCCAAAATAGGCCAGTTTTTTTGCAGAGCAATCATTCTTAATTGTTGGTCTGGATTGGTTGCAACTGGGTGAGTTGCAAGTTTAAGCAATGGCAGGTCATTGATTGAGTCGCTGTAAAAAGTAATTTGTTCGCAGTTGTGCAGGTTAAGTTGATTGTGTTTGAGCCATCGCTTCAAACACTCTATTTTACCTTGTTGAAAACAAGGTTGACCAGCCACCTGCCCAGTAAATTGACCATTTAAAAATTCGGGTTCGGTGGCAATCAGATAGTTCGGTTCAATGCCAAACTGTTTCACAATAGGTTGCGTAATAAATCGATTGGTTGCTGTAATCACTAGACAAGTTTCGCCATTTTGGCGATGCTTTTTCACTAAATTGAGTGCGGCTTCGTGGATCGCAGGTTGAATCAGTTGTTGCATAAATTGTTGATGCCAAGTGTCAAGTTGGATTTTATTGTGTTGACTCAAGGGTTTTAATTGAAATTCTAAAAATTCATCAATGTTCAGTGTGCCTTTTTTATACTGTTCAAAGAAGTAGTCATTTTTTGTTTTAAATTCATCAGCATTGACAATGCCTTGCTTAATTAAGAACTCAGACCAAGTATGGTCGGAGTCGAGTGGCAATAAGGTGTTGTCTAAATCAAATAGAGCGAGTTTCATTTTCTCTCACAACTAAGCTTTCTCTTCTGCGCATCCAGTGGCGCAACAGATTCAGGTTAACGGGTTTTTTTTGTTCTAAGGAAAAACGGTCCAGGCCGTCAATTAGGGCAGTGAGTGACCCCATATCGCGACGAAAATTTTGCAGTGCAAACTCAGTTAAATCGGTGCTTAATTCTAAACCTCTAGCTTGTGCAATGTGTTGGAGTGCTTGCGTTTTTTCTTCGTCGGTTAAGGGGGAAATTCGTAGGCATAAGCCACCTTCAATTCGGGTTCGCAAGTCTTGTCGGAGAGAGAGTTCAGAAGGGTGTTTTTCGCCTGCAAGCAAAATAAAGTGTGGCATATGGCCATCAATGCTGCTGTTAAATGCATTAAACAATTGTATTTGCGAAAACTGGGTTAACGCTGGAATATTGTCGATAATTAAGTGGTTATGGCTGGGTTTAAATACAAAGCGTGACTGCCCGTTGTTCACGGGAACGTGCAATTGATCCGCAGTGCTGCGCAGTAAATGTGTTTTACCACAGCCCGTAGGCCCCCATAAATAGAGATGCCGACAGTTGCTATTCGCCATTTTAAATTCGTTTAAAAGATGCATGATTTGTGCGTTGGCACCAATTAGAAAGTTATTCAAATTGGGATGCGGAGGCGTAAATACATCAAGTAGCAGTTGTTGCATGCAGCAGGAAAGTAAATGAAATAACTAAACCCTTTATGATACGCTGATTCAACTCTTTTTTGATGCCTATCTTGAAAGGTTGGCTAAAAAATTCAAACCTTGCTGCCGAATGCTTGCTTAGGTTCGAATTGGCGTTTAGGTCGGTTAAAATGTCGCTAAACGTAAATGCATCGTGCACGATGATCTATTTCTATTTGAGACAATTATGACTTCTCCATTAACTTATAGAGACGCTGGCGTTGACATCGCTGCGGGCGATAACCTTGTTGAAACCATTAAGCCATTGGCTCAACGTACTTTGCGTCCTGGTGTTTTAGCTGGTATTGGCGGGTTTGGGGCG
>DIYC01000168.1:0-1581 GCA_002428895.1 Burkholderiales bacterium UBA6064 | reverse complement strand
TGGGGCGTTGTTTGAAGTCCCCCCAGGTTATCAGCAACCCGTATTGGTGAGCGGCACCGATGGGGTAGGTACCAAATTGCGTTTGGCTTTTGAATGGGGTATTCATCACACTGTGGGCATCGATCTTGTTGCAATGAGTGTGAATGATATTCTTGTTCAGGGCGCTGAGCCATTGTATTTTCTTGATTATTTTGCGTGTGGTAAGTTAGACGTCCAAGTTGCTGCCCAGGTTATCGCTGGTATTGCGCAAGGGTGCGAATTAGCTGGGTGTGCGCTGATTGGCGGTGAAACGGCTGAAATGCCTGGCATGTATCCTGCAGGCGAATATGATCTGGCTGGGTTTGCAGTCGGCGTTGTTGAAAAAGCTAAAATTATTGATGGGAAACAAGTTGCTTTGGGTGATGTGGTTCTTGGTTTAGCGTCTCATGGTGTCCATTCAAACGGTTTTTCTTTAGTTCGTAAAATTTTAGAAAGGTCTGAGCCTGATTTAACTCAAGTTTGCGATGGTCAGAGTTTGCAACAAGCAATCATGGCACCAACTCGTATTTATGTTAAACCCATTCTTGAGTTGTTAAAAACTGTCCCAGTGCGTGCCTTAGCGCATATTACTGGTGGTGGCTTAGTGGAAAATATTCCGCGGGTCTTGCCAACGCATTTAACTGTGCATCTTCAGCGCTCTATGTGGCCAGAGTCAGAGTTGTTTCGCTGGATACAACAAAACGGGCAGGTGTCTTTTGATGAAATGAATCGTGTTTTTAATTGCGGTATAGGGATGGTGGTGATTGTTTCTGCTGCGCATGCAGATCAAGCGATCAAAACTCTAAAACAGCAAGGTGAGCAAGTGTATCCAATTGGCCAAGTTCTTGCTCGCCGTGAAGGTGAAGCGCAAACAGTTGTACTTCACTAAAATAAACCTGTTAGCGATGGATGCTGTCTTGTATTGAGTACAATACTCTGCGTTTATATTTGCAAAACCGATCTGCAGAACAGATGGTTTTCATGAATTAAACGAACTTTGTTGATCTTTCCAGTTACTTAAAAACATTACATAAATAATATTCGGAGAACATTATGCCCTCACCAATAGATCCATTTATACGTCAAGTTTCAACTCAAACTTCCATTCAAGAATCAGGTAATTCTCAACCTAAATCGGGTCGAGTTTCAGTGCCTCAAAGTCAGTCCATGGTATTAAATAGTGGTGCGAGAGTATCAGAAGCTGCCACTCGCCATTTGGCTTCTCAATTGAGCAGTGGTGTTGAAGAAAACCAATCAAATCATAACTTAGCGGGAAGCTTTAAAGCTAAAACATTTCATAATTTTTTTAGGGATTTTAGAATCGATTCAAACATTCGTCCCGATGACAATTTTGTCTAAGTAAACAAACCGCAGCAACACTGCTGCGGTTTTTCTTGTCTGTTACGTTTGATAAGCTCAATTTATTTCAGAAAAAAGTTTGGATCTCTCCTAAATTTTTTGAATAACTCTGACTCAGTTTGATTGCTTAAGTGGGTTAAATCGTCCTCAAATACATCTGAGAAATTATGTTCTATTTCCTGCGACTTTCTGTTTTTGAAAAAT
>DIYC01000145.1:602-19521 GCA_002428895.1 Burkholderiales bacterium UBA6064 | reverse complement strand
TTTTTTGTAAAAGGTACCCTTAAAGGAATACAAACAAAGCATGCCAAAAGGCTTCGATTAATTCTCGGTCGTTTGAATGTTTCAACCAGCCCAAAAGATATGGATTTACCGGGGCTTCGTTTGCATGCCTTAACGGGTAAACGCAGCGATATTTGGTCAGTTTGGGTAAGCGGCAACTGGCGTGTTACTTTTCGGTTTAATGGTGAACATGCTGAAATTGTGAATTATGAAGATTACCATTAAGGATGTTTTATGTTGATGCACAACCCACCCCACCCAGGCGAAGTGATTAAAGAGCTTTGTTTAGAGCCATTAGAAATTACAGTGACAGCAGCAGCTAAATCATTAGGTGTTAGCCGTAAAACCTTGAGTGCGATTGTTAATGGTCATGCAGGTATTAGTCCTGAAATGGCTGTAAGGCTTTCGATTGCCTTCAATACCAGTTCTGAAAGTTGGTTAGCTCAACAACTTCAATATGATTTATGGCAAGCAGAGCAGCAACGTAAACACTTAAATGTAATGCCGCTGGTGGTAAATAAAAACATAACAAAGCGCTCAAGATTGGATGCCGCTAGACGCGGCACCACTTAGCTTCAACGTTAAATTTCAAGGAGAGTACGTGCATAGTCTTAAAGCAAAAGCACTATATGATCATGTGGATTTTTTGCGCCGTCTTGTTAATGGGCGACTCGCCAAGGGTCCAAAGGAAGAAGAGTCTTTCTCTGTCTATGCTCGGCGTTCACTGAGTTTGAATGATGAAAAAGATTGGAATTTTATCTGTACAGGGATGGATCTTATTGATGATACCTCCTTGTCACTTGATCATTTTTTGAGATTCGGTATGGAAGGTATTTCGAGATACAACGAAGTTGGAGAAAAATACCTCAGAATGTATGGGGCTTTGAATTCAACATACATTCAGCAGGAAGCTGTTTTTACTATTTGTAAGCTCTGCCAACATCCAGAGCATTCTGCTTTCCGAACTAGGCTGGAGAAGCTTAATATACGTGATATCAGGCATAAGCTAGGAGCTCATAGCATTGACTATAGCGATAAGCAAAAAGAAGAAGTTCTCTCTTTCGTCCCAGTAAGGACGGATATGGTAGGGCTGAGTCTGAATTATATTAACAATAATGATAATTCGACGAGCTTTGCAGATTTACTGTTAGGCATAAATGAACATCTGGATTTAATGTCTGACATTATTTATGCAACTTTAGAGAAGATTAAGACAACGCTTTATAAGTCAAATCCAGATAAGATTGAAGAGATAGATAAAGGTTTGAAAGAGTTAGAGATCAAAAGAGTTGATGGTTTTGTTGTTGATCATGAGGATGGTCAATCTGTCACAGTCTCATTCGTAATGACTAAAATTTAAAAAACGCAGGCACAGGGATAAAATTTCCGCTTCGCTCATAATTTACCGCTGAGCAAAGTGTTATGTTCCATACTTTTGTAGGCATTTTTATAAATCAATTAAAGCGGATGCAGATATACGATTTGTTAATATTCAAGAGGCTGAACAAGGTCAGCTTGTTGGTCAAGTACCTTTCGATGATTCAAAAAATGGCACTTTATTCGGTGCAAAAATTGCAACTTTTTTGGCATTGCAAACCTCGGGGTTTGGTGGTGAGCATGCTGAAATTGTGAATTATGAAGTTTGCAATTGTTAAACGTAATGCAGGTATTGGTCTTGAAATGGCTGTAAGGCTTTCGATTGCCTTCAATACGAGTCAAATGCCCCTCTTTGCTAGAAGTTCTTCATACGAGATTCGCAGAATCGTTTTAGCGCAAAATATCATTTTTCACAAAAAGCTCAATTTTTAATCAGATTTCATAGCCAGTAATCGTTTTTCATGCAATGATATTGACTTGTTGGTCTAATTAAAATTCATAAAAATGACGTATTCTAATCAAAAATCAGGGAAGATAAACGTTTTTCAAGACTTTCCGGCACTGGCGGCGGGGGTAACCTCGGTAGGCTATGCCGCGCTGATTGAGAGATATTGTTTGGCAGTCCCTGCGCCAGACAGCCTGTGTGCCATCGGCATAAAACACAAGATGATTCGGCACGGACGTTGGCAGCTATACACACCACGTCACAAGCCGGACGACACCTTGCAAGGCCATCTTACCTTCGCGCTGAAGTACGAAGGCATCGACTTGGCCATTCTGAAAGCGCTTTTCGATGTCATTGATCCGCAAGAGATGGTAAATATCGTCAAGCGCGAGCCAACGGGCAATTACAGCCGCCGACTCTGGTTTTTGTATGAATGGCTCACCAATAACACGCTTGAATTGGACGATGCCGCTCAGGGAAATTTTGTTCCCTTAGTCCATGAGAAGCTTCAATACGCAGCGGTACCTCGCGATTCAAAACGACATCGCGTGCGCAATAATCTGCCTGGCACACGAGAATTTTGCCCGATGATTCGTCGCACTGAAAAACTAGATCGGTTGATTGCCATGAATCTTTCAAAGGCGGCTAAGGATCACATCGGAAAAACGCATGCTGATCTGCTAAGCCGAGCAGCAGCTTTTTTGTTGCTGAAAGACTCTAAAGCGTCTTATACGATTGAAGGTGAGAGGCCTGCACATCATCGCATCGAGCGTTGGGGCAAGATGATTGGCAATGCCGGACAACGCGAGTTAAGCGTTGATGAGCTGGAGTATCTACAATCGATTGTGATTTCAGATCATCGCTTTATCATGCCCGGCCTTCGCATGGAAGGTGGATTTGTTGGGGATCATGATCGTGCCACCGGGATGCCGATGCCTGTTCATATTTCAGCACGGCATGAAGATTTAGAAAGTTTGCTGACCGGCTTAATAGAAACCAATCGGTTGTTGTCGAAAAGTGACTACGATCCTGTTCTTGCGGCAACGCTGATTGCTTTCGGGTTTGTCTTTATTCATCCCTTTGAAGACGGCAATGGTCGTATCCATCGTTATTTGTTTCACCATGTTTTGGCAGAAAGAGGTTTTGTTCCTAAGGGATTGGTTTTTCCCGTATCAGCAGTGATTCTTGAACGACTCGACGATTATAGGCGTACGCTGGAGTATTATTCCAAGCCTCGACTTGAATTGGTCGAATGGCGTCCAACGGACAAGGGTAATGTTGACGTTTTTAACGAGACGATAAACCTTTATCGCTATTTTGACGCGACCAAACAGGCTGAGTTTTTTTTTGAATGCGTGGAAAAGACAGTCAATAAAACGCTACCGGAAGAAGTGGATTATCTGACGAAGTATGATCTGTTGAATGACTTCATCAAGAACTACATCGACATGCCAGACAAAACCGTTGATCTGCTGATCAGGTTTTTGAATCAACATGGTGGTCGATTATCCAATCGTGCGCGTAGTAAAGAATTCTCAGCGCTGACGAATAAAGAGGTGCAGACGATTGAAAACAAATACGATGAAATATTTCATCGTGAGCAATAGTCACTTGTTTGAAGAGTCCAGTTCTCCTTGTTGTTTGTTTTGTTCGTTGAGTGAGTGTTTTAAAATTTAAAATGTGCATCAATACCCAACAAAGTGACCACACCCAGCAACATAAACAAGCTAGCAGCAATTCGATGCACCCATTTGACTGGGATTTTTTCAGCAAGCTTGTCGCCAACAAACACGGCGGGCACGTCTGCAATTAGCATGCCCAAGGTGGTGCCTGCCACAACCATGAGAACGTCGGCGTAATGGATCGACATGGCGACTGTGGCGATTTGGGTTTTATCGCCCATTTCTGCCAGAAAAAAAGTGATCAAAGTGATACCGAACACCCCAAGCTTGGTGCTTAGTTTCGTGTCGGTTTCTTGGATTGTGTCCGGGATTAAAGTCCAAATGGCCATGGCGATAAAAGATGCACCCAATGCCCAGCGCAGAACTTCAGGGTTGATGTTTGCGGTGACCCAGCTACCTACTAAACCCGCTAAACCATGATTGATCAACGTGGCTAAAGTAATGCCCAGAATAATGGGAATTGGTTTTTTAAAACGACTGGCCAGTAAAAAGGCAAGTAACTGAGTTTTGTCGCCGATTTCAGCGAAAGCGATAACAACTGTGGAGATTAAAAGTGCGGAAGACATCAAGAGAACCCCTGAGCCTGGTAAACCAAATGACCAATTTGCTTCACCAGGCCAACTGGAAGCAAACGAGTCAAAGGTCTTGCCAAGTGTTAAACCGCTTACGCCATAGCCACTGAAAAAGTTAAGCTAAGTATGTTGACGTAAGCCTTTCTGTGTAGAAAGCGGCTACTCCCCAATGAGTGTCTGTATCATACTTTTTAAAATATTAGAAAGCAAGTTGTTTAAACTCTTTAATGAAGCGGGTGAGTCAATTCTGGCGCTGTGTTTCGATGTTAGGAATGTTAAAGTAGTTGCCAGAACTTAATTTGTTGAAAGGGGTATTGAATGGAATGGCAACCAAGAATTGTGGACTTACTCAAAAAATCGGGTAGCACTGAAGACGAGCCTGTTGTGGTGCAGGGTTGGGTGCGCACACGGCGAGATTCTAAAGGTGGGTTTTCTTTTTTGAATGTTCACGATGGTTCGTGTTTTGAGGGCATTCAAATTATTACCGATGGCGCTTTGCCCAATTATGAGTCTGAAATTAAAAAGCTGTCGGCAGGTTGTAGTGTCGTGGTCGAGGGTATTTTAAAAGATTCGGAAGGGCAAAACCAGGCCGTTGAGGTGCATGCTAAGTCGGTGCAAGTGTTGGGTTGGGTCGATGACCCTGAAACGTACCCAGTCGCTAAAAAGCGTCATACTTTTGAGTACTTGCGTTCGGTGGCACATTTGCGTCCGCGTACCAATACGTTTGGTGCAGTCAGTCGTGTTCGGCATCAGGTGATGCTAGCGATTCATCAGTTTTTTCATCAGCATGGGTTTGTTTGGGTGAATACGCCGATTGTCACTGCCAGTGATTGTGAGGGTGCAGGTGAATTGTTTCGTGTGAGTACACTTGATTTGGCGAATTTGCCGCGTCACGAGAAAGGTGCAGTTGATTTTTCACAAGATTTTTTTGGGCGTGAAAGTTTTTTAACTGTGTCTGGGCAATTAAATGTTGAGGCATTTTGTTTGGCGATGTCGCGGGTGTATACGTTTGGGCCTACTTTTCGTGCTGAAAACTCGCACACCAGTCGTCATTTGGCTGAGTTTTGGATGGTCGAGCCTGAAATTGCTTTTGCGAATTTGGATGATGTGGCCTCGATGGCGGTTGATTTTTTAAAGTATGTGGGCAGCCGCGTGTTGGATCAGTGTGAAGAAGACATGGCTTTTTTTCAAAACATGGTGCATAAAGATGTGATTACTCGGCTTGAGCAGTTGGTACAACAAGACTTTGAACGGATCGATTACACCCAAGCAATTGGGTTGTTGAAGGTGGCCAATAAATCGTTTGAATTTCCCGTTGCTTGGGGTATGGATTTGCAGTCTGAGCATGAGCGTTATTTGGCGGAAGAGTATGTGAAAGGCCCTGTGGTGATTACCAATTATCCAAAAGATCTTAAAGCTTTTTATATGCGTGAAAATGATGATGGTAAAACCTGTGCTGCAATGGATGTATTAGCCCCAGGGATTGGTGAAATTATTGGGGGCAGCCAGCGAGAAGAGCGATTAGATCGCCTGAATGCCAAAATGAGAGCCAAAGGAATTGGCGAAGACTTGGATTGGTATCGAGATTTAAGGCGTTACGGGACTGTGCCACATGGTGGTTTTGGTCTAGGGTTTGAGCGACTTTTAACTTACATCACGGGTTTAGACAATATTCGTGATGTCATTCCTTACCCGCGAGTGCCCGGTTCAATTTCGTTTTAATTCACAAAGGTTTCAAGTACTTTGTCCAGCGTGAGGTTCAGGTTCGAGAGGTCTTTAACTTGGCTAAAGCGGTTTGTGTGAGCATGAATTAAGCTTGTGCCCAATTCATGATCGGCACTAAAAATGACAATATGTTTGGCTATTTTTAGACCGTACTGACTTAAAAATTGGGCAGTTTCTTTTCCAGAAGAGTCGGGTAAGTGCAGGTCGCTAATCATTAAGTCGAATGAATGCTTCCGATTGTTTTTGAATTCAGTTAATGTTTTATATTCTAAAATAGTAGACCTCTTTCCTACTAGGGTTTCAATAGCGTCTTTTAATAAAATAATTTTAATTTCGTTGTCTTCTAAAATAGCGATATGCACAAATAAACCTTAATGGACGAATATTGTGAATTAACTATGATTAAGAATACTGTGAGCAAAAGCGCTGGCAAAATGGTTCTTGGGGATATGTTGGCATGTGTGGTTAAAAAGTTATTTTTTTGTTAAATCATTTTGATCTTATTTTATTTGCTATAAGATTCAAGTTCTTGTTTTTAAGCCATTTGATTAATTTGTTGTTGCTGATTTTAAAAATGAAATTTTATTATCGTTTTGCTATTTTTTTATTCTTTTTTGGTGTGCCAATTAGTTGGCTTAACTTAGGGTTGGCTCAAATACAACCTCAGTCGGTTATACCACCGGTTGTGCAGTCGGTAACAGGCCAGGGCTTAGCCATTGCAGACGATAATTCGTGTTGGGTACAGTATTCTAGAAGTTTTTATGAGTGGCGCTGTGCGAATCGTTATTTACCGCAATCTGCTCAAGCCTTGGCACTTTCAATCGGTGTGATCGAGGGTCGCCGTTCGGTGTTAGTGATCGATTCGGGTGCCACAACAAAAGTGGGTTTTCATGCGGCTACCGCAGTTGAGGCGCGTTTTCCAGGACGTGCTATTTATGTTTTAAACACGCAGTCTAAAGCACCTCATTTTTTGGGTAATTATGGTTTTTTACAAGTTCTTAGTGGCGATCTGCGTCAGGTCTCTGCATTTAAAGGGCGTTTTGTTGCGGGGAAAGTGATTGCTGACGAAATTGCTGCAAAATGCCCTGCGTGTATTCAATCGGTAGTTAGTCTGACTGGGCAAGAAGAGATTAAACCGAATGAAATTGTAATCCCAGGTTTTACCTTAAGTCGAGACAAAGGTAATTTGGGTTTGATCGATTCTGAATGGGTGAATTGGCGTTATGAAATTTTGCCGCAAATTACGTCAAGTCAAACTTTGTTTATTCGTAATACTGAAGAAAATGTGTATTGGTTGGGTGATGCGGTACAAAAGGCAGTGATTCCAGATCTTTCAGGTTCAAGCACGATTAATCGTTTAAATTATCTGGTGGGTTTGCGTTCGGCGTTGCAATCTGGGGATATTTTTGTGGGTTCTTATGGCCTGGTTTCGTCAACCTGGCTCAATGAGAATATTAGTTATTTAACGCAACTTCAAGTGAGTGTGTTTAGAGGAATCGAAGCAGGCTTGTCTGAAACCGAATTGTTGAGGCTTCTTTCTCAAAGTATTCGAGCGCAGAAGCTCAATGTAAATGCTCAGGATATTCAAAGGCATCAACGTAATGTTATACAAATAATCAATGAGCTTAGACGCTTTACGAGGTAATCGCCTAAGCGGTTTGGTTGTTATGGCAAGAGGCGATCGTATTTTATAAATTGTTCTCTAATTTTTGCAGCTTGGGACAAAGCTTGGTTTCTTGTGGTTTCATCCCAATTAAGACGAGTGGCTACTTGTTGGGCTATGTCAAGTTCTTGAAAAACAAGACCCCACAATGCTAATTTGGACAGAGTGTCTGATGTATTGCCTGCGAGTTGATTGGCTTTTTCAAGAGCCTTTAAAGACAAGTCTTTGTGGTTTAATAGCATGTGTACCAAACCAAGGTCGGCGTTTGCCTCAAGGTCTTCAGGGTTAATTGATACGGCTTTTTCTAAATGAGAGACAGCCGATTCAAGATTGCCTTGCTCAATGGCAATTCGACCTAAGCCATACCAAGCTTTTTGATTGTCGGCTTCTGATTCAACCAGCGATTTGTAAATGGCTTCCGCTTGGTTGAATTGTCGAGTTTTGCGCAATGCCTCGGCCTTGAGTTGTTGGCTGTCCGGTGTGGTGCCCCAGTTTTGTTGGAATGAGTCTAAATGTGAGAGTGCAGCATGGGTTTGGTTGCTGGCAATCATGGCTTCGATTAACCGAAAATGGGATTTTTTCCCTTGATCTGTTTTGTCATGAAGCGCACTCATTAAGGCTTGATCAATTTTAGCTTGATCAATTTCGGGGGGGGGTGTTTTAGTTGATTTACCAGAGCCTTGAGTGTTCGAATTGTTTTGCGAGTCTTTTGGGTTTGCGCCTGAATTGTCTGTTTTGTTTGACGGAAAATCAGGTATATTGGGAATTTGGTCGACCAGTGATTGGCACCCTGTTAGCAATATAAGTATTGATAAGGTAATTAATTTAGATGTTGTGTGGTTCAACATGCGCCCCAATTAAAAAATAGAAAAGCCCAAAGTTCTATTATACTGAGGCAACATCAAGTTTTAGTCATTAAACTCGGAGTTGATTGCGTTTAATTGGTATAAAAGAATAGTATGCTAATGAACTACAGGCTTATTTGGGGTTTAAACAACAAATTGATTTAGGTCACTTGATTTGAATCGGTTAAAGCGTCATGTTATTTTTGTTGTGCTGAAGCTGGTTGTTGATCAAGCACAAGTTGGTTAATCAGTTTTTGGCCTAAATCAGGTAAAAAAAATACAGCACTTAGAATAATAATACCTAAAACAAAACTGTATTCTAAGGCTGTTATTTTATCGGGTAACTTGGCCTCAGCTTCATTTTTGGTTTTCATGTGAATCTCCTTCAATAGGGGTTAAATAAATAAACTACAGTCTGAATTGTATAAAATGAATACAGTTGTTAAAGTTTGAAGAAGCAGGGGGATATTCTCTAGTTTCGGCATTTGATTTATAAAACTTCTATCTTTCGTTCGCATGACAAAACTTGATCAAAAAATAGTCAAAAAACGTGGAAAATTAGCGCAGAAGCTTTTCCCTGACGCTGTTATTTCTGAGAGTCAATGGGAAATTTTGGGCCAGGCCTGTATGGTCAGTACTCGCTCGGTTCGTCTGCGGCAGTGGCCAACACGTTATGGGGACATGCCAAGCCAAGAAGACATGCACGATAAAATTGACTTATTGGCTCAGCGCTTAGACCATTTGTTAACGTGTTTGTACGCCCAAGGTAAACAAAAGTTGCTGGTTATTTTTCAGGGATTAGACACTTCAGGTAAAGATGGCGTGTCGCGTTCAATTATGCGTGGGGTTCATCCGATGTCGTTGCGCATGGTGTCGTTTAAAGAACCAAGTCCGAATGAGCTTGCGCATGATTTTTTATGGCGTGTTCATCCGTATGTGCCAGGCGATGGTGAATCTGTTATTTTTAATCGTTCTTACTATGATGCATTAATTAACCCGATTACGCATAACACAATTGGTGAAGAATGGTTTGAAAAGCAAGTCGCGCATATTAATGCCTTTGAGTCTTTGTTGATCGATTCAGGTACCACTATTTTAAAAATTTTTCTGAATATTTCTCGTGAAGAGCAAGCGCGTAGAATGGTTGAGCGTTGGGAATCGCCTTATAAGCGCTGGAAGTTAACCCGAGAAGATGTTCATGTCACTGAGTGTTACAGTTTGTATTCCAATGCTTACGAGCGGATTATTGAGCATACTTTTTCAATGCACGCCCCTTGGTGGATAGTTCCTGCCGATCACAAGGGCTTTAGAAATATGCTAACGGCTGAAATTTTAGTGGGCACCTTAGAGCGAATGGGACTGAGTTGGCCAGAAACAGATCCCGAAGTGTTAAAAAGTGAGTTTTGGAAAAACTCAAAATACCGCACCAAAACTTAGTTTATTTTTAATTTCGGGTGTTTTGAGCCTAGTCAAAATTTTAGGCTTTCAGGCAATCGGTTGCTCTAAATTTTGACTAGGTTTGCAGTTTTATTTAAGCATGCCCCACTTGCGAACCGTTGTTTTCTCGATTGCGCCGAACAAGAGTTCAAAGCTTAGACCGATGATCATGATTGCCATGATTCCGGCATACACCATTGGAGTATTTAAATCCTGTTTTGCAGATAAAACCATCCAGCCTAGGCCGCCGACGCCACCAGAGGCGGCACCAATAACGAATTCGACCGCTAACAAGGCGCGAAGCCCGTTGCTCCAACCATTGCGAAGCCCAGTGAGGATTGATGGCAAGGCAGCAGGAACCAGAATGCGGACGACAAACGATATGCCGGATAGGCCAATGTTGTGACCAACATCGCGAAGCGTTTGGCTGACACCTCGGAAGCCAGCAAACGTGCCTAAGGCTACTGGAAAGACCGCAGCAAAACCAGCGATGAAAATGGCTGTTTTCATGCTGATGCCGAAGACCATTAATGCAATTGGAAAGACTGCAACCGCGGGTAGAGGGGCAAATGCACCAACGATTGTTTCTAAGAAGTCTTGCCCAATGCGTGAATTAATCGCGATGATTGTTAAGATCATTGCGATTCCTGCGCCTGATAAAAAGCCAGCACCGAGCGCTTGCATGGTTTCTGCAAGGTGTTCGAAGAGCGGGGGTGAGCCGTCGATTGCGGCGGCGCGTAGAGCCTCTAGTGTGTCTGGCACGGATGGCAGAATGAGCGGGACATTCGCCAGGCGAGACATCATCTCCCAAACCAAGAGAATGACCACTACGACTAAGGCTTTGCGAACCAAGTTGTTTTCTCGGATCTGTTCAAAGATTGTGAGAGGTCGGGAAAGATCTGCTTGGTCGGGTTTTTCAAGTTTGTCGAAAATGATATTTGCGCGTGTCATTTAGACTTCCTCTGTGTGATGATCGTGTTTTTCATGGAGAAGCTGCGTTAAAAGGGCTGTTAGCTCTAGGCGTTCAGCATCAGTTTGTGCACCGTTGACTTCGGCCTTAACTTGGCCAGGGTGGGGGCTTAGAACCAGAATTCGTGAGGCTACACGAACCGCCTCGGCGATGTCGTGGGTGACCAGTAGAATGGTTGTTCCGGTGCGGGATTGGAGTTCTTTTAACTCGTCTTGCATGTGTGCTCGATTGAGTGCGTCTAGGGCTGCGAAAGGTTCGTCCATCAGTAGGATTTCTGGCTCGAAGCACAAGCCGCGAGCGATTGCTGCGCGCATTTTCATTCCACCACTTAATTGGTGCGGAAATTGATTCAAAGCACGCGCTAGCCCAACGGTTTCAAGCCATTGTGTTGCTTTGGCTCGGGCGACCTGGGCTGTTGCTTTGCCATTTAAAATGAGCGGATAGGCAACGTTTTCGAGTACGGTCTTCCAGGGTAAAAGCTGATCATGTGATTGCCACACGACCATGCGTTCGGGTCCTGGACCAGAAATCGATTTGTTATTCAGCAGCAAGGTTCCTTCGACTGGGTGCAGGTTGCCAGCGATCGCGTTCAAAATTGTGCTTTTGCCGCATCCGCTATGCCCCATGACGGCGAACAAGTCGCCGCGCCGGACTTCAAAGCTGACACGATAAGTGGCCGTGGTGACGGACTGACGAGTTGCGTATTGCAGTGTGACTCCGTCTGCACGCAGTAGTGGTGTATTCGGCGTTTGTTCGATGCCTGCTCGCGGCAGTGGTGCATGTGATGTTCGCTCAACGTCTGCCCGTAGAAGTGGTGCACGAGGTGTTCTCTCGACGTGGTAGGTCTCAAATTTCGCGTTCATGTGCGTTCTCCGTTTTCATGAATGGGGAAAGGGAAATCCCCTTGATGAGGATTTCCAGTTTGGCCTTGTTTAGCTGCCGTTCTTGCTGTGGAGGTTCGGGAAGCTGAGTGCTTTCCAGTCGGCTTTGTTTTTCACTGTTTTAACGTTGAACATAAAATCTGCATAAGTTGCGATGTAGCTTGGTGTCACATCGAAAAGGACATCGTCCGAATTCATTTGTGCAAGAACGTCGGCTACACTTTCTTTGGGTTTTTCAATTTTGACGTAGGTTTCGGCTGCAACTTTCTTGCTGTTGGATGCAATCGATTGCGCTTCTTCGAAGGCTTTTACAATGACGTCATATTCTTTTGCGTGAGAGGTTTTCCACTTCTCGGAGCCAACCAAGAGAATGAAAGAGGTTTTGCCACCTAAAACTTCATAGGATGACAGAAGCTTGCGAACTTTGCCTTTTCCTTCTTCCAGTTCAACGTGCTGGAATGGAGGGCTGGTGAAGTGCCCAGTGACTTCTGAATTGCCGGAGAGGAGTGAAGCCATGCCGTCAGGGTGTGTCATGCTAACCGTTTTGCTGTCTAGGGCGAATGGTTCTAGTTTGCAGAGCTTGACACTGGCCATTTGAAGGGTAACGGCTTGAACACTGGACTTAACTGTTGGCAGAGCAATTTTGCCGTTGCTGTCTTTATAGTCGCAGACGTTTTTGATTTTGTCATCGTTGGTATTCAGGAACATGGGTAGGGACACGATGTTGCCGACTGCTTTGATGTCACCGGCTGTTTTATCATGCATCTGAATGAGTGTTGGGACACCGACTGCACCAAATTGTACTTGACCTGCGATTAACGCATCACGAATAACGCCAGGGGATCCCAAGTTGCGGAATTCGGCCTTGAGGTCAACGCCAGCTAATTTGGCATGTTTTTCCACTAAACCTTGATCTTGCATAATGTAAAGTGGGGTGTAGGCCCATCCGTTTTGATAGGCCAGAGTGACGGTTTCGGCCGAAACGCTGAGTGAAGTAATTGCCAGGCCGAGGCCCAAGAGTGTTTTTTTCATAGTGGAATCCCTTACGTTTGTGTTTATAAAATAGTCGGTGGATTTGCCGATCGAACCCCTGAGCTGGTTTCGACGCATCAAAGCTTAGACTTTTATGCGTTAATTGTCAAGATATCAAGACATCTTGACTTTTAAATTAGAATGGATCAAAAAATGGACAATTGATTGTTCTAAAATAATTTCCTAGCTTAGGGTTCATTTGAACAGCAAACCATTTTGTAGCAATTGTGCTCGGAAGTGAGATTACTCAGCAAAATTAGTCGTTTAATACGTAGGAGGGTTGCTTCTGTGCTTGGTTATTTGCACAAAATTGGTGCGTTAAACTGAATTTTTTAGCACATGACTGAGGTGGTTTTGGGATTACCGCTGACTTTTCTCGAATTCGTCAGAGAGCTTTTGAAAGTATGGCGGGCAGTTAATGACTCGTGGATTTTTTGCAAGTTGATCAATCGCAAAGTTCAGCAGGAAATTGAAAATGACACTTTCATTCTCGCCATCGGTTAGAGAACGAATACGTTCTTCCGTAGCGGGATAAATCGAAATCGCTTTTTGCTTAAACCGAGTGCCAGTTGGGGGTGGAAACTTGCCAGAGACAAAAACAACTTGCCCAGTGCGTACCTTTGCGTCGGGCCGATTGATCGGGCGCTTTGCGCGGGTGGCTTGTTGGGTGCGATTGGCCACTGTTTTTTTGACTTGGGTTGGGGGCTTTTTATGTGTGGGACTCATGATGCTGATCCTTTCTCGGCGAGAGGCGTGGTCATGTTGATGAACAACAGCAGAATCATGGTGTATTTTCCATGGTAGGTTTAATTTGGTTTAAAGGTTAGACCCCTTTTTTATTTTTGTCAAGGTGTCTTGACTTCTTGATATTCTCTATTGACAGGTTTTGACATTGAAACCTGTCAATAGGCCGAAAATTTTAAGCACTCCAAGCCAGTGGATACGATTCAGGAAATGGCCCATTTTTGTAGTCCATTGGTGAGCTGGCTTTGAGGTTGGTTTGTAACAGAACTTGTCGAACCATTTCGGGCAGCATCACCATGCCGATGTATTTGCCTAAACACTCGTGACTGCCAAAACCAAAATTAAAGTGATGGTACCAATTGCGTTTGTGATTAAACTCGTTGGGTTGGCTAAAGGCGTATTCGTCAAACATGGCCGATTGGGTGAGCATCAGCACATTGGTACCTGCTTGAAGGGTGGTTTCTCGGTCGGTGCCTTTGGCGAGGGTGTAGTCTTGTGACAATTGCCTAAACATGTAGGGGCTAATAGGGACATAGCGCAGTGCTTCCCACACAAACCCATCAAATTCAGTGGGGTCTTGGAGGTTGGCTGCTGTTTTGGCTTTGCTCAGTAGGTTGGGGCGCTCAATAAAATATTGGATGGTTTGCGACACAGCTGGGGCGGTGGTTTCGATCGAGCCAATGAGTAAGCCCCCTGCGTTGACGCCCACTCGAAGCAAACCAAAATCGACTTCGTCGGCCATGCTCGACCGAAGCATGCGCGACACCATGTCATCGTTGTGATGGGTTTTGCAGCCGAATAATTTTTTTACTAAACGAAGTGGATTTTTCACCATGCCAGTTAACTTGACATAAATTAACTTTCGTACCAACAGGGCTTTGATGTAGGCTTGAAGTTCTTTGGTCACTTTGTCGTGTTCGTTGACAATGTGTTTGCATTTTTCAGGTGAGTTTAAATCGAAGGGCTGGTTGTGAAAGGCATCGTATTGGTTCCAAAATGACCAGCGAATCAGGTCTTGTGCCGGAACGCCATCTAACCCAAAATATTTTTGCACCAGCACGGTGGGCACCATACGGCAATATTGATTCACAATTTCGATTTGTCCGTTGGCTTGTTTCAAAATGTCTTTCGACGATTCGGCAATCAGCTTGCGAATACGGGGTAAATCGTCCCGATTTAAAAAACCTTGCATCAGCGATTTTTCGCGGTAATGCAGCGCATCGTCATCGTGTGCCATTAAATAGCCTGGGTCGGTTTCGGTGACGCCCATTTTGGGTTTATACAAATCGACTGTGAAGATTTTAGGCATTTGCAGTGCATCACAAATGTCGGTAAACAATGCCAATAAAGTGCATTCGGGCGTCACTAAGATTGGCCTTTGTTCACGCAGTTGTTGAAAAAAAGGTAGAGGTTCGGTTTTCATCCACTTTTGCACCAACGGAAATTTATCCTGGTCGGGTGCTTGGTCATACTGTGAAAGGTAATTGGTCATGGCTTGGCCTTATAGGGTTTTCAGGTATTCAATTAACGCAAGGCGATCTTCTTTGCTTAATGCGGGCAACGGGGCAGCACCACTGGTGACTGGTGTTTTGCCTGACGCATATTCATGGCCCGCATTGGAGTTGCCTTTGAGTGCGGTGTCAAATAAATTGCCTTGATTGTCGCCGCACGTGGTGCCTACTTTGTCAGTATTAAGCTCGCGGCAACCTACGCGGAAGGTGTCGGGACGGTACTCGCCCTCGTCAGGGTCGCCTGGTCGTTTTTTAGGTAAAAACAAATCGTACAAGGTGGGCACAGAACCATTGTGTAAATACGGTGCAGTGGCCCAAATTCCGTTCAGTGGCCTTGCTTTATAAGCTTCAAGCGAGGCATAGGGGTTGGCTGTGGTGTCGGGTTTGTAATCGCCGTTTTTAATGCTGGGTTTAATTTCGTTGTCGAAAAATGAACTGCCCAGTGTGTATAACCAATCTAGCCAACGGCGAATGAGCCATTTGTCATCATCGGGTGTGGCAATCACACCCCGAGTGGCGGCGGTGAGTACTTGCACGGCGGGGGCCTCGGCTTGTACCAACACTTGACCTACCGAGGTGTCTTGGTAAATGTGTTGAAAATTGCCCGAACTGCCGGTGTAGTTCATACTGTTGGCTGCCATGGTGGGGTCGGTGCCGACTTTGTCGGTGCTCATCATTTTGCTGATGATGCGCCTATCCCATGCGCGTGAATCGATGAGTTCGTGGCAAGCTGCGCAGTAGGCAGCATACAGTTCTTCGCCTCGGTTCAGCAGAGAGGTGTCAATTGGAGGCAGCGTGCTGCCGTCGGCAAACTGAACTTCTTGCCAGCGCGGTGATTGTAGGTACTTGAGGTGTGACTCGATGCGGTTTAAATTGACTTTGTCGATCGAGGATTGAAAATCAACATGTTCTTTTTTGTTCGATTGCCCACTGGCGAATGCAGAAAGGCTAAAGTCGCGACCCCATTTCCAAAATTGCCACCATTCTTGTTCGTCTTCGTGCCAGTCGAGTGTGGCAAACACACCAATCACTTCGCCGGTGTTTCTGCCTAAAGGCCCTAAGCCTTCGTTGGCGGCTAGGCCATTCCATTGCACGTAGTCAGATTGTGCAATGTCCCACAAAAACGGGTAACTGACTGGGGCATTGGCTTCGTTAAATAAAGTGTCACGTACCAATTGAAGTTCAGTTTGATCAAGTGCCGGAAACCCAGGCTGATTGCTTTTGAGGCGATTCATCAGTGTTTCAAAACCAGCCTGGCCTAAGATTAAGCGGTCTAAACCTTCGAGCACGTTGTCAATCTCTGCTGCAGAAAGTAGCCGTTGGCCTTGTTTTGGCCCATCGGGATAAATCACAAACGCCAGTTTATTGGCGACTTGCTTTTGGTCCATGACGTGTTCGAGCACGCGGTTATAGATGCGACCAAACGCGTCGAGGCGGGCAAAACCGTAGTCAACTTGGCTATGGTTCATAAAATTGTAGTTTTGAATTCGATTGGCCCACAGTTCCAAGTCTTCAACCACCTGTTCTTTGTTGGTGTAGTTGCGGCCGCCAGTGAGTATGCGGTCTAGGCCATTACGTGCCAATACCGCTGTAATGAGTCTTTCTTTTTTGGCTTGGTCGGTGAGTGTGGCAATTAGAGATTTTTCCAATGCCGCTAAAAAACCATCCATGTCAGCCATGGCTGGCCCGCCGTCAATCCGAATGGCATTGCCTTTGTAATTGACTTGGCCAGTGTGGCAAGCGGCACAGGTAAAGCCAATGTAGTCTTTGCCGTTGTAACCATCTTTTACAAAACCCACGGGCAGTGCTTCGGGGTTAAAAAAAGTGGCTTTTTGCGGTAAGTAACGAAATTGGTTCATGTTGTGCGCTGATCTGAATAGTTCTTCCGAATCCGCTTGTTCAAGCGCCATAAAAATGTCGTAGGGCAGCAGGTTAGACCCTTGCGTGGTGTTGTAATACCACAGGCTGTCTGAGTTATCCCAGCCTTGATCGACATACACGGGGGTGTTGAAGTTTTCTCCAAACGGGTCGTTTTGCATGGCGATGGCGCCTCGGTCGGGGTCGTTGTCCCAATGTTGGTAGGCTTTGCCAATCGCCAATGCCACCAACATGAGGATGAGCGTGAGCAACAGCAGCAAAACAGCGATGCGTGTATTTTTAAACACGCACATTAATACCCGAGTAATGAATTGATTGATCAGCTTCATAAGAGGTCGCCTGATAAACAAATGTGTTGAAAGAAATGAACCCTGTACTATCGCACATAAGTGGTTTTAAGCAAGGGTTGGCTTCGTTCTGGAGTTCGGCTTTATTCTTTGTTTGGTTTTTCTGGATTCGACATGGGCAGCAAAGGCAACCCCAGTTCTTTTAAAAAACTGTTGTACTTGGCTGTTGCGGTTTGAATGGTTTCTTCGATTGCAATCAGTTGCGTGTGTGTTTCTGTTAAATCAATTTGTATTTCATCATCTGCGGTGCTGATGTAGCGGGAAATGTTGAGGTTGAAATTGTTTTTTTCAATTTCACTCAGGGTAACGCAGCGGGAATATCGGGGCGATTCAGTGCGGTTTTTGTAGGTGTCGATGATGTTGCGTTGATGGTCTTCGCTTAGGGTGTTTTGTCGTTTACCTTTTTCATAGTCATCAGCGGCGTTAATAAACAGCACGTTGTCGGGTTTTTTGCATTTTTTAAGAATAAGTATGCAAACTGGTATCCCAGTGGAGTAAAACAGATTAGCCGGTAGGCCAATAACCGTGTCGATGTGACCGTCTTTTAGCAGTTTGGTGCGAATGCGTTCTTCGGCACCCCCACGAAACAGTACGCCATGGGGCAGTATGATCGCCATTACCCCTTCGTCTTTTAAAAAGTGAAAGCCATGCAGCAAAAAGGCGAAGCCGGCTGCCGATTTGGGGGCCAGGCCGTGGTTTTTAAAGCGCACGTCGTCGGCCATGCTTTCGCTGGGTGTCCAACGGTAGCTAAAGGGTGGGTTGGCAACGATGGCATCGAACAGGGGTTTTTTTGCAGGGTTTAGTTCGCGCATCATGTCCCAGTCGTTGGTTAAGGTGTCACCGTGAAAAATCTCGAACTCGCTGTCTTTTAAGCCATGCAGCAGCATGTTCATGCGGGCTAGGTTGTAGGTGGTGATGTTTTTTTCTTGGCCAAATATTTTGCCAATGGTGCCGCTTGTTTTTGTGACCTGTTTCCGCACATTCAGCAACAGGGAGCCAGAGCCACAGGCAAAGTCGAGCACGTTGTCTAGCCGTTTTTTGTTGCCGTTTTTAGGTTCTTGGCTGTCTAATGTGACGATGGCGGACAGGATGTCGGAAATGGGCTGGGGGGTGTAAAACTCGCCCGCTTTTTTGCCAGACCCTGCGGCAAATTGCCCAATTAAGTATTCATAGGCATCGCCTAGCGCATCGATTTTGGTAGAAAACTCGTTTAAACCCTCGGCAATTTTTTGAATAATTTTGCACAGCACGGTGTTTCGGTCTTCATACTTTTTGCCCAATTTGGGCGAGCTTAAATCAATTTCTGAAAACAGCCCTTGAAAGGTGCTTTCAAACGATTCTGTCTCGATGTATTTAAACCCCGCTTGCAAGGTGTTCAGGAGTTCTGTGTTTTGAGTGCGTGCCAGGTTGGTGATGCTGTTCCATAAATACTTGGGTTGAATCACATAATGCAGCTTGCGACGCATTTGTTTTTCAAATTGCAGAATGTCTTCGGGATTGTGTGCATACCACAGCGCCAATGGCACCGTGTTGGTATCGTCAACGGTGTTGCTAAGGGTCTCGGGATAATCTTTGCCGAGTTCTTTTTTGGCGGCCGTTTCGTAGTTGTCAGACAGGTAGCGCAAAAATAAAAACGACAGCATGTAGTCGCGAAAATCGTCTGCATCCATTGCGCCACGCAGTTCGTTGGCAATACTCCAGAGGGTAGCCCCTAATTTTTTTTGTTGAGTGTCGTTCATTGGGTTTGGCGTTGTTTAAGTTGGGTTTCTAAGGCCTTGAGTTCGGCCTCGTC
>DIYC01000145.1:0-383 GCA_002428895.1 Burkholderiales bacterium UBA6064 | reverse complement strand
CCTCTTGGTCGAATTGCAGATACAGTTTTTCTGTCTGTGCTTCCATGTGTTGGTGGCTGATAGAACCCGCGTGCGTGAGCAGCGCAAAGCCATTGGAGGTGATGATTTGCTCCACGTTTTGTTGCCAAAACGCCATGCGTGTTTCTTGTTTGCTTTTGGCGCGTAGTTCGGCTGTTTCTAAAAAGATCACCACCAACCGGTTGAGGGTGTCGATTTCGTCCTCGGTGAGGTAATTTTTAGCCACGAGAATGTCTGCTTTGCGCACCTTATTGCCTTTCCAGGCCAGTAGGCCAAAATGCGGGTCGGCTGGGTTTGCGCGGGCGGTGATCAGTTCCGCAGCGGTTTGTTGTGTCACCGCAAAAATGAGTTGATTTTGCACGGTG
>DIYC01000093.1:8127-15562 GCA_002428895.1 Burkholderiales bacterium UBA6064 | reverse complement strand
TAATATTTATTGATGCAAGGGGGAATAAACAGCATGGGACGCTCGCCCACTTTGTCAGTTGACGGTCGATATTGAATCAGTTGAAATAATTCGTTTTCAAACACAACATCGCCTGCCGTAATCGCTACATTCACCCCAACCTCAAAGGCAGACTCATCAGCCTGAGAAATTCTTCCTTTAGTTAAATCATTGAGAAAATTAGAAATTGACAATGAAATAGACTCACCTTTGGTGGCAAGAATTTTTTTCTGGGCTTCAGGATTAGTCGCTAAATAATTCGCTGGACTCATGGCGCTAATCACGTGCTCTATTGCATACTCCGCTTGTTTGCGCTCGGGTAAATCTTTGGGTAATAACTCCACCAGTTTATGAGAGTAACGTGCATTCAAAGAATACAGCGCTGCTGCCCACGCAAAAGGACCATTGTCATGCCAATCTTCAGAGGCAAATCGACGATCACCTTCAATCCACTGATGTAAACTCAGAGTAGAAGCTTGACTGTCATCAGATTGCTGCAAATTCGACAAGGCAGTATTGGTTAGTTCAGTCAGTTCAGTCGCATATTCAGTTTGAAGTTGACCTAAAGAATCTAAAGGAATTTTAGACAAAGCATGCTGCACGGCTGCTAAAGTTGAGGAAAAAAAAGGCGCGATCGCCTCGATCGTAACAGGATTAAATGCAGGAGGATAAACAGTCGTTTGATCTTCAGGATTCTGCTTATCACTCACATCAAAATGCCAACCTGACACTTTAGCCATCGATTGACTAGCATGCAAAGCATGTTGAAAATTTTTTTGAAAATTTTCTTGAAATTGAAGCGCTAAAGGCAAATATTGGTCGAACAAATCTTCAAAATCTGGATAAAAATGACTCACAGGGTCTCCTTTTGCGGTTTTTTTGCTGACTTTTCGTCTTATTATCTTAATTTTTTCTTTATAATCATAACCTAAGCATTGTTACGATGAATCGTGTCTAGGCAGTTCAGTATTTTTAGTTTGCTTTGTATTCTGGCGAGCATGAATTAACTTGTCAAACATTTTTTCCTGTAACAAGCCTTTAAAGTAAAACCTTTTAGTTTAAATACACAATCCCTGTACTCTTTAGGCTTTTGTAAATTTATGTACATCATCGCAATCGGCTGGATATATGTTGTCACCTTGATGGCAGCCACTGAACACTCAATTGCTGCAGCTTTAGGCACATTTATGTTTTATGGTGCTTTACCCTGCTCGGTCTTGATGTACATTTTAAATACGAAACGTCGTCGCGAAAAAAAACGGCAACAAAATGCTTGTCGCACTTTACCCTAACTGAATTTAAGTGATTAGTCGATGGGGCAATCGCATTTGCTTATTATTTAGGAGTTAGCGAGCTCGTGGTTGGGCTAACTATTTGTTGCTGCTGGCACCACCTTGTGATGCCAGAGATTGTGATTTATGCTGCAGATGCCCCTGGACTGAACCTAATCGAATCTAAATCACTTAGCCTGTTATTATTGACTAAATCAACATCAACCATTAAAGTTTGATGTTGGTTTCGCAGAAGCACCTGGGCAACTGTCGTTAAAGGCAATTCTTGTGCGCTGCGCACGCGTGGCAAAGTAGACTCCCCTGCAATATTATTTACGCTACGAGAACGCTCGGGTGATGCTTGCCCTCTAGCGTGAAGATTACTTGTGAGATCGGAAGCAATGCGCGCAGAACTGTGGCGTAAAGCAGCAAAACGACGCTCCATCCGACCCTGTGCTGGTGTTGTATGTTGATCGACCGATTGGCGTTGTTGAAGAGAATTGTTGACCAAATTGGAAAAATTAGACCGCATAGTATGTAGCCCTCGGAAAGAGTGTAGCCTCGAAAAATACTAGGTAACCAATTTTGACAAATAGTTCAACACCAATTCGTCAAGGAAATAAACCTACCACTTAAACCAAGCGCACCACGGTCGCAAAACGACCAATAGGCCGGTTAATATCTTGTTGTGAGCCACGATGAGAAAACCAATCAGTATTGACAAAAGTATCACTGCCGCCACCAGATACAACCACGCCAATCTCATTTAATGCAATAGTCGCTAGTTCATAGAGATTTGCATATACTTTATTAGATATTCCTGCTGCATTAAACGCAGGCCCGTAAGATTCAGATACAGATAAAAAACGCTGTTTGACCTCTAACCCCACTTCAAATGAGGCAGGGCCAATAGCAGGCCCCATCCATGCGCGAACACTGGTTAGAGGAGCGTGCGCCAAATCGGCTACTTGTTGCACACACGCTTGAAGAACCCCCGCAGCTAAACCTTTCCAACCGGCGTGAGCAATCCCAATGGATCGTTTTCCTTGGCTGGCATAAAACACGACGGGTAAACAATCGGCCGTTAATACGGCCAAAGCCATCGCATGGGAACAAGTAGCCGATGCGTCTTTTTCAGGCCAATGATCAGAGCAAGAAGCTACCAGTGGATCATCAAAAACTTGAACTTCTGCACCATGAACTTGTTGAAGCCACGCAATTGGCAAACCTACCACGCGCTGCAACACCTGCCTTCTGGCTTGTATTAACTGGATAGGCTCGCCCACCGCTGTACTTAAGTTAAGTGCTGATTGAGTCACAAAAATTTGGCAACCAGAAAACTCAGAGGGAAGAGGAATGGATTTTATCCAGCTTAAACTATTCATCGTCTCTCACATAAATCGTTTCAGTGTCGTTCTCATCAAAATCATCTTCGTCGACAAGATTGGCTAAACTGACAGGAATTGTAAATGAACTTGGTAAGTTAAAACAATCAGACTCAAACTGATCAAGCCTATTGATTGTGGATAAATCAATGCCAGTCCAATTTGCTAAATACGTAAAATCTTCGGGTAAATTCGCTTTGAATTGATGCCAAGTCATTTCAGCCAAGCCTTGTTGCCATTGCTGTGGTGAATAACCCAATGTATCCACATTAAATTGATCAACATCAGGAAAACTTAACCCAACTGCATGTAAACATTGACGATTAAATAACTGACCATTGGGCATTTCGATTGTTGCCGCTTTAAGTACTGAACTAGAGCCTGCACCCGTAGGTTTATAAACAGGGTCGCCCACCAGTGAAAAACCAGCATGCTGAGCATGGACTCTAATTTGATGCGTTCTGCCGGTTTCTAGCTTACAAACCATTAAGGTAACTGGAATGGAGTGCAAACTACCAAAACTGATTGGGTAAAAATGAGTCACAGCCGGTTTACCAAAATCATTAGTCGCCATTTTTAAGCGATTGCGCACGTCTCGCCCTATTGGTTTATTGACTGTATTTGGATGATTAATTTTACCCCAGACCAAAGCCAAATAAACCCGTTTAACAATTCGAGCTTGAAGCATCTGAATGAATTTAACTTGAGCTTGAGCATTACGAGCAACCACCATAAGGCCTGTTGTGTCTTTATCGAGACGGTGCACAATACCGGCACGGGGCACATCGCGTAACTGCGCGTCAAGACTTAATAAGCCATTCATTAACGTGCCTGACCAATGACCTGGTGCTGGGTGAACTACTAAATTTGCAGGTTTATCGATGACCCAATAATTGATAGACTCGCCCACTACGGTTAAACTCATGTTTTGTGCGACCACTTCACGCATGTGCTCGAGATCACCCGGAGTTAGAGTGATTAAATCATTGGCTTTTACTTTTTGATTGGACTTTTCAGGGAATTTACCATTAATGGTAACTCGATTTTCTTTTAACCAAGCTTGCAACCTAGACCTTGAATAATCAGGAAACAACTCAACAAGGACTTTATCGAGTCGCATGCCAGCCATGGCCAAAGATACTGTTAAATGTTGCGTACTCGAATCGTTTTGAGAGTGGTTCATGGTTAAATAAATGACTGCTATATTAAGAAAAACCAAAATCAGCTTGTTTTAACCTAAATTTAAAGACATTAAAACAGTTAGAATGCGCAACATTATCTTATAATTATCCGAGTTATTTACAGAGGTTTCGCCTTTTCATGAGCAATCGCAGCCAAAAAAGTATTTTACAAGCCCGCATCAATGTACTCGCTCGGTTTTTTTTACTTCCACTGCTTGTGGTTTTTTTACATGCCTGCGCCAGTAGTAAACCTTATGATGAAACCGAAGGCTGGAGCCCTGCTCAATTTTATGAAGAAGCAAAAACTGAAATTCAAGAGGGTAACTACGAACGCGGCATTCAGTTACTTGAAAAACTTGAATCTCGTTATCCGTATGGTCGTTTTGCGCAGCAAGCACAAATTGATATTGCATTTGCTTATTATAAAAGTGGCGACACAGCCCAAGCACGCGCCGCAACCGATCGATTTATTCGATTGTACCCAAACCACAGTTCTTTAGATTATGTCTACTACTTACGGGGTTTAATTAGCTTTAATGAGAGTAAAGGACTGTTTTCTTTACTTTCTGGCGAAGACATGTCCGCCCGTGACCCTGCGGGTGCTCGTGAAGCGTTTGATGCATTTAAAGAAGTAGTCGATCGTTTCCCTAACAGCACTTACTATCAAGATGCTAAAGAGCGTTTACAATATTTAGTCAACGCTTTAGCCCAAAATGAATTGCACGTTGCACGCTACTATTACAAACGTGGTGCGTATTTAGCCGCAATTAATCGAGCTCAAGAGGTGATTAAACGTTTTGAGCAAACTCCTTCGATCGAAGAGGCTTTATTTATTACTCTACGAAGTTATCAAAAATTGGGAATGACTCAATTGGCTGAAGACACTGAACGTGTGATTAAAATTAATTTTTCAGATAGTCCTTATTGGAAACAAGATGTGATTCAACCGATTGGGGAAACAGAAAGACAATGGTGGCAAATTTGGAAACAATAAGGCCCAAAGAGCCTTTTAATTTAAATTTTGCAACGCTAAGTACTTGGTTGTGACGCGTTGAAATAGATGAAACTGAGCAGCATTATATTCCCTTATTATTACACTGATATCTTGTTCAACCCGATGGTAAGACATCTGCGTTGGCGAAAATAAAAAGTCCCACTTAACACTGGTGGCTTGTTCTAAGCCATTCACGTAACGTTGCCGAATACGCTCTAAGGGTGCAGCCAATTCTGGCAATTGAGACAATAAAGTTGTCCAGGGTGACCACGTGCTTAAAAAATTAATCAACGGTTCATTATTGTCCCGAGTCAATTCAAGCGTCACGAAATGAGCGATTTGATCTAACTGGCAGTCGGATAGCTCGCTCTGTAAAGGATTCGACTGAATGGGAATTGAACGAGGTAAATACAATCGGTCTTCCAAATAACGATTTGCATAAGCCAACGTAGACTGAATTTGAGCCTCAGAAACTTGTTTACGTGCAGAATGAATGAGCGCTTGACTTGCATCAGAAGACGCACTCATCAAATTCAATTTTTCACGAATCATTAAATCGATTAAATTTAATTTAAACTGAACAATACCTAAATTAAAAAGCGTAAGCGGCAAATTCCGATACTGAAATTTAATTTGCTCTAAATATGCCAAACCATACATGCGTTGAACAAACGCATCAGGGCCTTGATTTTCAGCGAATACAGACGCCTCAATCGCAATCAACTCAATTAATTGACGAAAAGGTTCGCTGGAAGTTCTCAATTTAAAAACAACGAATCTTAATTGTTTCTCTAGTAAATCAATAGTACTCTGAGTAAGACGATCGTTAGCGGCTAAATACTGCCCTCGACAAAACCAACGAAAATGTCTTGGTAACGATAAATCAAGACTTAGAGCATAAAAAAAAGCGTGGCCTCGTTGAGAATCGGTGGTGTACCTAGGCATAACCACCTGATCGGGCAACTGCTCAAACCGAAAAAAACAATTGGCGGGTATTAAAGGGGCTTTCGGCAATATTTGAGACAACTGGTACGAGACAAAAGAGACTGAAGCAGTTGCTCTCTGAATAAAAACCGAACCAATTTCTCGCAACCCTTTGTACACATTCATACACTCAACAGAGAGTGTTGGGCAAGCGGGCGCAGTTAAATTTAAATCAATAGAGTTTGGCATGTCCACATTGAGCATTAGATTGAATTAATCGCAAAAAGTCGATGGCTTCACTCATATTTTTAGTACGAGAAAAAGGAGGTAGGCTACGCCACATTTTCTGACCGTACGGTTTTTCTACGATTCGACGATCGCCAATAACCAATACGCCCTGGTCTGATTCACTCCGTATTAAGCGACCCGCACCCTGTTTAAGGGCAATTGCAGCATCAGGAACGGACAATTCAAGAAATGGATTGCCTCCACGTCGCTTAATCACTTCACTATGCGCCTTGAATACAGGATCATCGGGCGTAGCAAAGGGCAATTTATCAATAATGACCAACCTTAAGCGATGGCCTTGAATGTCAATGCCTTCCCAAAAACTAGCCGCACCAATTAATACTGGTTTTTGTGCAATTCGATAGTGATCAATCAGCTCACTTCGTGATTTTTGCCCTTGAATCAGTAAAGTCCAATCGAGTGATTCTTGCTTAATTCGATCACGAAAATAATCACCCACTTGCTGTACTGCTCGGTGAGACGTACACAAAAAGAAAAGCCCACCATCACTGGCAAGTATTAATGGCCACAGAAGATCACAAAGCTTTAGACTGAAATTATCCGAGTTAGGTTGCGGCAAATGAGAAGGCACACATAAAAGACCCTGCTGCGCATAATCAAATGGACTTGGCACAAGCAATTCCTGAGGCTGGTTTAAACCCAACCTGGCTGAGAAGTGTGATAACTCACCCTTAATACTTAATGTTGCACTGGTAAAGATCCAGGCTTTGTTCGATTGCTCGAATAACTCTTTAAACTCTTGGGCTAAATTTAAAGGCGATTCACACAATTGAATGTGATGCGACGACACATTCACCCAGCGAACGCTGTTAGAAAGTTCAGCAGTATCTACCACTTCATTCTGCTTAAACCACTGATGCCAGTGCTGACACAACTGAATTGCCCTACCTTGCAATTTTAACCATGCCTCAGAATGAGAAACCAAAGGCTCTAAGTCGTCTAATAAATGCTCTAAAGTATCGCAAAAAGACTCGCACAAACGCAAGCAAGCGTGATTGGATTTAAAAAACTCAAAAGTCCACTTGGCAGATACAATTTCAACCCCAACATGAATGCGAATGTCTTTAAGCTGCTTGGCCATATGGGCAAGGTTGTTATCCCATTGGGCAGATCCTGTTGCAGAAACTCTCGATTCGACAAGAATATCATTCAATAAATCTTGAATTTGCGCAGTTGAAAAATAATCACCCAACAATACTGTTGCAATGTCGGGCAACTGATGCGCTTCATCAAATACAACAACATCACTGGCAGGTAATAACTCTGCAATACCCTCATCTTTTAACGCTAAGTCGGCTAAAAACAAATGATGATTAACCACCACTACCTCTGACTCAAGTGCTTTTTTACGTG
>DIYC01000093.1:0-7958 GCA_002428895.1 Burkholderiales bacterium UBA6064 | reverse complement strand
AATTTACGTGCTTTTTGCACAAAACAATCGGCATAATAAGGGCACTGCCCACCCAAGCAATTGTCTTTCGTCGACGTCACCGAAGACCAAACCGGTGAATTTTCAGCGACGCCAAAACATTCTGATTTGTCACCTGTTGACGTAATTTGCATGAAGGACTGAATTTTTTTTAAATCGAGTAATTCTTGTTTACTAGCAAGCTGCCCGTCTAGACTTAAGCGCTCTAAGTGAAAGTGGCAAAGATAATTTTTTCGCCCTTTTAATAAAGCCACGCTAACTGGAAGATTCAACGTAGAACGAACCAAAGGCAAATCTTTTTGAAACAACTGATCTTGCAAATTTTTAGTTGCAGTAGACAACAACACCCGCTTTTGAGACATTAACGCTGGAGTTAAGTAAGCAAAGGTTTTGCCCGTGCCGGTACCCGCTTCAACCACCAATTGCGTGCCATGAGTAATCGCATGAGCCACAGCAACCGCCATGTCAGACTGCGACTGGCGAGGCGCAAAGCCTTTAATGCGATTGGCCAAAATACCATTGGCTGAAAAAGCATTTTGAACTTCACACATAAAATCAGATTCAATACGAGACATGTACTAATAACGCAGAATAAAGAAAACACTTTATATTGATTTAAGCCAAAATATCTGGCTCTAACTGCATTTGCAGCATGAGAATCTTGTCTTTTATTTGTAGTTTTCTTTTTTTAATGCGCCTTAACTGCAATTCATCAATCGAAGTTTGCTGAGTCAGTACATTAATCATTTGGTCTAAATCTCGATGTTCTACTTGCAACTCGAGTATTCGTTTACGAATGTATTCTTGATTTTGAACCTTCTCCATCAGTTGCCTACCCACGAATTGATGCACGTTGTATTGTATTGCATCTGGTCAGATAAATATAATAGTTTGCCCTTTCGTCAATAAAAAAATAAATTGGGAATGTTCTTAGAACAGCTGTCAAAGGTTTACAGTGAAATGCTGAATTAATTCTTTGGCACTTGGACAAGCAGGATGCAAGGCTGCATTTTCAATAGAAAAATTCCAATGTTTTGTCATCTTTTTTGCAAAACCTATTTTTTGCCCTGGCCCGGATCGGCCATTTTCATTTGCAATTTCTTTGAGCCTATCCCATGGTTTACTTGGAGTTTGCTCTGGTTGATCTTCATAAAAAGAATCGAGTTTAAGCCAGGTCTGAATTGCAGAAGTATCCGCAAGGTACCAAGCTTCAAGCGCTTTAACGGCTATAAATATAAAAGCAATATCTGGATGCTCTACTCTTTGTCTAACAATATCGTTACTTGACTCATTTTCCAAATCGGTTAGAACATAAATCGCATCAACTTGTTGCTGCTTAAAACGATTGATATATGCCTGAATGTTATGAGGTAATAAATTTCCTGCGCCATTGGCATCAATCACAGGGGAAACCAACTCGAAATCATTTTTACTTAAAAAACTTTTAAAGGCTATCGATTCAATAATGATTCTCTCACTCGCACCTTCAACAATAAAACCAATTTTTCGAACTTTATTTTGATTCACATTCACCATGGCAAACCACCATCAAATAGATTCGTTAACCATGCAGTATCTAAAGGGATTAGTTTTTTATCAACGTGAGCAGTTAATGCACTTTTCACCTGCGTTTTACCATCTGATTTGCTCACAAAATATAACTCTTCCGTTTCTAAACCTCGCACAACCGATTCACTGTGCGTCGTAATAAATACAGGGTGTTTAGTTGAAGCATTCTGACGCATCAAAGACACCAATTCAGAAATCGCTTTAGGATGAATACCCCTTTCAGGTTCTTCGATGATTGTAATGCCAATCGACTTGGCGCGACTTAATACTGCTGTGAGTATGCAAAGCGCACAAATTGTACCGTCAGAAACCAACTTCGCTGGAAATCTTGTTTTGGTACCTTCCTCTTTGAATGTAATGACGGTTGATGAATCAAGACGCTGTTTTTCGGTTGAAACACTCTCCATACCAGGAACAATTAACTCGATCCATTCTAAAATTTGGCTTCGAAAATTATCCTCTTTCTCAAGAATAGAAAGAATTGTGGCAATGTTTTTGCCTTGGGCATCTAAGGTACTGGCGTCTGTAGTTGAGGTGTCGGGCTCTTTGGCAGCAAAGGGATCGATTCGAAAAACGCGTACATTCGTTAAAAATCCGTACAAAGGGTTTTTAGCTAAAAGCATCAAAGCAGACTTTTCATTCGGGTAATCGGGTAATTTTTGTAAAGGATTACCTTCAGTCATACAAATTAAAGTGTCGCCATGAGCTTTACGATCAACAACAACATTATTATTAATTTTTAGCGTTTCTTCTAATTCAGGTGATTGATTCAGTGATCGAATTTTTAAAGAATATTCGTACAGCACATTCTCGATGTTAATTTTTAATGCAAACGACATGGTAGTGCGCTGCTCTTTTCGGAACTTAAAACAATGAATCTGGTTAAAGCCCCCAAACTGACGAATCGCTTGAAATGCACCCCGTTCAACAACTACACTTAAAAATACCAATGCATCAACCAGGTTACTTTTTCCTGCGCCATTGGCTCCCGCAAAAACTAAAAAAGGGGAGCAATTTTCAAATAAAACATGAGCAATACTTTTAAAGCCCTTAATTTCAAGTTTTTGTATTTTCATGATAGGTTCTCAAATACCCTGTCGTTAAGTGCATCAAGTTTAGCCTATTCTTCAAAGTAATCTGTATCAATTCTCTTAACTTCATAGGTACTTGCTAAGGAAACACCAAGACAAAAATCAATCATGTACTCAGCCAGCTGCTTGCCATCAACCAATGCAACTTTTGGGTCGATCGTTTGCACATAAGCAATTGCATCCGCAGAAAAAGTACCTGTTGTTATAAAAACACCTTTTCGGGCTCTTTTACCATGAAGCGCACCAACAAATTTTTGTATTTCAGGGCGACCAACAGTTCCTTCCCAACGCTTTGCTTGCAAATAGACCATTTCTAAGCCAAGCCTATCTTCAGAGAGAATCCCATCGATCCCCGCATCCCCAGCTTGACCCACACGCTCACCAAAGCCACCACCTGCTCGGCCATAGCCCATCTTTAATAACAAATCAATAACAAGACGCTCGAAAAACCCAGGTGCACATCCTTTTACTCGTTGTAAAACTTCGATTGCAAGATTTTTACGAATTGTAAGGTACGCTGACTCTAAAACTTCTTCGGGTGTATCAGAGCCTGTGTCAATTGGTTCAACTGAATCACTGTTGAGAGTACGACTGCGAAACCCCTGAAAATTCGAATATTGAGTGAGAAACTTGATACTTATCTCTGCAGGCGGATTTTGTAACACCACTTTACCAATCTCTGTAATTTGAAAATGCGCTCGCTTTGGTGATGACAGCAAACCACCTTGCTCAAGGTAAACTTTTGCCCAGGAAACCCGATTTGTAAAACGCGACTGGCGACCACTAGGAAGCAACTCCTCGATTTCCTCAACGCTAAGCTGAAAATACTGAGCAAGTTTTTTTCGCGCATCTGACATAGCCCAAATCTGACCATCGGCAGCTAACTTGAGCATAGGAAGAGTAATCTCTTGAAACTTAGGGATTGTCATGGTTTCAAAACCAATAAAAAACCAAATTAAATGATTATGCCTATGCAAGAAAGATACAACAAGAAAAAACTTTCAAATTCATGGCTTAGTTTTTGGTTTTGGTTTTGGTTTTGGTTTTGGGTTATTTTTTTCGTTTAATTTTTTCTTGTACCGCTGCAATCGAATAATCTCATTGGCGGTTGCTTCAGCTTCAATATGGGCACGTTTATAATCAGCTCGGTTAGCGCGTACTGCATCGACACAATCAGACACTAAAAAACGATCGTAGCAAGCTCTTTCTTGTTCAAATAATTGCTGATTAAGTTCGGCTAAAAATTGGTCTTTTTGGTTTAAATACTTTTCGGCTTCGGCATGCGTAAGTGGCTTGACTGGTTTTTGCAAACTTAGTTCGACACTAACACAGCCAGCCAAACAAGAAAATAGAGGCACAGCAACAAAAACGCGCAAAAAATGCGGCCAGCGGCACTTTAAACAATCATTGCACATCCTGCCAAAAACTTGATACCCACACACCCTATTCGCCACAATCATTAGACCTTAATAATCAAAAAATAAAAAAGAGTATTATTACGCACTCAAACCCTTTAAGCACAAGGGCAAAGTCAAATTGAATACAAAGCATTCTGTAAGGTAGCTTCAATAAAATTGAACAAAATTGATTTTTTAGTTACTTAATCATTTTGGTAACTCGCTATGAGTTAACCTCGGTCTACCAATTTAGACCATTACTTTAAATAAGCACCTCAAACTACAATGGCAACACAATTCACAATTATCGGCAGCACGCCCGCAGCTTGTACATCGACAGATCAAACTCTGGAATTAAATTCAACCGACCTAAATAGAAATCAAGACCAAATTATCGTTGAACAAATGAATCAGGTATTGGAAGACTCAACGCTGAGTATCGAAGAATTAGAAAAACCAGAGAATCAACAACTTGCAACGTATTTAGTAGAAGTATTGGGCTATGGCAGCATACGTGCCTTTGTAGTTGCCCATGCATCGCGTAGTAGTACCCAAGTTGAAAATAAGTACAGCCAAATTCCACTTACTCCAGAAAATATAGATGCCATTGAACAAAGCATTACTGGGTCTTTAAACGGTAACGGTCTAAGAGTTACTGCAGATGAGACAGGCCAACTGCCCACCGAAGTAGACGAAACCCTCTCATTTGTTGAGTTTACCTTAATAGACGGCCAAATAATTACGTTTGATGGCCCTAATGCAGGCCAAGCAGCCAATTCGTTTGTAATCGCTTATAACAACAGCGAGACTTTTGCAACGCACATACATTTTTTAGCTTCGAAGCAAGATGATCACTATGCTTTTCATTTATTACCCTTAAAAGAAAGTAACAAAGGTATTGTTGTAGGTTTTAATTTTGCAGGTAATGACTCTCCGTTGAATCAAAGCGGAGTATTTCTTCAATCTGAACATCCCTATAATTTATTAAGAACAATAATTCATGAAGTCGGGCATGATCTTCATGGCGAGAATGAAAACGACATTCACGATACGGGCAATTCTCACTCCCGAGAACAATCTCTGTTTTTATCCAAGATTGTGAATGAAATTGAAAACCAGGGAATTAATACAGGGATTAATGTGGATGCGGATGATTACAGTGTAGACACTTTGGTATTCAACACCAATTTTAAAAAAAATGACAATTCTACTGTACGCTCTTCACCCCGAAGCGATTACACAACCTACCAAACACTTTTTGAACAGCTTAATACGGCAATTGACCAAGGTGATTTCATCAAGGCATTTGAAATTTGGAGCACTCTATCAGACAACCCCACGATTGAATTAAGTTTTAGAACCCCTAATGGTGCAGGCTGGACAGAACCGAAAACCTTTAGTATTCAAACTCTTTTTTTACAAGACTTAATGCTGAGCACCGATAGCGGTGATCGCTTTAACGACAATACAAACAATATTGCAGACAAAACAAATTTTGGTATTTTTTTAAATACAATCGTCATGCATAACCCAGAACTTCGGCACACAGTATATGCTGCTGCAGAAGAAATTGGATATGAATTACCTGAAGAACTTCCCTTGTATGCCTTTGCGCCAACAGGGCCTAACTTTAATCAAATCTTTGATCAAACCTAACCCCTTAAGCTGTGGCACAATTCAAGGTTGATTTAACCACTTTGCAATTTTGCATCTCATTCAGCGCCCCATGTCTTATCATCTTGAAATTATCAACCAACTGGCCCAAGAGCTTGCCGTTAAGCAAGCTCAAATTGAGGCCACTGTGCAACTACTTGACGAAGGGGCAACAGTCCCGTTTATTGCCCGCTACAGAAAAGAAGCCACCGGCGGCCTAGACGACAGTCAACTTCGATTACTTGAGGAACGATTAGAGTATTTACGCGATCTACAAGCCCGTAAAACCACGGTTTTAGACAGCATTCGTAAACAAGACAAACTCAGTGCCGACTTAGAAACCAAAATTTTAGCCTGCAACAATAAACAAACACTTGAAGATTTGTACTTACCCTTTAAACCCAAACGCAAAACACGCGCACACATGGCACGCGAAGCGGGCTTACAGCCTTTGGCTGATGGCATTTTAAACACCCTCGACTGTAACCCAGCAGTTTGGGCAGAGCAATTTATTAATCCCGAAGCAGGTTTTAACAACAGTGCCGAGGTGTTAAATGGCGTTCGCGATATTTTGTCTGAACAATGGGCTGAACAAGCTGATCTGCTCGAGCGTATTCGTACACACCTGCTTGAACATGGCGTCATTGCTGCGTTCAAAACCAGCACCAACGATACACCCGAAAGCCTTAAATTTAAAGATTATTTTGACTATCACGAACCCCTAAAAAAAGTAGCCAGTCACCGCATGTTAGCCATGCTGCGTGGTCGAGATCAAGAAGTATTGGGGTTAAACATCGACCTACCCGAAGCACTTGAATCTAAAGACAACAAACTACGCCACCCCTTTGAAATAACTATTGCCAATTTCTTAAAATTAAGTGCACACGGCACGCGCACTACCCCGCGTTTAGAATTTTTAGAAATGGTATGCCGCTGGGCCTGGAAAGTTAAAATTGCACCTCGACTAGAAACTGAATTACTAACCTCGCTTCGCGAAACTGCTGAGGCCGAGGCAATTGCCGTGTTTGGTCGCAATCTAAAAGACTTATTGCTGGCAGCACCTGCCGGCACCAAAGCCACCCTGGGGCTAGACCCTGGTATTCGAACCGGAGTCAAAGTCGCTGTGGTCAGCGTAACAGGCCAAGTGCTTGAAACCACTACCATTTACCCCCATGAACCGCGCAAAGATTGGCATGGTAGCCAAGCCACCTTAGCGCACTTATGCCAAAAACATGCCGTTAGCTTGATCGCCATCGGCAATGGCACCGCCAGCCGCGAGACCGACAAGCTGGCGGCCGACCTGATCAAGCGCGTCCAGCAGATGGCGCCGGGCACGCCCATCGAGAAGGTGGTGGTGAGTGAGGCGGGCGCGTCGGTGTATTCCGCCTCCGAGTTCGCCAGCAAGGAACTGCCCGAGCTGGATGTGAGCCTGCGCGGTGCCGTATCCATCGCCCGCCGCCTGCAAGACCCGCTGGCCGAGCTGGTGAAAATCGACCCCAAGAGCATNNATCGGCAATGGCACCGCCAGCCGAGAAACCGAGCAACTGGTGAAAGAAATGCTGAACCAACACAAAGACCTTAAAGCCACACCCTGTATGGTGTCCGAGGCTGGTGCATCGGTGTATTCAGCGTCTGAATTGGCCAGCAACGAACTGCCCCACTTGGATGTGAGCCTTCGTGGTGCCGTTTCGATTGCTCGCCGTTTACAAGACCCCTTAGCAGAACTGGTTAAAATCGACCCCAAATCGATTGGTGTAGGGCAATATCAGCACGATGTGAATCAACGACGCTTATCCGACAAACTCGATGCCGTGGTCGAAGACTGCGTGAATGCGGTTGGGGTTGAACTGAATACAGCGTCTGAAGCGCTGCTTACTCACGTTTCTGGCCTTAACAGTAACCTCGCCAAATCATTAATCGACTATCGCAATCAACATGGCCCCTTCAAGTCACGCAAAGAACTGTTGAAAGTGCCTAAACTGGGGCAAAAAACATTTGAACTGGCAGCCGGTTTTTTACGCATTAACCATGCCGACAACCCACTGGACCAAACCTCTGTTCACCCTGAAGCCTATGCCTTAGTCGAAGCCATGGCCCAATCCGTTAAACAACCCGTGCACCGTTTAATTGGCCAAAATCAAACGCTTCAGCAAATCAATTTAAAACAATTTGTCAGTGATCAATTTGGTTTACCCACTTTAAATGACATTTTAAAAGAACTTGAAAAACC
>DIYC01000108.1:11871-12025 GCA_002428895.1 Burkholderiales bacterium UBA6064 | reverse complement strand
GTCGCCCCGCCCCGCCCGACCCAATTATTGGGTTTGTTACCCGTGGTAAAGGGGTATCAATTCACCGCTTAGGCTGCAGTAATCTTGAAACGGTCATGCGCAACCAACCCGAACGCCTCATTGAAGCGAGTTGGGGCGAGTCAAAGGGCTTACA
>DIYC01000108.1:11349-11628 GCA_002428895.1 Burkholderiales bacterium UBA6064 | reverse complement strand
AGAACGATCGACAAGGACTATTGCGCGACGTCACTGAAGTATTTTCACGCGATAAAATCAACGTCATCGGCGTACAAACAGAAAGCCTACAAGGAATTGCCAACATGTCTTTTACGGTTGAAGTCACCAGTGGCGAACAACTCAAACAATCGCTGAGCCACCTACTTGAAGTCAATAGCGTGTTTGAAGCCAGACGGCGCTGAACTTATTCATGCTTTAAATACATCGACCCCATAATTAATTGTCAAGGACAAGGAGAATTGACACAGATTTTTGAAC
>DIYC01000108.1:0-11150 GCA_002428895.1 Burkholderiales bacterium UBA6064 | reverse complement strand
TGACACAGATTTTTGAACGCCCTCTCGATTCAAGAACAAAACTGCTTAATCAAATAATCGTGTGCATTCATCTTTTTCTTTGACGAGGGCATTAAGCGCTTGTAAACACCCTGTTGATTCGCAACCCAAGCCAAACAATTATCGGTTAATAACACCCTAAAAGCCTCATGAATTAAACGCTTTTTAATGTTTGCATCAAAAATTGGAATAGCCAACTCAATGCGCCGAAAAAAATTACGATGCATCCAATCGGCGCTGGAAATATACACATCCTCGGTGCCATCATTATGAAAATAATACACTCGACTATGCTCAAGCAAACGACCAATAATCGAACGCACTGTGATGTTCTCACTCATGCCCTTGACCCCAGGCTTTAACGCACATTGCCCACGAACAATCAAATCAATCTGAACCCCAGCTTGAGAAGCTTCATACATTAGCTGAATTAGCTTGGGTTCTAACAACGAATTCATTCGCGCCATCACATATCCTTTTTTACCCGCCTGAACCTGTACAATTTCTTTTTTAAAAGCTAAAACCACTTTGTCATGCAAATTAAACGGTGAACACCAAATTGCAGAAAATTGCCTACAATGCCCCAAACCTGTTAAGTGATTAAACAAATTATGAATATCTTGGCAAATAGCCGAATTTGAAGTAAACAACCCAAAATCCGTGTAAATTTGAGCAGTTTTAGGATGATAATTGCCCGTACCCACATGTACATATCGCTTTAATTGAGAGCGGTGTTCATCAAGCTTTTCGCGTCGCACGATCATCAACATTTTGGCATGTGTTTTTAGCCCAACTACGCCATAAACCACATGCACACCCGCCTGCTCAAGCTTTGATGACCATTCAATATTCGCTTCTTCATCAAACCGAGCCATTAACTCTAAAACAACCGTCACTTCTTTGCCGCGAAAAGCTGCAGTCATTAACAAGTCCATTAATTCAGAATCTTTTCCGGTTCGATAAATCGTCTGTTTAATCGCAACCACATCAGGATCGTGTGTTGCACAACGAATAAAATCAAGAACTGGAGTAAAACTTTCGTAAGGATGATGCAGCAACACGTCTTGATGGCTCAATACGTCAAACAAGCTGACCTCTTGACTCAAAAACTTAGGCACTGAAGGAGTAAATGGAACAAACTTTAAATCAGGCCGATCAACCCAATCACTTAAATGCATTAAGCGCACTAAATTCACTGGACCATTTACACGATACAATGCATGATCTGGCAAATTAAATTCTTGCAATAAACGATTAACCATTTCAGTCGGACAATCCACCGACACCTCAAGCCGAACCGCATCACCGTAATGCCGTTGAGACAACTCCCCTTGCAAGGCTTGTCTTAAATTGGTCATTTCTTCCTCGTCAACATATAAATCACTGTTGCGAGTCACACGAAAAGGATACACACCCAACACCTGCATGCCGGGAAATAACTCAGGAATAAACGCTTGCATTAACGAACCCAGCATCATAAAACTATAATCGTGCTGGCTTAAATCCGATTGAACAGGTATTAACCGAGGTAAAACCCGAGGTGCTTGTACAATCGCAGTGTCCGATAAACGACCAAATGCATCTTCACCGTTTAACTGCACCACAAAATTTAACGATTTATTTTGTACCCTAGGAAACGGATGCGCAGGATCAAGCCCTATCGGTGTTAAAACAGGCATCACTTGATCAAAAAAATACTCTTTAGCCCACTGTTGTTGGGGTCTAGTCAAATGGGCGGGCTCTAATAACACAATCGATTCAGAACGCAATGCAGGCAAAATAGATTCATTCAATAATCGGTATTGTTTTTCCACTAACGTATGCACAGATCGTGTCACCTTGTTTAACACCTCTGTCACTTTATCGCCATCTAACTTAATAAAATCAGGGTTTCTTCTTTGCTCTTCCAGCAATCCTGAAACACGAATTTCAAAAAACTCATCCAGATTACTCGACACAATACACAAATAACGCAACCGCTCTAGCAAAGGCACTGCGGGGTCTTGTGCCATCGATAAAACCCGTTCATTAAAAGCCAATAAACTAAGTTCTCGATTTAAATACAATTGATTATTCGCTACAACACCAATGTCTTGTCCTGATCTCAACAAATACTCCCTCACAATCAAGAAGAATTAACTAAAAATTTACAAATCACGGCATAATAACGTTTTAAAAAAACAAACTAATGACAAAAACAGCATGGCATCAGTTTCTCTTTCACCTTCAGAATTAATCGCAGCTGTTGACATGGGCTCAAACAGCTTTCGTTTAGTGATTGCACGTGTTGATAAAACGCACTCTAAGAATCAAGTTTACGTGATTGACAACCTTCGCGAACCCGTTCGTTTGGGGGCTGGATTAACCTCAAACAATAAATTGGATAACGCCAGCCAAACGCGAGCCATTGAATGTTTGGCTCGTTTTAAAGAAAGACTATTAGAATTTAACCCTCATCAGGTACGCGCAGTAGCCACCAATGCCGTTCGTGTTGCGGTGAATGCCAGCGAGTTTATCGAAAAAGCAGAAGCAGCGCTTGGATTTTCAATTGATGTTGTTTCAGGTTCAGAAGAAGCACGATTAATCTACTGTGGTGTAGCGCACCAACTCCCCGCTAACTCTGAAAATCGGTTAGTTGTTGACATCGGAGGGGGCTCAACTGAACTGATTATTGGCAACAATTACACCCCCATCGCGCTTGAAAGCATTCCGATCGGCTGCATTAACTTAGGACAACGCTTTTTCCCAAACGGTAAACTTTCTGAGCAGGCACTCAAAGAAGCCATTTTATTTGCACGTCAACATGTTGTTATTCTGCAAAGACAATTTACAAAAATCGGCTGGACACATTGCATCGCCTCTTCAGGGTCGTCACGAACTTTAGCAGAAATTTGCATTAAAAATGGCTGGTCGCAAGACGGCATCAGCTTAACCGGACTAACCCAGCTACACCACAAATTAAGACAGATCAATAACATCAACGAGCTTGAATTGCCAGGCACTAAATTAGATCGAAAAGCCAATATTCCTGGAGGTCTAACCTTAATGCTTGCGGTATTTGAAGAACTGGGATTAACCCAGATGCAAACCAGCGAAGCCGCACTTCGCCAAGGGCTACTTTACGACTTAATTGGTCGCACGTCGACTTTTGATTTACGCCAACAAACAGTTAATCACTTCATTCGTCGATACGAAGTAGATATTGAACATGTACAACGCGTTCAGCAACTCACCTTAAGCTTATACGATCAACTCACCCAACAATTACATAGCTTAGATACAAACCGGCATTTACTCTCCTGGGCAGCCCTATTACACGAAATTGGTCTCACTGTCAGTCATCAAGGGCACCATAAACATGCAGCTTACCTAATTCAACATTCAGACATGCCTGGCTTCTCACGACGTGAACAAAATTTAATCGCCGATTGGGTACTCGCACACACCGGTAAATTGGGTAAATCAGCTCATCTCTCACAATCAGAACAGATCTGGATTCCAGCCATGTGCTTAAGATTAGCTGCTCTTTTTTTAAGACGTCGACAAGCGGAACAAATTCCCACAATTGAAATCCACTATTCAGCCAATCAACTCACTTTATCACTTAACCCAAATTGGCTAAAAAATCACCCGTTAACCGATTACAACCTCAATCAAGAGGTTCTGATTTGGCAACGTTTAAATTTAAATTTGCAGATAACCACAAAACCACCCATCAATTAAATAAAACACATAAATTTCTCTTGACCAATTCAGAATAAACCCATAGACTTAAGACTTAAGTTATGGTTAGTGTAATTGCAAGTTCAGTGTAAGCCCGTTCGATCCCATCTTGGTGTTTCTTGGTTTCTGTGTTTCAATTCCTCCCATTTTTATAATCATCAGCACAATCAGGAAATTTATTATGTCTGAAAATAACGTAGTAACCGGCCAAGTTAAATTTTTTAACGAATCTAAGGGCTTTGGTTTTATCTCTCAATCTCAAGGCCCAGATGTTTTTGTACATTTTAGCGCAATTCAAAGCAATGGCTTTAAAACGCTATCAGAAGGCCAAACCGTTCAGTTCACAATTGGTCAAGGCCAAAAAGGACCTGAAGCTAAAAATGTAATGCCTGTCTAATTTTTAGACTTGCACTACAAAAAAAGCAGATCAGTTGATCTGCTTTTTTTATTTAAGTCAACCAAAACAATCCAACTTTTCCACAAAACCAGATTATTTTAACCCCTCATAATTGACTTATTCGCTGGCATATGACCACCAAAAGATTTTGGACCAAGTTCGCCGTACCGATGAATGTCTTTTCCATAGTCAATTTTTGCGCCAAAGATAGAAAGCGAACCTTTGGCTAAACCATCAAAAGCAGCACTAAAAAGCATAAACACTGCAGACATCAACGAAAGGCTTAAAAAGGTAAGCTTAAACCCAGACCCCCCAAGAACTGCACCACCTAGGGTCACATTCATGACACCATAGACAGGAGCCATAAATAAATCGAGCATACCAGGGCCTGCAAAGAGCAATATGCCAGCAATTCCACAAACACCCAATATCATACCGGCAGCACGTGAATTTAAGACACTCATGTTTTTACCCGTAATCAACTTAACCGACTTTTCAATACCATTTCCGCACACACGACCTAACACAGTATCACTTGACAAAATAACTTGCTGACCAATGTACCTAGAACATTGCGCCAAATAAGCAAACATCAGAGTTGGCGCATAATGACGATATTTGTCTTTTAAAATTTTATGGGTACCATCACCAAACACACGAATCTTTTGAGTAATATAGGCATCTCGTTTAGCAACAGCTAAATCGCAAGCTCTGGTTGCCTCAATCTTCTTTCCCTTAAATTCACGCCAACATGCTTTCTCTTTGATGCGTTGATCCTCACATTTACTGGCATGGAATGAGAAACTTTCAGGGACTAATTGCCGAATTTGATGCTTCACCTGAAAAAAGCTTTTATACAACGCCAATTGTGCCCTGTAATAAAACGGCAACCCTTTAGCGCTGATTAAAGTAGATTCTTGTAATTTTTGCCGTGCCGTTTTATCACTCTCTTTTAGGTAACCACTAATTTTACGATGCTCTACTAAATTAGCGATAGCAACAAACTCTTCTTCTCTACGAATTAATTCTCGACCACTATAACGATCTGGACTTAAGTGCTGTTGCAACACATTTTGCAATTCAAGAATATTTTCACTTTGCATTAACTGAGACAGCAAATCACCAGAATTCTTTGTCGTGATACCTTTTACCTTCCCTTCTAAAGCCTTACGTACAAGCTCTTCATCGGCTGGACAATTTTTAATTGCATATAACAATTTGATGATCGCACATAAAGTTTTGTTTTTTCTTTCGATCATTTGAGCCATATACGCTTTACTTAATGGGTCATTTGAGAATTTAACATCGGGTGAAATGACATATCTTGAAACACCTCGAGAGACAACAGCAGCAGCATATTTAATGGCAGACCAAACAAACCAACCCACAAATGCAGTTTTAAAAAAATTAGAACCAAAATATCGTGCATTGATAGTAATAAGTCCAACGGATATGATACCGCCCACTAAAATTTTAAATCGAGTTGTAAATGTATTACGCGCACGAGAAGGCGATGTTGCATTGTTGAGCATCTCGTACATAAACGTACTAATACCATTACCAATATCACCATTTGCATGCCAAAAACGACCTGAGTTTACTAAAAACCGACGTGTTTGCTCACCGGGCGCCCAACGTTCTGAATTAGACCTCTTGTGCCGATTATCTTGGTCATCCGGTTTGTAACCCGTTGGCAAATAATCATTCAACTCTTTGCAGTGCGTTGCCTGATAGTCTGAGCCTGCCATGACACTACGAATGCGTTTAGTAAGCGTTTCATGGTTGTCAGTATTTAAAAGCGCTTCACTAAAATTAAGAGCTTGCATTTGAGAAGGTCGATTAATTTCACCTTGAATGCCAATAAGACGCGCTGAAATACGATGTTCTGACACCAAACGAGCCCGGCAATTAAGGCCATCCGCGGAAGTAGAGTCTTTAATGCGTCGCATAACTTCTTTCCATGGAGTAACTTTGCGAAAGTGGACAGAGTCGACCATTTTATAACCTGACTTGGTTACGACATGCTCCATAACACCATTGCCTAAAGATGTTAGGCCTTTACCACCATCGAAAATACTACCGCTATAGTCTACTATATGCATAATTTAGCTCAAAAAAGAACTACATCAAGGTTGAAAAAGTACGCATAACTCATGCAAAGAAATATGACACCAATCTTCCAGTTATGCAAAAAAGCATAGAACGTCTACCTCTTTTTGACTAGTTGTTAACCCTAGATATTCAACAGATATTTTTTATTTCTCGAACTCATACGACCAAAAAAGTAATATCTAGTTGATACAAAGAGACATTTTTTAAAAAAACTAATTTGGTTTTCACTAAAAACAAGAACCCTTAAACAAAAAAAGCATTATGCGTATTACGCATAATGCTTTGACTATAACAAATAGAGATTAATTAGTGAAACTGCTCTTCTTCTGTGGATCCTTTTAGTGCAGTCACTGAAGAAGCCCCACCCTGAATCACTGTGGTGACATCATCAAAGTAGCCTGCCCCTACTTCTTGTTGATGTGAGACAAAGGTATAACCTTGTTCACGCGCATTAAATTCAGGCTCTTGTACCATTTCCGTATAATGCTTCATACCCTCTCCCCTGGCATACCGATATGCGAATTGAAAAGAGTTATACCAATTAATATGAATACCCGCTAAGGTAATAAACTGAAAACGGTACCCTAATGCCGATAATTCTTCTTGAAATCGAGCAATTTGACTATCCGACAAATTCTTTTTCCAATTAAAAGAAGGTGAACAGTTATAAGCCAACAATTGATCCGGATTTTGTTGTCGTAAAGCTTGCGAAAACTCACGTGCAAACCCAATGTCAGGCGTTCCAGTTTCGCACCACACCAAATCAGCATAAGGGGCATAAGCAAGTCCTCGACTAATCGATTGTTCTAAGCCATTTTTTACACGATAAAACCCCTCTGGAGTTCGTTCACCTTGAATAAATGGCTTGTCATTTGGATCAAAATCTGAAGTCAATAAATTGGCAGCCTCTGCGTCTGTTCGCGCCAAAATGAGCGTAGGAACGCCCATCACATCGGCCGCTAATCGAGCAGCTGTTAGTTTTTGAACAGCCTCCTGGGTAGGCACCAACACTTTGCCACCCATGTGCCCACATTTTTTAACTGCGGCCAATTGGTCTTCAAAATGTACTCCAGCAGCACCTGCTGTAATCATGTTTTTCATGAGTTCATACGCATTGAGCACACCACCAAAACCAGCTTCAGCATCGGCTACAATGGGTAAAAAATAATCAATTGCCTCGGATTGTTTGAACTTACCCTCTGCAATTGCCTTCCATTGAATTTGATCTGCGCGCTGAAAGGTATTGTTAATCCGCCGAACCATCACTGGCACTGAATCATACGCATACAACGACTGATCAGGATACATGGTTTCTGAAGTGTTGCCGTCAGCCGCAACCTGCCAACCTGATAAATACACCGCTTCTAAGCCCGCTTTGGCTTGTTGCATCGCCTGGCCCGCAGAAATGGCACCAAATGCATTGATATATCCTTTTTTTGCCTGACCATGTAACTTTTTCCACAGCACCTCTGCACCTCGTTTGGCTAAGGTGCACTCTAGCTGCAGCGATCCTCTTAATCGAACAACATCCTCAGCCGTATAATCGCGCTGCACATGATTCCATCGCGAATTTGTTTTCCACTCTACTTTAAGGGCGTTCACTTGGTCAGAAAATGATTCCATACGTGTATTTTCCTAAAGAATATCAATAAATAACAATGTAGTTGATCATATCTAATTACACTTATCCAGGCTTTAAGTGTACGAGCTTAAGTTCAGGATAATTTGTTTATTTGAGTTTCAATTTTGCGCTAATTTAAGCAATTAAACTTTTGTGTTTTCAAACCGAACTAAGATTTCACGCAGTTTAGTTCTGGCGCGTACATTTAGGTCATGTTCTGAACGCTTAAACAATTCAGCTGGATCAACATGACTTCTGATGTGCTCAAAATAAATAACCGCATTTTCTTCGGTGACACCCCAATTCATGACTTCAGAAAATACTTTAGAGGATAGCAATATTTCTGTGGGTATTCGATCTAAAAATACCTCAAACACAATCGGACTAGAACGTGGCCAAATGTGCTTAGACAGCATCAATGTTTTATCTAACGAAACATCACTCGTGTCATTCCCGTTGTGGTATTTTGCCACGACGCTATCAACTACCGCACTTGCAACGTTTTTATTAAATAAATACCCTGTTTGGCTATTTAAAGCGTTCAGCAACAAATCATCTCGAATGATAAATTGAAGAAACTCTGAAGAAAATTCTCGAATACGGCCACTTTTAGCAAAAATAGCAGCTCGAATAATCACGAGGTCTTCACGCTTCAATTCAGATTGCTGTGTGGCTTTTCCACCCAATAACTTAAATGCCTGCTCCCTCATACTAGTCACAGCATCAAAACAAATATTTAAGATAAAACTAGTTAGTAGCTTGTATTGCTTAGAGTTTTTATCGAGTAAATCTAGCTCACTTAAAGAACCCTCAAAGAATTCTTTATTAATATCACTCATTTCAACATTAGAGGGTTGAGAAATTGTTCCAAAAATATTTTCTTTCCAAACCACTGGGCCAAAGCCAGAATATTTGACGGTATCTAATTTAAGTGAAATGGGCTCGATCTGAGCGTGTAACGAAGAGTCTTGTTTCGACAAAATTTTAACGAGCTCTAGGGTAAACACTGGTGAATTTTTTTTAAAACGATACTGTGCCGTCTCTTCATCAAACTCAATCATCAACTGAGGTTCTAAACCAGCAACCAACGACCCTTGAGCATTAATAGTCTCTTGAAAAGGCCCAACGCCAACCACTGAGACATAAGTGTTGTTTTGACTGACACCCTCGTCTAACTGAGATAAGATTTTTTTTGCTAATACATCACAGACATAATAAATATTAGTTATTTCTGACAATTTTTCGCGCAAAAGTTCAAAAACGTATTCATGGTTCTTTTTTAAGAATTTGACATGCGATTTATTAAAATCACTGGCACGCAAACCAAATTCTTTGACATAAACGCTTTTGCAAGCGGCAACTAACTGTTCATTTGGAATATCAATATCTGGGGACTTACTCAGATGTTCTTCTACATAATTGAAAATAGCTTCATCTGCAATGAAATTTTTTAATGCGATAAACTCAGCCATTAAACTTGATGTACGCACTCAGAAGCCCTTATATAGACAATGATTCTATAAATTAATACATTGTTACATTACTTAATTAATGAATATATGACCAAAATGCGTGGTTTTTTATCGCAAATCAAGCTTTAAATACAAACTCATCGTTCTGATAGTCTACCTCAAGTTTTTTCCCCGGTAATACCCCCCCATTGAGTAAGAGTTTTGCGAGTGGATTCTCGATATGTTGTTGTATTGCCCGCTTAAGTGGCCTTGCACCATACAAAGGATCAAAACCATACGCAGCAATTTGAATAATCGCTTGTTCTGTAAAAATCAATTCAATCTGTTGCGTTTGCGTTCTTTTAGCCAAGATCTTCAATTGAATTTTAGCAATTTCAACAATTTGCTGACTGTCTAAGGCATGAAACACCACCACATCATCAATACGATTTATAAATTCTGGGCGAAAATAACTTGAAACCTCTTTCATCACAGCCGATTGAATGATTTCTTTACTTTTACCCGCCAAACGCTGAATTTCTTGTGAACCCAAATTACTCGTCATCACAATCACCGTGTTTTTAAAATCAACGGTTCTACCTTGCCCATCCGTTAAACGACCATCATCAAGCACCTGAAGCAAAATGTTAAACACGTCGGCATGCGCTTTTTCAACTTCATCAAGTAAAACAACGCTATAGGGCTTTCTACGCACCGCCTCGGTTAAATAACCACCTTCGTCATAACCCACGTATCCCGGAGGCGCACCCACCAAACGACTAACACTATGTTTCTCCATAAATTCAGACATGTCGATTCGAATCATGTGTTCGGTGCTATCAAATAAAAAAGCAGCCAAGGCTTTACATAATTCTGTTTTACCAACGCCAGTTGGGCCTAAAAATAAAAATGAACCCAATGGCCTATTGGGATCACCTAAGCCTGCACGGCTACGCCGAATTGCATCGGCAACCAAGGTCACTGCTTCATGTTGCCCCACAACTCGCTGATGAAGCGCATCTTCAATTTGAAGCAATTTTTCACGTTCGCCTTGCATCATTTTACTCACCGGAATACCCGTTGCGCGACTAACAACCTCGGCAATTTCTTCGCTACCAACTTGGGTACGTAACAGTTGATTGACCCGAGAATCATCGGCTTTTTCGTCTAAAGATTTTAGGTTCTGTTCAAGTTCAGGCAGCTTGCCATATTGCAACTCACTGACCTTAGCCCAGTTACCAGCCCGAGTAAATTTTTCAATGTCTGCACGAACTTGTTCAATTTGCTCTTTAATCGCCGCACTGCCTTGTACCGCCGCTTTTTCGCTTTTCCAAATTTCTTCTAAATTGCCATATTCACGTTCTAACTTATCAATTTCTTCTTCGATTAAAGTCAAGCGTTTTTTAGAAGCCTCATCCGTTTCTTTTTTGATGGCTTCTTTTTCAATTTTTAATTGAATGATTCGGCGATCAAGTTTGTCCATGACTTCAGGTTTTGAATCAATTTCAATTTTGATACGCGCAGCAGCTTCGTCGATCAGATCAATCGCTTTATCAGGTAAAAACCGATCGGTAATATAACGATGTGAAAGCTCGGCCGCAGCAACAATCGCTGGATCGGTGATATCGACCCCATGGTGTAGTTCATAACGCTCTTGCAAGCCACGTAAAATGGCAATTGTACTTTCTACCGACGGCTCGGAAACCAATACTTTTTGAAATCGACGCTCTAGTGCAGCATCTTTTTCAATGTATTTACGATATTCATCGAGTGTCGTGGCGCCAATACAATGCAGCTCCCCTCGCGCTAAAGCAGGTTTCAACATATT
>DIYC01000002.1 GCA_002428895.1 Burkholderiales bacterium UBA6064 | reverse complement strand
TTGGTATCAAGCCGACTGAACGCGAGCTCCAAGTCGGCTAATTAGAGAACAATAAAACCAATAAATAACTGCCAACACCAAATAAGCCTCAAAGTAGTACTGGCGCCAGCCCACATCGCCAGACAAGGCTAAGCTTAACCCACCCATCAATTCAAACAGCCCGACAATAGAAACCAACGAACTTTCTTTAAATAACGTCACGAAACTATTGACTAAACTCGGCAAACAAGCACGTAAAGCTTGTGGCAGCACCACATAACAATAAGCCTGCGGCAAGGTCAAACCTAAAGCTTTTGCACTGGCCATTTGCCCTTTGGGCAGAGTTTGTAAACCCCCTCGAATCACTTCAGCCCAATAAGCTGCTGCAAACAATGAAACCACAACCACAACGCGTAAAAATAAATCAATACTCTTGCCCGGTAACAGTAAAGGCAACACAAACGCCGCCAAAAACAAAACCGAAATCAGCGGAATTGCCCGCAAGAAATCAATATAAACGGCGCAGCACAAGCTCACCACTCGCTTATTCGAACTTCGCCCAATCGCTAATAAGACTGCGATTGGGAAAGCAAACACGCCGCACAGCACCGGGATCATCAACGACAACGGCAAACCAGCCCACAAATCCGTAGAAACCGTGACTAAACCCAAAACACCACCATGCATCACCAACATGCCAAATAGCAAGGCCAACACCCAGCTAACCCACAGCATGCGAAACGGTAACAGATTCAAACAAGTGATAATCAATAACAACGACCACACGGCAACCAAAGTCAAAGGCCGCCACAATTCCGTAGTGGGATAACGACCCAAAAAAATGACTTGCCATTTTTCTGCAATCACTCCCCAGCACGCACCAACCCCTTGACTATTTTTACAGTCTTGTAAAGAAGGCTTAAACACCGCATTCAGTATGGCCTAATCAGCAAACTGCACAAGCAGCCACAGCATGAGCGCCACACTCAACAGTCCGCACAACCGAGCTGAAAACTCAGACCGATTCAGTTGCATCAACCTCATCGTTGTCCTCGATTGACTTGAGTATTTAATCGGTTCATTAAACTTGATGTCAGCAAACTTAACACCGCGTACACCAGCATCACCAAAATCACACACTCAATAGCCTGACCACTTTGGTTAATGGTTGTATTAGAAACACTAATTAAATCTGGGTAACCGATAGCCACACCCAGCGATGAATTTTTAATCAAATTAATGTATTGGTTACTTAAGGGTGGCACCATTAAACGCAACGCGATTGGCAAAACCACATAACGATTTAACTGCTTGTTATTTAAACCCAAAGCCAAACCGCTTTGCCTTAAGCCTTTGGGTACTGATTGCACCCCAGCTCGTGTCACTTCAGCAATAAATGCACTGGTGTAAATCACCAAGGCAAACAACACCGCCAAAAACTCTGGCGTTAACACCCACCCACCTTCAACCGTAAACACCCCTTGAACAGGGATAGACCAACCCGCCGGAGTATAACTCGGCAGAAATAAACCACTTTTACTTAAAAAAACTGTCTGCTCCAGATGCCAGGCTTCGCTGCCTACAGGCAACCATTCAATCAACAAAAAATAAAGTGCCAATAACTGCAACAACAACGGCACATTTCGAAACACACTGACAAAAGCGGTACAAAAATAACGAACAGGCCACAAATCGGAAAATCGCCCCAAACCGACTAAAATGCCTATCCCAGTAGCCAAAAGCAAAGCGGATAAGGCCACTTTAATTGTGTTTAATAAACCAGCAAAAAACACAGCCCAATAGGTTGAAGTTAATTCAACGTTAAACCAACCTTCGCTTAAACCAAAACCCGCTGGCTGACCCAGAAATGTCCAGTCAATCATTCTGTTGTTTACCTAAAAGGGGGCGAATACATTAACCCACCATGAATCCACAGATGATTCAAGCCTCTGGGTAATTGAAGTGGGCTGTGTTGCCCCAAGTGGCGATCAAAGATTTCACCATAATTACCCACCTGACCAATCACCTTAACTACCCAATCGTGTTTCAACCCCAAGGGTTTACCTAAATCTTCAGATTGTCCTAAAAAACGCTTTACTACAGGGTCACTTGAAAGCAACTTGTCCCTAATATTACGAGAATTAACACCCAGCTCCTCAGCTTCGATAAGTGCATAAATAACCCACTTCACCAAATTAAACCACTCCAAGTCGTCTGCCTTCACGGCAGGGCCTAACGGCTCTTTGCTAAACACCTGAGGTAACACCAGATACTCCTCTGGATTATCAGCCTGTTTAGTTTTAAGTCCAATTAAAGCCGACACATCGGTTGAAAAAGCTTGGCAACGCCCTTTAAAAAAAGCTTTATAGGCCGCTTCAAAATTGTCGTACACAATCATTTTGGCACTGATTGACTGCGCAGCCAAAAACGACGCTAAATTTTTCTCGTTGGTTGTCCCGCTTTGCACGCAAATTTCAGCACCCATCAACTGTTTTGCAGAATGAATCTTAAAACGACGCGGCACCAAAATACCCTGACCATCATAATAAGTAATCCCTGCAAACAAAATACCCAAACCGGCATCGCGCGTTAAAGTCCAGGTGGTATTTCGACTCAAAATATCAATTTGATTGGCCTGCAGCGCCACAAAACGCTGTTGACTCGACAACGGCTTATACTGCACGGCATTGGCATTACCCAACACCGCAGCAGCCACAGCGCGACAAACATCCACGTCTAAGCCCTGATACACCCCTTCTGCGTTTGGCGCAGAAAAACCAACCACGCCACTGCTAACTCCGCACCGAACCACTTGATTATTAATCACCCCTTGCAGCACTGCACCCGCCTGTGCAGGCAACACCCAACATAAAGCAACCCAACTCAACAAATGAAACACGAATTGTTGCATCAACGTATGCATACTCAACCTAAATAAATAAAGACTTAACATGGCTCATCAGTAAATACGAATACCCGAACAACTCAGACTACTATCATAGGTCATATTGGCAAGCCACAAACCTAATTGACAAACGAATTGAAGTACGAATCACTCTATAATAGGATCACAGCTTTCATTCACAAGGCAATGGGTTTTAATATGATTGATCTACGCAACACAATTGTGTTCATTGTATTGCTTGGGCTTGCTGAACTGCCAACCAGCTTTGCCAATGAAATTGGCTCGGTCAACACTAAATTTAAATTTTTTGGTTCCGACAAAATTGTTATTGATGCTTTCGACGACCCCAAAGTAACAGGCGTTACTTGTTACGTTTCACGTGCACAAACCGGTGGAATTACTGGGGCATTGGGGGTTGAAGAAGACACCTCCGATGCATCAATTGCATGCCGACAAATTGGCCCCATTCAAATTAAAGAACCCTTACCTGTTAAAGAAGAAGTATTCACCGAGCGGCGATCGATTATTTTTAAAAAACTACAAGTGGTGCGGTTTATCGATCAAAAAAGAAACGCCCTAATTTATCTCACTTATTCAGACCGTCTTATTGACGGAAGTCCGAAAAATTCCATCACCGCAGTTGCCCCACTTGAAGGCTTAATCATTCCTGTTAAACCATAAAAACCCTGAACGGGCTTTTATGAGATCACAAATTGTGCAATTAAATCAAATATACCAACTAACCCGTTTTTAGCCAACTTACTTTAAACGAACTCATAAACGAAGGTGACGGTAAACTTGAATCAGGATCAGCTGCTAATGAACGTTTTAATTTAATTGACTTATTGTCGTTTGCTACCAAAACACCACCTGAATCCTGGTGATTTACCCGCACTTGACCATTCGCAACCACGACAGTTGCTGTGGCATAATGACCTTCATTCGAAGTCACCATCACCAAATAATGACCCTCTTCATTGGCTTTAAACAACTCTGAAGAAGTATCACCAAACAACAACTTCACATTATGTGCACTACCCGAATTCACCGTATCGGCCTGTACTTGCTTCGCCACTGCTTTATTTGACACATTTAAATCGACCACATCGGCGTTGTTTGCAGCCAAGGTATTAAAGTTTGCTTGGTCGGCTTTGATCACATCAGCTGTTAGGTTTTTGACAATAAATTCATTGTAATTCACCTTCATGCTGCTACCTGCACC
>DIYC01000135.1:2685-2940 GCA_002428895.1 Burkholderiales bacterium UBA6064 | reverse complement strand
TGACACAAGCCCAGCAAACAAAGGGGGCTGGGGGTCACTTTTAAATGCAAATCAACAATTTCGCTTTAGAGCGTTCCGATGTCCATTTTTTTGACTAGCCCCACACTCGCCTTACTCATAACTACAAGTCCTCCGTTTTAAATTCGCTGTAGCCCTCATAAAAATAACTCACATCAATCCCTTTCATAAACAAAGCGCGGTCATTAATTTTGTCAGTCAGGGCCTGCTGAAGCAACGCCTTAATTTCTAAGTCTT
>DIYC01000135.1:0-2468 GCA_002428895.1 Burkholderiales bacterium UBA6064 | reverse complement strand
TGGCTGAAAGGTACTCTTGTTTGTCAACTCGATTCCAGTCAACTACCTGCTTCATTTCTTTTTTTAAAATCAAATCAAGCCAAATGCGGGTTGCACGGCCATTGCCTTCGCGAAAGGGGTGGGCAATATTCATCTCGACATATTTCTCAATAATTTCATTCAAATTGCGTTGTGGCATACCATCAATGTGCTGAAGTGAGGCATTAAGGTGCATCACCGGCGCAAAACGAAAATCACCTTTGGCAAGGTTCACTTCGCGAATTTGGCCTGCAAACTGATCAATATCGCTAAACAAATAAGCGTGAATAAACGCAAGGCCAGAAAATTTTCCAACCTCAACCCTGTTGATGTCGCCCGAATCAAATAGCTGCTTGGCCTTTTGCTTGCTTAGTTTTTCTTCTGTTTTGGCCAGTTCAATTTGATTGGTAATACCCAGCTTGTTGTCTAAAATCATGCTTTAACCCCTGTCAGTTTTTTAATGCTGTCATCACTCATTCGTCACCCCGCTGCAACTCCCTCTCAATTTGCTCAATGCTAGGTAAGTTGGTTTCCAGTATTGCTGGTAGAGTTTCTTCAAGCTTATATTCAGCAATACCCATGGGTTGGGTTTTATCGCCTAGGGCGTATTCAGCCACTACCTTATTTTTGCTTTTACACAGTAGCAGGCCAATGGTGGGTTGGTCTTGATCGGTTTTTATTTGTCGGTCAACAGCAGTTAGGTAAAAACCAAGTTGGCCTAAATGTTCAGGTTTAAAGTCGCCTGCTTTCAGTTCAATCACAATATAACAGCGCAGTTTCAGGTGGTAAAAAAGCAGGTCGATGTAAAAATCATCGCCACCAATTTCCATGTGAACCTGCCGCCCTACAAAGGCAAAACCTGCACCCAGTTCAAGTAGAAAGTCGGTGACGTGTTTAACCAAGGCATTTTCAATTTCACGTTCTTGAGCTTTGTTGCCAAGACTTAAAAAATCAAATCGGTAAGGGTCTTTCAGTGATTCACGGGCAAGGTCTGATTGGGGTTGAGGTAAACGTTGCTCAAAATTGGTGACGGCTGAACCTTGACGGTCGTGTAGTTTGGTTTCAATTTGCATCACCAACACATTGCGTGACCAGTTGTTTTCTATGGCTTTTTGGGCATACCAAAGGCGTGTTTCAGTGCTTTCTAGCTTATCTAGCAATGCCAGTTGGTGATACCAGGGCAATTGTGCAAGCACCCCTTGCACAAATTCAGGGTCAGGCCAAGCTTGGGCAAAAGCCCGCATGTACTTTAAGTTTCGAGGTGAAAACCCTTTCATCATGGGAAATTCGTTGCGCAGGTCGCTCGCCAATCGATCTATGACCTTCGCACCCCAGCCTTGGTTTGTTTGGCGATTAATAATGTCCGTTCCAATTTGCCAGTACAGCAGCACCAATTCACGGTTAATGGCTAAAGCCGCGCGCTGCTGGGCGCTTTGTATTTTGGTTTTAAGTTCTGCCAGCCAGTTGGTATAGCCTTGGGGTGGTTCAGTCAGTGAAACCGGTTTGCCACTCATGAGGTGCCCTCTGTTTCACTAACAATTTCGTTAATACTTGCACGTAGTTGGTCAATTTTGGCCACAGTGGTTTTAAGGTCGGCAAACAAGCCCTTAATATCATCCTTGGAAGAGTAGCCGACGGCTGAGTTTTCAATTTCGCCAAATATTTTAGCCAGATCGGTGTTCAGGCTTTCATTGGTGTTTGCGTTTTTGGTGACCTTCACAAACAGTTGGCTTGGGTAAATAAAAAAGCCTTTGGTTTTAATGGCATCGTCTTTGATGTCTGGGGTGATGACTGAATCGCTGAGCTGGGCGTAGTTCACATCGGAGTCGTCGCCTTCTATGTAACTAGCAAAATTCTCACTAATAAAGCGATAAAACAAGGCACCTAAAACATATTGTTTAAAATCCCAACCGTCTACGGCACCGCGCACATCATTGGCGATTGCCCAAATTCTGCGTTGTATTTCTTTTCGTTGTTCGCTACTTGTCATGTTGTTTGTGTTGGCTAAATGGCTTAATCGGAAGTGCTTGAGCGTGAAAAGGCATTTTGCCACAAAAGCAGGGCTTTGCTTGCAGCGATACAAGGTGCAAGGTGTTCTGTGTTACTGAGAAGTAGCTCAAAATACACACCTTCATAGTTTACTAAGCGCCAAGCTTGCTCAACAAAAACATTGCCTTTTCAAGCCCCACGGCCTAGAAAAGCTTCGCGATTCTGAGCGCAGTACTCTGAAATAGATTGACCTTTTAAACTTGGTAAGGCAACCGTCAATTTTTCTCGATTTTCGTTAGATAAATCTGAAGCTTACAGGCATTCTTGCAAAATAGTGAAATTGGCAGCCTCATCACGATTTGTGAGGGAGTTACTCAATCCGACAATGAACCTTTCTAACTAAAGAATCACTTAGTTTTTTAACCATGCGCTGATTCTGCCAAGATCATGCATCTGTCCTA
>DIYC01000057.1:13043-13785 GCA_002428895.1 Burkholderiales bacterium UBA6064 | reverse complement strand
GGTGGTTGGGCTTGATGGCAACATTGTGGGGCTGGTGCGTTCTTCCGATGCACCGGTATTTGGCACCGATGTATCCGTGCAAAAAGCACGTAGCTCGCTGTTATTCAGCCAATCCAATAGCCTACCCGAATTTCAAACAATTAATGGCGGTGCCGGTGCAGCATTTGTGAACGCCATGAATGGTTTCTTTTCAAACCGTTCCCCAGTGCTGGATGGGTCTGTTGCTTTCTCAGCTCGATCAATTGGTACAGTGCACCGCCCCTACTTTCCAGATGGCATTACTACCTCGGGAATCAGTGGGCCACTTTCTACGCCAATTGCCAGTTGGAGCCCATTTAATGTGGGTTTTCAGCTCAACGTGGTGAGTGGTGAAGTATTAGCAACAGTCGGCGAAGCCAACCGCAGTGTGAATCTTGCTAACTCGTTTGATGTGAATGATGTGCATACCTGTGTTGATGAATCCGTTGTAACAGCCAATACAGATCGCTATGCCAATGGTTTACAAATTTTTCCAGGTGGTTTTCCTATTTACAAAGGCAACACTTTAGTCGGTGCAGTGGGCGTATCGGGTGATGGTGTTGATCAGGACGACCTCATCGGTTTTCTGGGTGTTATCAAAGCAGCAGGCATCACAGGCTCAAACATGTTGCCCTACCCCAGTAACATGACTCATGCTGGGCAATTGCAGCGCATTATTGCAACGCCGAATGGGAATATGCCCGTCAACTTAAAATACGTTCGC
>DIYC01000057.1:7247-12856 GCA_002428895.1 Burkholderiales bacterium UBA6064 | reverse complement strand
GTTCAGTGCCCACAAACACCATTTAATGACAGTACCGAACAAAATGTTTGCAATGCGGTGGGTTCATAATGAAGCCATTGAACTTATCTACGAACAGTGCAAGCCGGAATAATGCCTCGTTATCAGTGCTTTTGGTTTTAGGATTGCTTCAAGCACAGCCTGCTGTTGCCGAAGAATCTGAGCCTATCTTTAATGTAAGCGTTGACCAAGCCATTGTGGCTGTTGAAGAACTAATAACTGGTGAAAGCGCATCTGCTGAATTGGTAGAAAAAGAAAAACCTGTGGCTTTATTGCAAGTATTTAGTAGCCGAGTGCTGGTGTTTAATCAGCCTGAAACAAGCTCTAAAGCGATTGGTGAGCTGTTTAAAGGTCAGCTGATTGATGCCTTTGAACAACAAGGTAATTGGTTTCGAATCAACGTACAAGATAGCTTGTTGGGCGATACCACAGGTTGGGTGCAACTAACGTCTGGAGAATATTCACAAGAAACTTTAGGTGTGTTTGAAGCGCGTCAAATAACTTCGGATGTACTGGCTTCTCCCGGAAAATCGGCCTCTCGGCCTTCATCATCAGCAATTACCACGCCGCAAATCACACGGGCTATTCCAGGTCGTGCTGCGCCAGCAGCCTTGCCTCAAGAAATTACCACCCCGATTATTAACCCTGATCAAATTGCACCACCACAGCCCAACTTACCGCGAGAATCTTTACCGGTACCTGACCGTTGGCGAGTAATGCAAACTCTTGGGTTTAAATTTCCCTTATACGACCCCTACAACCAAAACGTAATTAAAGGTGATTTACCAGTACTCGAAGATATACTGGGTTCTAATTGGTTTTTTAACCTAGGGGTTATTGGTGATACATTAATTGAAAAAAGAAATTTTTCGGTGCCGGTAGCGCCAGTAACATCGACCAACCCGAACAATGCCAACATTTTTGGTGAGGGTGATCAAACGATTTTTGCACAAAATTTAATTGTGAACCTTTCGTTAACCAAAGGGAATACCACCTTTAGACCACCCGACTATGAATTCAGGTTAGTACCTGTCTTTAACTATACCGCTGTTGAGGTGGGTGAAGACCGGTTATTAAAAATTGATCCGTCGTCTGGTCTTGAACGTCAAGAAGGATTTGTCGGCATTCAAGAAGCGTTTTTCGACTATCACATTCGAAACGTATCAGCACGTTACGATTTTGATAGTGTGCGCATTGGTATACAACCGTTTATTAGCGATTTTCGTGGTTTTTTGTTTCAAGATTTACCTTTTGGTATTCGAATTTTTGGCAACCGTGACAACAACATTTACCAATACAATTTAGGCTATTTTGCGCGGATTGAAAAAGACACCAACAGTGGTTTAAATGACATTCGACAAGATTTACGAGACGATGAATTGTTTGTCGCCAATCTGTACCGACAAGATTTTCCAGTTCTTGGTTTTACCAGTCAAGTGAGTTATATTCACAATCGCAACAATGAAACCGGCGAATTGTATTTCGATAACAATGGCTTTTTAGCACGTCCTGCTTCTTTCGGTGACCAGCAACCCTTTAGCTACCATGTGGATTATTTGGGTTACAGTGGCGATGGGCATATTGGCCGACTCAACTTGACCACATCCACCTACCTAGCAACGGGTAAAATTAGCCGCCACCCATTGGCACAACAACCCCAAGATATTCAGGCTTTTTTTCACGCCTCAGAAATTTCACGTGATTTTGACTGGGTTCGATTACGGGGTAATTTTTTATATGCTTCGGGTGACGATGACCCATTTGATGGCAAAGCCGAAGGGTTTGATGCAATTTTTGAAAACCCGCAATTTGCCGGTGCAGACACCAGTTTTTTCATCCGACAAAACATTCCACTCATCGGCGGGGGTGGCGTTGTCATTTCGGGTCGTAACGGTTTATTGCCCTCTTTAAGATCAAGCAAAGAACAAGGTCAATCGAATTTTGTCAATCCTGGCTTACTGTTATTCGGGGGAGGTGTTGATTTAGATCTGACACCTGAAGTTAGAATGGTTGCAAACCTCAATCACCTGTGGTTTGATGACACTGACGTACTGGGTGTTTTACGACAACAAAGACCGCCTGCCGAAGAAATTGGTTGGGACGCCTCATTCGGTGTTCAATATCGCCCTTTTTTCAGTCAAAACATTGTAGTAAACGTGTCGTATGCTGCGTTATTTCCCGGTGATGGTTATAAAGATTTGTTTGGTACCCAGGGTGGAAGACCTTATTCATTTCTGTTTAACGTTCTATTGAATTTCTGAAAAGCGATAACCCATGATTCAAACTCGACTAAAGAAAGAAAATAGCTTTAACACAAGAACCAAAAAGTTTTTACAACCCATTGCTTTCATTGTTTTATCTTTATTTTGTTTTTCTGCTTTTTCGGCTAGTGATGTTCTACCACAAGGCAATTACATTGATGCACCACCCGCACCTAAACGACAAAGCCTCGAAGATGCCGCACTTAAATCTGAGGGTTGCTTAAGTTGTCATGCCCAAACTGATCAACACACCATGCACAACAATCCCGCAGTGGTTTTGGGTTGTACCGATTGTCACGGTGGTGATGCCACCGTCAAGTGGCAAGGCTCAGAAGATTTAATTGCGACTTTGGCCTACGACCACACCCGCGCAGCGCGTGAAGAAGGCTTTAACCCTGACTATCGACAAGCGATGGAAACCGCCCACGTATTACCTCGCGACAAAAAATTTTGGCAATATCCCAGTTCAGCCAATCCGCCGCGCACTTATGCTCGTTTAAACAAAGAACACCCTGCTTACATTCGTTTTATTAATCCAGGTGATTTGCGCACCGCACGCGAGGCTTGTGGTGCTTGCCATTTACCCATTATTCAAGCGCAAGAACGCAGCTTAATGTCTACCTCGGCCATGTTGTGGGGCGGCGCTTCGTATAACAATGGCATTTTGCCTTACAAACGTTATATTCTGGGCGAAGCCTACACCCAAAACAGCCAAGCGGCACTGATTAAAAACCCAATCAACCCCAGCGACGAACTGTACATCGCCAAAGGGATTTTGCCACAATTGGCCCCTTTACCTGCATGGGAAACCATTCCCCCTGGCGACATTTTTAGGGTGTTTGAACGCGGGGGTCGAGTCATCAATTCCATTTTTCCAGAAGTTGGTTTACCCAATGTTTTGGGCCAAATTCAGCGTTTAGATGAACCAGGCCGTCCTGACATTAAGCAATCCAACCGAGGCCCAGGCACAGGACAACGGATTGCAGTGCCCGTGATCAATATCACCAAAACCCGATTAAACGATCCACATCTTTGGTTCTTAGGTACTAACGAACAACCAGGCGATTATCGCTCTTCTGGATGTACGTCTTGCCACACCATTTACACCAACGATCGCGACCCTTTTCACTCAGGCCCTTATGCCACGCTTGGGCATGACGGCACAACACAAACCATCGACCCAACTATTCCAAAAAACGAGTCAGGGCATCCGATTAAACACGAATTTACTCGCGCTATACCCAGTTCACAATGTATGGTCTGCCACATGCATCAGCCCAATGTGTTTGTCAACAGCTATTACGGTTACATCATGTGGGATTATGAGTCCGATGCACCCTTCATGTGGCCGGAAAAGCAGCGCTATCCGACGGCGGCGGAGGAGCGTGAAATCAATGAACGCAATCCTGAAGGCGCCGCGGTGCGCGGTAAATGGTCGGATGAGGAGTTCCTGAAAGACGTCTCCCTTCTGAATCCGAAGCTGAAGGATACCCAGTTTGCCGACTATCACGGCCATGGCTGGAACTTCCGCGCCATCTTCAAGCGTGACCGCAAGGGCAATCTGCTGGACGCGAAGGGTACGGTCGCGCCGGAGGAGGATCCGGAAAAGTTCAAGAAGGCGGTGCATCTGAAATCCATCCATCTGGAAAAAGGCATGCAATGCGTCGATTGTCATTTCGAGCAGGATTCCCATGGCGACGGGCACATGTATCGCGAAGTGGCGGCGGCCATAGAAATCCGCTGAAACGATTGCCACGGCACGGCGCAGCGCTATCCTTCATTGCGCACCAGCGGGCCCGCAGCCAAGGGGATGGGGAACGACCTTACTTTGGCCTACACGCCCTATGGCAAGCGCCGTTTCCAGTGGATAGGCNNAACCCCAAGCTAAAAGACACACAGTTTGCCGATTATCACGGTCACGGCTGGAATTTTCGTGCCGTTTATAAGCGCAATCGTAAAGGTGCTTTACTCGATGCAGAAGGCAATGTAGTGGCAGACGACGACCCCGATAAATTCAGCAAAGCGGTGCACATGGCATCGATTCACATGGATGTGGGCATGCACTGCATAGACTGTCATTTTTCACAAGATGCACATGGCAATGGCCATATTTATGGCGAAGTGGCTGCTGCAGTTGAAATTGATTGCGCCGATTGCCACGGTACCGCCACAAAATACCCTACACTCAGAACCAGTGGTCCAGCCGCCGCACCTGGAGGCCGAGACCTTTCCACCATGCGCACCCCAGACGGTCGCCTACGGTTTGAATGGGTCGATGGCAAACTCTACCAACGCGCTTCACTCGACCCCGAGAAAGAATGGGAGCTTAGTTTGGTGAAAGACACTGTCAATGCCGACCATCCGACCTACAACAGCAAAGCCGCTCGCGCTAAGCTGATGGCGGCTGGCGAGGCAGGCAAAAATGGCAAATGGGGCCCTGGAGTTGAAAACCTAGCCCATGGTGAGGATAAAATGACATGCTTTACCTGTCACCTCAGTTGGACTACCAGCTGTGCGGGCTGCCACCTTCCCATTCAAGCCAACTGGAAAACAGAACGTTTACACTACGAAGGTGGTGAAACTCGAAATTACGCCAGTTACAACCCGCAAGTGGCTCGTGATGACATGTTTCAACTGGGTATTCATGGCCCAGTCAAAGGCAGTAAAATTGCGCCCATTCGGTCAAGCTCGGCATTAATTCTCTCTTCAACAAATGCCAACCGCGAACGCATTTATGTTCAACAACCACCAATTGCTGCAAGTGGATATTCCTCGCAAGCTTTTGCACCCCACTTTCCGCACACAGAACGCAAAACTGAAACTAAAACGTGCACCGATTGCCACTTAAGTCAAGACAATGACAACAACGCAATCATGGCACAACTCTTATTACACGGCACGAATTTCGTCAACTTCATCGGCTTTAATGCCTACGTAGGCGGCGAAGAACATGTCAGCGGTATTGTTGTCACTGAGTGGGATGAGCCTCAAGCCGTCATTGGCAGCTATCTGCACAAATACGCTTATCCCGATTGGTATCAAAAGCATTTAGATCGTGGCCGCGAATTGATCAATGGCGACATTCAAATGTTAGCAGACAACAGTACCGAAGGCCCTATCAATTGCCTTCAATTACGAGGTGAGTATCTGTTTACAGCCGAAGGCAAAGGGGGCTTTCATGTCTTTGATGCAGCCAGTATCGGCAACAAAGGTTATAGCCAACGTTTAATTAAAGCACCATTTAGCCCACTAGGTCACGATACCCAAGTTGACACAAAAAATGCCACCTGCATGGCCTTACCAACCAACCAGCCAATTTATCCTCCTAAC
>DIYC01000057.1:6061-7083 GCA_002428895.1 Burkholderiales bacterium UBA6064 | reverse complement strand
ACAGCGAAGAAGGGTTAATTTTAGTGAATGTGAACACACTGGCCGACGGAGAACCCAGAAATAACTTTCTTGAACGAGCACTCACATGGAACCCAAATGGCCTGTTAAACGGTGCAAGCCATATCACTCTGGGTGGTTATTATGCATACATTACCACCCCAAAAGGCTTGGTGTTTCTCGACTTAAATAATCCGCTTGAACCCAAGCACATCACCACACTGCCTTTTGACAATCCTCGTGCTACGGCGGTTCAATTTCGCTATCTATGGCTAACAACCCAAAAAGGACTTGAACTAGTTGACATCACCAACCCCATGCAGCCTCGTCATGTTGAATCGGCCACAGTAAGCCTTCAAAACGCACGTCGCGTGTACCTAGCCCGCACCTATGCTTATGTTGCAGCAGGCCACGAAGGTTTAGTGATTGTTGATATTGAAAAACCAGAAAAACCGTTTATCGAAACTCGCTTCACCGCTGAGGGTCAACTCAATGACGCACAAGATGTGGTCGTAGGCTCAACCAACGCCTCACTGTTTGCGTATGTTGCCGATGGTGTCAACGGTCTCAAAGTGATTCAACTCACCTCACCAGATACACAACCCCGTTTTTATGGTTTTTCACCCGTACCCAAACCCGAACTGATTGCCTGGAAAAAAACCAACAGCCGTGCCTTAGCCTTATCCAAAGGTCTTGACCGTGACCGAGCAGTCGATGAAACGGGCGGACAAATTGCGGTGTTTGGTCGTATTGGTTCGCGCCCTTTTAACCGCGCAGAAATGGATGCATTTTACAAACGCAGTGATGGCTCAATTTGGACAGTCACAGATCAGATTCAACTGCAGCACTACGTACCCAAACCCCCCGTTAAATCCGTTGTGTTAAAGGAAAAATAACTCATGAGCATGATGACGGCGATCAAACGTTTTAGCGAATTGCTGTGCCTAAGCACATTGGCATTAACCGCTGCGCTGACCCAAGCGCAAACCATGCCACACCAATCGACGTTTAACACCGTGGGAACC
>DIYC01000057.1:2505-5854 GCA_002428895.1 Burkholderiales bacterium UBA6064 | reverse complement strand
GGGAACCGTCAATTGTACTAGCAGTACTTGCCACGGCAGTACATTTGAACGTACCAGCACACCCGTCATGCAAAATGAATACACAATTTGGTTGCGGCAAGATGCACACACCCGTGGTTATGAAGTGCTGCGCAACGCGCAAAGTCAGCGGATTGCCAAAAATTTAGGTCTAGAACAACCAGCTCATCGCGCCAAAGTTTGCCTTGACTGCCACAGCCATAATCCAGCGCATTCGCGTCGTGGTGAGCGCTTTGACCAAACCGATGGGGTAAATTGTGAAGCCTGCCATGGACCCGCAGAACAATGGATTAAAACCCACCTGGAACCCGAACCTTCGCATCAAAAAAATATTGACAATGGTCTTTACCCGACCAATCAACCCTACGCTTTGGCTAAGCTGTGTTTAAGTTGCCACCAAGGCGACCCAACCCGACCTATCACACATCAAATTATGGGTGCGGGGCACCCTAGGCTGTCTATTGAACTCGAAACCTTTTTAGCGCTACAACCCCCCCATTATGTGATTGATGACGATTGGCGGGATAGAAAAGGATCGTTTGACAGCAGCAAAATTTGGGTTATGGGTCAATTTGTCGCGAGCGAAAATCTGCTTGATCTGATTGCCGATCCCAACCGCAACAGCCAAGGAATTATGCCTGAATTCATGATTTTTAACTGCCATGCCTGCCACACCACCATGAGCCAACAAAACTGGGAATATGGCATGGCCAATACACCAGGCCAACCGCGAATTAACGACTCCAACCTACTCATGGTCGGCGCAATTATTCGCGCCATTACACCCGATGATTTTATACCGTACAAAACGCAACTGGATGCGCTTCACATCGCCAGCACCAGCCCCCGTGCAACCCTGAGCGAAGTGGTTGTTGCAAGCCAAGCATTACGCACCCAACTCATTGAATCAAGAAAAAAAATTGCTGGCACTGTATTCACTCGTAATCATCTCAAATTGATACTCATTGAACTACTCGGCCTTGCCTCATCCAACCAATACTACGATTACACAGGTGCCGAACAAGCTTTTATGTCGATTAGCTCGATCGCCAACAGTTTGTCGGTTCGCGGTGAAAAAATCGCATCAGAAATTAATCCTGGCCTCAATCGAATTTTAGTCTTACTCAAAAATGAAGACCAATACGATCGTCAAGCATTTCAAAACGAATTGCAGCTTTTAAATCAATTAGCTGGAGCAACCCGTCATGAGTAAACAGAACAACTTAAAACCCATGTTTGCTGACATTCAAGCTGAATTTGACATCGCTATTATTGGTTCTGGCCCAGCAGGGCTTTCGGCTGCGGCACGCGCACAAGAATTAGGCTGCCGTTATGTACTGTTTGAAGCAGAGAAACATGCCTCAGACACCATTTACAAATACCAAAAAGGCAAACACGTGATGGCAGAACCTGGTTTTTTGCCCTTACGCAGCAACATGAGCTTTGCAGCAGGTAAGCGCGAAGTCATACTAGGCACCTGGGACGACCAACTCGCAAAACAAAGCATTAACATTCAATATGGCAAAAAAGTCACTGCCATCCAAAAGCTGAACAACCAAACTGGGCCATTTGAAATTACCTGTGAAGACGACACGAAAATCACCTCACGCACAGTTGTTTTAGGCATTGGATTACAAGGCAACATTCGTAAATTAGGTTGCCCCGGCGAAGATTTACCCAACGTACAATATACTTTGAATGACCCCGATGAATACACCAATGAAACGATAGTTGTTGTCGGTGCTGGTGATACAGCAATCGAAAACGCACTGGCCCTCGCTCCTAAGAATAACGTCATTATTGTCAACCGAAAAGGGGAGTTTTCTCGTTGTAAAGAGGGTAACTTAAGCCAGGTTTTGGCTGGAGACCGCAATGAAGAGTTACGCATTTTTTATAATACGTTCAGTGTTCGCGTTGAAGAAATTGAAGGCCAAGAAGGATTAATGAACTGGGTTTACAAAGGCCCCGATGGCGAACAAAGCATGACCATTAATCGATTAATTGGTCGGTTGGGGGCCACCCCACCCCGCCAGTTGGTCGAAAGCTTTGGCGTCACATTCCCCAACAACGACCCAACGGCAGTACCTGCGCTCAGCGAACAATACGAATCCAATGTACCTGGTCTTTTTATTGTCGGTGCTTTGGGGGGTTACCCGCTAATTAAACAAGCCATGAACCAAGGTCAGGAAGTTGTTGACAGTATTATGGGCTTACCCGTAGTGCCTGCTGACGAACCTTTATTGGCTGAACGTTTTACGCCATTGGGCGACAAAGTCTCGGTTTCTGAAACACTGGACATGATTCAAAACAACATGCCCTTGTTTCAGCAAATGACACGCCTTCAGCTACGCGAATTTATGCTTGAATCCACCTTGCACACACCCAAAAACAAAAGCATAATTTTTAAAAAAGGCGATTACACCAGCACCTTTTTTTCAGTGGTTCGTGGGCATGTTCACATTGAATTATTCGACAAAAATAAAAAACTCTTTTTATTACCTTTAAAGCAAGGCAACTACTTTGGTGAAATGGGCTTAATTTCAGGTCGCCGTCGTAGCGCGACTGTGTACGCAGGGGAAAACTGCGTTGTCATTGAAACTCCAAGACGCGCCATGCTCAAATTAATTGCTTCGGTAGACGCTGTGCGTCGAAACATTGACGAAACATTTGTTCGACGTGCAATCGAAACTCACCTTGCACCCGAATTAGAACCGCACCAAGTCGATCAACTCATCCAAGCGGGTATTCAATCAAAAAGTTATGCCCGGGGCGATGTCATCTATAGCCATGGCCAACCCAGCGATGGCCTTTACCTCATTCGAAAAGGCTCAGTGGCTTTATCCAAGCGAATTGACCAACAAGACGTAGTGATTTCTTATATCTCAGCCAACAGTTATTTTGGTGCCTACGATTTAGTCGACAACACAGAGCGACGAGAATCGATTACCGCAACAGTACTCACTGAGGTGCTTATTCTGAATGGCGAAGCTGTTAAATCGGTGCTGCAACACAACGAATCTTGGCGAAAAAGTATCCAGAAAAAAATTAGCGACCGCTTAAAAAGCACTACCTTTCGAGAAGCACACGCAACCAGAAACAACGATCTCATCAAATTTTTAATGCAACATGGCATGGGCGATGCAACCAATGCATTGGTGATTGACGAAAGTTTATGCGTACAATGCGACAACTGTGAAAAAGCATGCGCCGATACCCACGGTGGCATTCCAAGACTAGATCGGGACGCAGGCCCAACCTTTCAAAACTTTCACCTGCCTTATTCATGCCGCCATTGTGAACAACCGCATTGCATGAAAGACTGCCCACCCGA
>DIYC01000057.1:1731-2341 GCA_002428895.1 Burkholderiales bacterium UBA6064 | reverse complement strand
GACATGAAAGACTGCCCACCCGATGCAATTGTTCGTAACGAAGCAGGTGAAGTAGCGATTAACGACACTTGTATTGGTTGCGGAAACTGTGCAAAAAACTGCCCCTACAATGCGATTGAACTTAAAATTAAGCCAGCTCCAAAAAAAGGCAATTTACTATCTTGGCTATTATTTGGTCATGGCGACTTAGGGACTCGTGAAGCAGCTTACAACCCAGATGCCATTAAAAAAGCAGTCAAGTGCGATTTATGTATCGATCGCAGTGGGGGCCCAGCTTGCGTCAGTGCCTGTCCAACTGGTGCAGCATTTCGCATTTCACCCGAGATATTACTCAACCAAGACGACACAGCCATGATGTAAAAAAGGCTGAACATTTCATTCAGCCTTTCAAAATGCACTGCCCCATTGGTATGGGGCAAAATTGATTTTATTGCGAACCGCTACAAACAGCATTTTTGTACTGAGCAGGGCTGCAAGTGCCATTTGACTCGCACCGTACTGGACAAAGAGCAGTCATTTTGATAAATCTAGATCTGTCGGAAATTGCGTCGCCATTGCGAGGATAACCACCACCCTTAATGCCTTTTTCTGGGTAATCTAGTTTAGAGGT
>DIYC01000057.1:0-1511 GCA_002428895.1 Burkholderiales bacterium UBA6064 | reverse complement strand
AAACACCACACAACCTGAACCTGGCATATAAGTTCCTAAGTCATCATTACCCCAACCCCCGCTTTGTAAAAGAACAGGATTGTGAAGAAAATCCCCATTTTTATTAATTTCAACTGCATGAAATTCACTGGAAGTGGTATGCCCTCTTGCTGGTGAATAACCCATCAGTATTCGCCCACTCTTTTCACCGCCCAGACCCCAATTGTGAAGCTGCACGGCACCTACACGTCTTTCTGAATTTTTTGTCTGCTCGCACACATTGGCTATAGGTATCCACTTCCACGGATAACTTCCAGCATTTGCCGCAACAGCATTCTTAAAGGTTGTAGGTGAACTGGGCAAATGGCGCAAACCAATTTGTTGATCTTTCAATCTCTTTTTAGACTCGTTCAGATTCGGTGAACCTTTATACAAATCAAACGGGCCAGTAGCTGCCAACAACCAACCATTTTCGCCTAAGCTAATACCATTGTGCACACCACCTGGTGCATCAGTAAAACTTGTTGGGCTCCAAGTACCTAACAGTAAATCTTTGTCAGCGGTTTTCACATTCGCAAAACCCCACTTAATCGTGTTGGTTCCTTCACGACAAAAAACAGACCAAGTGTCCTCGTGATCATTGTGAACAATTCGATTGGCAGTAGGATGCGCACCACAACCAACCCCTTTGCTTTTTTCGCCAGTAGCACGATTCAACGAAAAACGATTTACAAATTGATGAACACCATTTTTTGAAACTGTAGCAACAGAAATATAATAATGCGAAGCATCACGGTTTAGCGATAAATCCCAGTTACCATGTTGAAGTGAATTGCCTCCTAATGAAGTACTAAGAACAGTTTTTCGATCAGGAACCTGAGTCACTTTACCACCCGTCCATTCATACAAATAACCAATTTTTTGGGGGCTATTGGGTTTATTGGCAAGACAAATTGCGCCAATCACCGAACCATCTTTAGAAACTGAAACTCCACCCATATCAAAATCACATTCGTCAAACGCAAAATCGCTAACCTTTTTAAAACCTTCAGCCTCGGTAAAAGAAAAAGTTGAAAGATGACCGTAGCGACGTAAACGAGTTGAGGTCAAATTAGCATCGGCAGGCAAACCATGATTTGCAGAAGCAGACCAACTGACTAAAAAATGATTTGCAAATGCGGCTGAATGAATTCGGCTGGGTGCATTACAACCACCACATCGGCCCGTATAGTTGACGGTATAAAACCTCATACTATGAGGTCGATGAAGTGCCTTACAACCATTTCGCACAACTGGCATGCTAAACCTGTCAAAGTATTCACTGATACTTGACCCTGCACCAGACGCTTTCAAACCGCATTGAGTAGGCGGTATTAAGGGGTTGCTTGAACCACCACACGCCTGCGCAGTACTGACATCGAGACTTGGGTCGCACCAAGGCACTGAAGCAATGGCTGCATCGGGATCCAGTTTAACAACCGGCGTAGAAGGCGCACCCGAATTAAGATTAACACTAGGAACACTAGGAACAC
>DIYC01000100.1:6267-6557 GCA_002428895.1 Burkholderiales bacterium UBA6064 | reverse complement strand
GATGGGGCACTGCAGCCAAATCATTGGCACTGGGTTTAGCAGTTCCGATATTCATGTCTTGAAATACCAGTGCAGAATCGAGACTAATCATCTCGATCGGTAAACCTGCATTCGCCCAGGCAAGACCTAAGCCCGATTTACCAGAGGCCGTTGGCCCTAAAATAGCAAAAGCTGGCAATGTTTGCATCATGGGGAGGACGAATTAAAAGCCACTACTGCCCCCGAAGAAACCATGAATCAATTTCTTGACAAGAAAAATGTCGCCAAGTGGGGCGACCATGATTACATTG
>DIYC01000100.1:4401-6085 GCA_002428895.1 Burkholderiales bacterium UBA6064 | reverse complement strand
TGGGGCGACCATGATTACATTGATCAGAACGTTCAGTCATCTCCATCGCACGCAACAAGGCATTCATTTCAACCACGCTCAGCTTTCGGTTGGCACGAACTGCCGTGTGACAAGCCAAAGTAGATAACCAACGATTACGTTGCTGTTCGATAATCTGAGTAACACCAAACTCCGCAAGATCTTGAAGTAATTGCTGAAGTAATTGAGCAATATTCTGATCCGCTAAATGATTGGGCAATGCACGCACAACCACTTCTTGAGTTGAAATTAATGACACTTTAAACCCTAACTTTGCCCACAAGGGCTCACCCTGCTCAACTTCACTGGCCAAACGAGGATCTATTTGAACTAAAATAGGCACCAATAACTCTTGTGAAGCCACGGATTCTTGGCCTTCCCAGATTCGCTTAAATTGTTCGTACAAAACGCGCTCATGCGCTGCATGCATATCCACGAGAATTAATCCATCGTCGCACTGCGACACAATATAAATACCATGTAATTGTGCGATCGCTTGACCTAAATACTGGGGTTGCTCAAGAATGCGAGAAGCACTGTCCGTGAGCGTTACAGCTTCTTGCGCACTCCCAAAAGATAAAGGATTATAGGCCTGAATATAGTCACGAAGCGTTGCTTGACCAAAAGGCAATAAGTTTGCTTTTGCCTGCACTTTGGGATAAGTCAGAGGGTCTGAAGCATATTGCTGAGTAACAGTCGAAGACACCCAGCCTGAACCAGGCTTAACATCCAAAGAAGTTGAAGGTAAGCCAGATAAAGACGACATGGATCCATGCGCCTTTGTGGTTGCCAGCTCGGCTTGCACAACTTTTCGAATCCACTGGTGAATGGCTTGTGCATGCCTAAATCGTACTTCAGTTTTAGCAGGGTGAACGTTCACATCAACCTCGTTAGCCGGCACTTGTAAAAACAAAACAAAAGCCGGAAATTGATGGCCGTGTAAAACATCTTCATAGGCTGCACGTACCGCATGATTCAACAACTTATCTTTAACGAAACGGCCATTGACATAAAAAAACTGCAAATCAGCCTTTCCCCGAGCGGCACTGGGTAACCCAATTGCACCTTTTAATTGTAAAGTTTCAGTGTGTTGTACAAGTGGCTTAGACGCACCATTGGCCATGGTTTGAAGAATTGAAAACACTCGGTCTGACCAACTGGCCGGAAGGTATCGGCTATGCACTTTACCATCGCGATACACCAACCAAGACACCTCTGGAAAAGCTAAAGCCATGCGCTTAACCACATCGAGGCAATAAAAAAATTCTGTTTGCTCTGTTTTTAAAAACTTACGGCGTGCTGGGGTATTAAAGTAAAGCGATTGCACGTCCACGGTTGTACCATGGGTACACTGGCTAGGTTCAGTCACCCAGACACCTGTTTGATTAGAAATTTCGAACCCATTAGGCTGACTGCTTGGAAAACTGCAAAGTGTCATTCGACTGACCGAGGCAATTGAAGCCAAAGCTTCACCCCTAAAACCTAAAGTATAAACAGACTCTAAGTCACTCAACGAACCTATTTTTGAAGTTGCATGACGGGTAACAGCCAATTCAAGTTGCTGCTCGGCAATTCCTTGACCATTATCTTGAATGCAAATTCGTTGAATGCCACCGCTATCGATGCGCACAATAATTTCGGTTGCACCCGCATCAAGGGCGTTTTC
>DIYC01000100.1:3560-4212 GCA_002428895.1 Burkholderiales bacterium UBA6064 | reverse complement strand
ATTTCGATGAGTTCTTTAACCACCGAAGCTGGACGATCAACTACCTCGCCAGCAGCGATTTGACTAATTAACACATCGGGCAGTAAAGCGATTGATCGAGATTGATTCATAATCAAATTATACAGAGCAATACCAAATGCAGTTGAGCCTAACAGCAGCTAAGCCACACCCGAACGCGCTACAGGTGGATTTTCTGCAAAGTAACCTTGAATACCCTCTGAAATGGCTCGTGCCATTTGTTGCTGATACCGCTTATCTTTTAATTTTTTTTCCTCTTCAGGATTTGAAATGAATGCTGTTTCGATCAAAATTGAAGGGATATCCGGTGCCTTTAACACCGCAAAACCAGCTTGCTCGACTCTTGGTTTATGAAGTTTATTGATCGTACCAATTTTAGCCAACACGGACGAACCTAACTTCATGCTGTCACTGATTTGCGCAGTAGTCGATAAATCGAGTAACACTTTGGCCAATTGCGAGTCGGTTTGCGCAAGATTAACGCCACCAATTAAATCGGACTCATTTTCTTTATTGGCAAGCCATTTAGCCGTTGTACTAGAAGCACCCCTATCTGACAACACAAAAACAGAAGAACCGCTGGCCGTGGGTTTGATAAACGCATCGGCATGCACTGACACAAATAAAACAGCTT
>DIYC01000100.1:0-3348 GCA_002428895.1 Burkholderiales bacterium UBA6064 | reverse complement strand
ATCAGCTTTAACCGCTCGCGCTTTTGCAACTCGACTACCTAAAGGCACAAAAAAATCATCGTTGCGAGTTAACATGGCTCGCATTCCGGGTATTTGATCGATTTCTCGCTTGAGCATTTGACTGATAGCCAGTACAACATCCTTTTCTTTAGCACCACGACGACCCACAGCACCTGGGTCTTCACCGCCGTGACCAGGATCAATGGCAACGGTAATCATGCGACGAATGTGTGGCTTTTCTGGTTTTACTTCCGCTTTAGCTTTAGAAGGTTTATCTTTGGGCTGCGGTTTAGCATTTGCAATCACTTCGGCTTCTTCTAAGCTGGTGGTTGTTTTTTCTTGCGCAACGCGACCTGCTTCAAGACCGGCTAAACTTAATGCCCAAGCCAATTCATCTTTTTCAAACCCAACTTCAGCAGTTTTATCCAACAAAGCTAACAAAGGGTCTACTGGGTTTTTTGGATAAAAATCGATCACAAAACGATCTTTGTACTCACCCGCAGGGCCAATTGTAAACACTTGAGGTACGACTTCTGTTTTCAGATCGAACACCAAACGAATCGTTTGATCATCAAATTGACCCACACGAATACTGCGAATATAAGGATCGTTAGGTTCTAGCTTGGACGCTAATTGTTCAAGAGTACCATCGACTTTCATATCGAGTAAATCAACCACCAAACGCCAAGGATTATTTAACACAAAATGCTTAAATTTAAGTGCACCATCATGCTCTAGCGTGACTCGCGTGTAATCCTCGGCTGGCCAAAGCCGAACATCGATAAAATTAGCTGGTGCAATCGCGGCATAAGCCCCAATCGGAATTACTTTCAACACAAAGCCGGCAGCAAGGCCCTTTAGCAAAGTGCGTCGATTATGCATTTTTTAAATCTCCTTCAAATTACACAGTAATACTGCACCACATTGAGTCTTTGCTTGAATACTTATACGGCGCCCAATATAGTCATTATTTTTTAGAGGATTATCCAGGTAATTTAAACTAATTTCTAAATCGGCTGTGGGTAATTGTGCCACCGCTTTTTCAGCCCATTCAATGAAACAGAGCGAATTTTCATTGAAGTAATCACGAAAACCACACTCTTCCCATTCGTTTTCACCAGAAAATCTGTAAAAATCAAAATGATATACAGAATAACTAGAATATTTATAAGATTCAACCAATGCATAGGTAGGACTTTTAATGGGGCCTTGAATACCCAAGGCTTGCAACATAGAACGCACCAATACCGATTTACCTGCGCCCAATGGGCCAGACAGGTAGATAACGCAAGGAGCTTGAATGGATTGCGCAAGTTGAGCACCTAATTGCACTGTGGCCATCTCGTTCATTAGAACTTGTTGAAATAGTGTCATTGTGAAGAAACTAGAACTGATCAATTAAAAAGCGCCGAGTACCAACAACTCGTTCAGCGATATCGAAAACCTGAGATATTGTAAGCGTTTCACACTGTTTTAAATAGCTCCAATTTAGCAAAATCAGAAAGAATACGATCTATAAAAAAAACTGCCTTTAGTTTGATAAAATCAAACGATGTCAAATGATTGCCTTCAGTCAAGTTCAAGGTTTCAGGATGAATGCAAACGAAATATGGTCATGGCTGACGCAGCAAGCCAATCGGCTGGGTCTAGAATGTATCGGGGTCAGTGACACCCATCTACAAGCCTGTGAACCCAAATTACAAGCCTGGTTAAACCAAGGCATGCAAGGTGAAATGCAATACATGGCTAAGTATGGCTTAGATCGCGTACACGCCGATACGATCTTACCTGGTGCAGTCAGTATTGTTAGCTTTCGGATTAATTACGTCTCAAAATTAAATTCTCAACCTGAAGAAAACCAAGCAATTCTCAACGAAGAATTGCAAAAAGCATGTGGCAATACACAACCGTTTGTAAGCCTTTATGCACGTGGTCGCGATTACCATAAAACAATTCGCCAAAAATTAACTCAACTCATGAACACAGTGCATCAACGTTATGGAGAATTAGGCTATCGGATTACGATCGACAGCGCACCAACTCCCGAAGTAGAAATTGCACGTAAAGCAGGACTAGGCTGGCGTGGCAAGCATACTTTACTGATTCACCCCAAAGCAGGCTCATTATTTTTTTTAGCCGAGGTATTTACCAATTTACCGTTACCAATCAGCTCACCATTTGAACGTAATCATTGCGGCAATTGCACCGCTTGTGTAAGAGCATGCCCAACACAAGCTATTGTTCAAGAAGGTGTAGTGGATGCACGGCGATGCATTTCTTATCTAACAATTGAGCATCGCTCAAGCATTCCGGTTGAATTTCGACCAGCCATAGGCCTGCGTATTTATGGTTGTGACGACTGCCAATTGGTTTGCCCTTGGAATAAATTTGCGCAGCCTGCCCTGTGGGCAGACTTTAATCCACGTGCACCTTTTGAATCACCTTCGCTCACCGAACTACTAAACTGGTCTGAAGCGGAGTTTCTCAAAAAAACTGAAGGCATGGCAATACGCCGAATTGGTTTTGAAATGTTTCAACGAAATCTGGCTATAGCTTGTGGCAACAGCCAACCCAGCGTAGAACTGATTGTGCGTTTGCAACACCTTAAAAGCACTTGTTCTGACTTAGTTAAAGAACATATTGATTGGGCTCTTCAGTGCCTACAAAAGCCTAAGGCATAATCAACCTTTGAATTCATAAGAATCAACTGCCGTTAAAAATTCATCAAAAGCAACTTGTATTGCATATAGGCAATTAAAACGCGACGATGCTGTTGCATCAGACATTAATTGTGCTTCAGCACTTAAGCGTGCCAGCTTAAAAGCGCCAACATTCGCTGAACCACCTTTTAATTGATGTGCCGCATCAACCCATTTTGATGAAAAACCAGACACACAACTCTGCTCCAAAGCGACCAAATTAAGTCGAGTTTGTTGTACAAAAGCTTGTATGAAAACCTCAGATAAAGATCGCTCACCTTTTGAAAAATGATGAATTAACGTGGGATCAAATACAACATTGGATTCCTCCAAAGATTTCTCAAAAAAATTAGACTGATTCAATGAGACTTCAGGTGTGATCGCTTCGTTCACTTCAATCTGAGAGAAATCAAACCACTGGCTTAATTTTTTTAAAAACAACGCTTGGTCAATCGGTTTACTCAAATACTCATTCATGCCACAATCCAAGCATTTTTGTCTTTCTTCCTGCATCGCATTCGCTGTCATGGCAATAATCACAACATCATGCTCTCGATTGGGTTTCATCGCTCGAATATGCCGCGTTGTATCATATCCATTTTGCTCCGGCATATGACAGTCCATTAAAATGCAATGATAATTTTTAATT
>DIYC01000030.1:2652-3159 GCA_002428895.1 Burkholderiales bacterium UBA6064 | reverse complement strand
GACATTGGCGTTCATCAAGATGGTTTGGTGCATGTGTCTGCATTGGCCAATCAATTTGTGAAAGACCCGCACAGCATTGTGAAAACCGGCGATGTTGTGACAGTCAAAGTAGTCAGCATCGACCTTCAACGGCAACGCATTGGCCTAAGCATGCGCCTAACCGATGACGCACAAATCAGCAACGGCAACACTGGCGGGCAACCACGCAGTGGGCAGCGCAACCACCCGCCACACAGCCAGCAACGCAACCAGCAAGCCCAAAAAACCAACCCACAACAGGCAGACAGCGCACTGGCCCAAGCGTTTAAAAAAGCCACGTTAAAACACTAACAGTTCAAAGAGCCAATTACGTGTTTAAAACCACTCTAATTAGCTCGATATAGAACCTAACTGGGGGTTACTCTAAATCAACACAGTCTTTTTGGCGGTGTTGATTGAAAAACTGTTTAACTTGTTAAGGTTTTGCATGGACAACCAAACACTGCACCCCGTGAAGAAAAAAAACGT
>DIYC01000030.1:0-2467 GCA_002428895.1 Burkholderiales bacterium UBA6064 | reverse complement strand
CCCCGTGAAGAAAAAAAACGTAGTCGTTCCCAGCTACATGAAACAGTTTCGCTGCATTGGTGCTGAATGCGAAGACACCTGCTGCGCAGGCTGGAATGTGAACCTAGACCAAACAACTTACACCAATTACCTTGCCGACCACAACAGCCCCCTGACCCACGCCTTTCAAGAAAATATTCAACCCAACACCCCCAGTGAGCAAACCAAAAACAAATTTGCCACCATGACCATGAACCCCAAAACCCGAGCCTGTAGCTTTTTAAACGAAGGGCTTTGTGCGATTCAAGCCCACAAAGGCGAAAGTTTTTTACCCAATACCTGCTTTAACTTTCCACGGCTGAACTACCAATTTAATCGCACTGATTTTCAGGTACTCAGCTTGGGTTGCCCAGAAGCCGCACGGCTGGCCTTACTGAACGAAAACGCCTTCAATTTTGAACAACTACAACTTGAAATCCGCGAAAACACCAGCATTCATATTCACGACACATGGGGCTTTAATGCCCACAATATGGAAGAAATTCGCTTATTTTGCTTGCAACTGGCGCAAACCAACGGCATTGAAAACTGGCAAAAACTGCTGATACTGGGATTGTTTTGCGAAAGCATCAACGACTTAATTCAAGCCAAACAACAAGACCAGGCCCCCTTTATTATTCAAGAAACCATTAAGCCACTCAGTTCGGGCGAGCTACTGGCCTCGATGAATGCGGTGCCTTGCAACTTAACTGCCCAAGCCTCGCTGTTTGCCTCGTTTTGGCGGGCTTGCAACAAAGCATTTAAAGAATTAAATTCCTACAGTTCACCATTGCAAGCGCAGGTGATTCAGCAAGTTCACACGGGCATATTTCAAAACGCAGACCAAGACGGCCCCACCAACCAAGAGGCGATTGTTCAAAATTACACACACGGCTTGCAACACTTACAACGCACTTTAACCAACACGCCTTACTTTGAAAAAAATATTTTAATCAATGAACTGTTACTCGGATTTTTTCCGTTTGCAGGGCAAAACATTCAAGAGAATTATTTAAGACTGATTGCGCAACAATGCCTGCTGCGGTTTATGTTAGCTGGGGTTAGTAACACTCTGGGGGTCAAGACAACCCCAGTAGCACTGGCACAAACTGTGCAAGTGTTTTATCGGATTTTTCACCACAACGAACAAATTATTTCTTTTTTTGTCAGCAAGTTACAAGAAATGGGTTTAAACCAGTTGAACAAATTGGTGGTGTTGTTGAGGGTGGGGTGATGTGTAGTAGCTTAGACTTGATCTGACATAAGCTCACTTTTTTATCTGAAATCCTCAAACGCAAAAGGATTCAAAAATTGCCGTTTCCAAAATAGCTTGCGATCTACAGCGCTTAAATCCGCCTCATCGCAGACGCTATCCCAATGGTTTTCAATCGCATCACGTTGTCTGTCGAAAATTTCTTTCGCTTCATTTTCTGAGAGTAGGAAATGATGGGAAGCCTGAAGGCAAGATTTGAGTTTGCTCAGCCTGTTGTTGCCGAAAATGAGCATGGCTTGCGTTGCTTCATGGCCTATACGATTTTGCGGACAAAGATCGTAGGCAGGCGTTAGGCGCAGTGTTTTACCATTCCAGAAGGCTGCGTGGTTTCGCGCGTGGTCATCGGTGTTGCCGCACAAAATATTGAAAACAAGGCGTGAAAACAGCTCTTGGAGCGTTTCTTTCGGATTGTCGAAGCGATGCCGGATAATTTCGGCGAAGGTTTCATAGCTGGCATACCGAGCCATCATTTCATCGAGAGCAAACAGCGTGAGCGCAGAAACCATGGCTTTGCGCGTCCAGCCGTTGGCCGTTTTTTCACGATCAAATCGTTCGATCAAAAGAATGTCTTTATTCGCCGCTTGAACCAGCTTCACGGGGGCGACATGTATGCCAGCAAGAGCGGCCAGTCGCATGGCGATGAATTCAGCTTTCACCACACTGTAAAGATCGGCGCTGGATGAAAATTTTGCAACATATTTTGTGCCGTGGTCTTCGATCAACGCTTTAGGTCGCGCACCGCCGATAGAACTGCCATGGAATAGGGCTTGATCCAGTTCCGGTGTGAGCGGCACGCCTTGTTCAACCCGCGCAGCGGATTGGAGTAGTTCCTCCAGCGAGACGTTCGCTGTGGAACGAGAAACGTATTCTGTTGGTGAGCGCTGGAAATCAAGGGCGCCTATACGATCAGAACCCGATTCCAACAAATAGGTCAGCTCGCCCAGTGAATTGGTCTCTGTATCTTTTCCTTTGCGCCCTAGTAGTTTATTGATGATGATGCGCCGCCCCCAAGCATCTGGCGCGGAGTCACGAATGCAACCGGGCATGGTTAGCCCGTCAAGCAGTGGCAATACGCCTTTTTTGAGCGGTAATTCCGGCTCGTAAATGGACATGGCGGATGGGTTATCACGCAAACGCTCCAAGTAGCTCTTACCTGTAGTAGCTTAGACTTGATCT
>DIYC01000020.1:11021-18074 GCA_002428895.1 Burkholderiales bacterium UBA6064 | reverse complement strand
AGTCGTTACGGCCTTGTTGTATTTAATGATTTTCACGCAAGTGTTAAATGGTAAAGTCGAACCCTATCCTGGGGTCAGCTATGCTGCATTTTTAGTACCTGGTTTGGTCATGATGTCTGTGTTGCAAAATGCATTTGCCAATTCCTCCTCCAGCTTAATTCAATCTAAAATCACCGGTAATTTGATTTTTGTTTTGTTGCCGCCTTTGTCTCATTTTGATTTTTTTTCTGCTTATGTGGCGGCTGCCATGGTGCGAGGTGTTGTGGTCGGTTTTGGTGTTTTAGTCGCCACAATCTGGTTTGTCGGGTTAACCGTAGAGCACCCAGTATGGCTTTTAATTTTTACTTTAATTGGCTCGTCGTTGCTCGGTGTAATGGGGGTGATAGCAGGTATTTGGGCTGAAAAGTTTGATCAATTGGCCGCTTTTCAAAACTTTGTGATTGTGCCAGCTACCTTTTTATCAGGCGTGTTTTATTCAATTCATTCCTTACCACCCGTTTGGCAGGCCATTTCGCATGCTAACCCATTTTTTTATTTAATTGATGGTTTTCGCTATGGCTTTTTTGGCGTTGGCGACATGAGTCCCTATGTGAGTTTAGGTGTGGCAATGTTTTCGTTGATAATTTTGACTGGATTTGCGATGCGACTGATTGTAACTGGTTATAAATTAAGAGGATAATGTGGCTTTAAATTGTTTGCGCATTAGGATTTAAATGTTAAAGTCGGATACTTTGAAAAGCTATTTATCACTCGGTTTAGTGTGTGAATTTTTGCAGGTTACTGGTGACGATGGTCAACACTTTGAAGCAATTTTGGTGTCTGATGAGTTTCAGGGGTTAACTCCTATTCGGCGGCATCAAAAGGTTTATCAGATTTTAGGCGATCGTATGCAACAAGAAATACACGCACTATCGATGAAAACATTCACCCCAGCAGAGTGGGTGGCGTACACCCAAAAAAATGCAATTAGGCAGTCGTTATAGCCGAGACAATCATGGAATCTTTTTTAATTCAAGGTGGCAAGTCACTTTCTGGTGAAGTGGCAATTTCTGGGGCTAAAAACTCAGCATTGCCCATTTTATGTGCCAGTTTATTAACCAGCGAAGCGGTGCAAGTTGAAAATGTTCCGCGTCTCCGAGACATCAATACGTGTTTGCGGCTGCTCGGTTCGATGGGAGTACAGTGCTTTTGGCGCAGTGACGATGAAATTACTTTGCGTGCCGAAGACATTTCCGAGCCAATTGCCTCGTATGACCTTGTTAAAACCATGCGAGCCAGTATCTTGGTGCTTGGCCCTTTACTCGCTCGTTTTGGTCATGCGGTGGTTTCTTTGCCTGGGGGTTGTGCAATTGGGCAACGTCCGGTCGACCAGCACATCAAGGGGCTTGAAGCGATGGGCGCCACCATCACTATCGACAAAGGCTATATTAATGCCACTGCAAAACGTTTAAAGGGTGCTCATATTGTGACTGATATGGTGACTGTCACAGGCACAGAAAACTTGATGATGGCCGCGTGTTTGGCTGAAGGCACCACCGTGCTAGAAAATGCAGCCCGAGAACCTGAAGTCGTCGATCTAGGTAAAATGCTAATTGCCATGGGCGCTCACATCAAAGGCCTTGGGTCGGACACGCTGATCATTGAAGGGGTTCCCGTGCTGCGTGGTTGTCGATACAAGGTCATGTCAGATCGAATCGAGGCAGGGTCATTTCTTTGTGCGGTCACTGCGTGTGGTGGCGATATTGTGCTGACCAATACCGATTCATCAAGCATGTTTTCAACACTCGAAAAACTACAAAAAGCAGGCTTAAATATTCAAGTCTATGGTTCTACCATTCGTGCAACCATGACAGGGCGTCCCAAACCTGTAGATATTCAAACGGCTCCCTATCCTGGTTTTGCAACCGACATGCAAGCGCAGCTCATGGCTGTTAACTGCGTGGCTGATGGGGCCTCAGTGATGAGTGAAACTATTTTTGAAAATCGATTTATGCATGTTCAAGAGCTTATTCGCCTTGGTGCCAAAATTTCTATCGAGGGTCATACTGCGGTGATTAAAGGGGTGGATCACCTGAAGGGTGCCATTGTGATGGCAACCGATCTTCGCGCCTCGGCTGGGTTAGTGATTGCAGGCATGGCTGCGCAAGAAGAAACACGAGTCGACCGCATTTATCATTTAGATCGCGGTTATTATCAAATGGAACAAAAGCTACAAAAGCTAGGTGCCAGTGTGCAACGGATTAAAGAATGATTACGCTTGCTTTATCCAAAGGGCGAATTTTTCAGGAAACCTTACCTTTGTTGGCTCAGGCTGGTATTGTTCCTGACGAGTCTCCCGAAACTTCCCGAAAATTAATTATCCAAACCAATCAGCCTCGGGTCAAAATTATTATAGTCCGTGCCAGCGATGTTCCCACTTATGTTCAGCACGGTGCGGCCGACTTAGGGGTTGCCGGAAAAGATGTCCTCTTAGAACATTCCGGTGTTGGCTTGTATCAGCCTCTTGATTTAGAAATTGCAAAATGTCGGCTTTGCGTGGCGGTGTGTGAGGGTTTTGATTATCAAAAGGCGATTCAGCAAGGTGCAAGGTTACGTATTGCAACCAAGTATATTAAAAGTGCGCGTGAGCATTTTGCCAGTCGTGGTGTACACGTTGATGTGGTGAAATTATACGGCTCCATGGAATTGGCGCCTTTAGTCGGTTTATCCGATGCGATCGTTGATTTAGTCAGTACGGGTGGTACTCTTCGAGCGAATAAATTGGTTGAAGTTGCAGAAATTTGCGACATTTCTTCTAAACTTGTGGTGAATCAAGCAGCATTAAAAATGAAGTACGCGCAGCTTCAGCCTATAATAGAATCTTTTTCGCATGCTATTCGCACAACGGCGCAGGCGTCATGATGACCAGTACCATAAAACGGCTTTCGACTCAGCAAGAAGATTTTAGCACTTGCTTTAATGCGCTTCTTGGCTTTGAAAGCAGCGCCAACCCAGATATTGAGCATGCAGTTGCGGGTATTCTGAATCGAATAAAAACCGAAGGTGATGTGGCTTTGGTGCAGCTTACCGAGCAGTTTGACCGAGTTAAAATTCAACACGCCAGTCAACTTGAATTGACCTATTCAGAGCTGAAAGCTGCTTATGACTCACTGAGCCCCGAGCAAGGCAACGCCTTGCGGGCAGCCTGCCAGCGTATTCAAGCGTTTCATCAACGTCAACTTGCCAGTGGGTGGGAGTTTACTGAACCCAACGGAACCCTTTTGGGACAACGTGTTACTGCGCTTGATCGGGTTGGCTTGTATGTTCCAGGGGGTAAGGCTGCTTACCCCTCGTCTGTGCTCATGAATGCAATTCCGGCCAAAGTGGCGGGGGTTAGTGAAATTATTATGGTGGTGCCCACTCCATCGGGTAGCAAAAATCAATTGGTGTTGGCCGCCGCTTATTTAGCTGGAGTAAACAGGGTGTTTACCATTGGGGGTGCACAAGCCATCGCTGCATTGGCCTATAGTACACCAACCATTCCGAAAGTTGATAAAATTGTTGGCCCAGGCAATGCTTACGTTGCTGAAGCCAAACGGCGTGTCTTTGGCACGGTCGGGATTGACATGATCGCCGGTCCGTCTGAGATTTTAATTATTTGTGATGGGCACACCAATCCAGATTGGGTTGCCATGGACTTATTCTCCCAGGCTGAACACGATGAAATGGCGCAAGCTATTTTGTTAAGCCCCTCTGTAAGTTTTCTCGAAGCGGTGCATGCTTCGATTCAGCGACTCATCGAAACTATGCCACGGCAAACGGTCATTGCCACATCACTAAAAAATCGTGGGGCACTGATACACGTTCAAGATTTACATGAGGCGTGTGTTTTGTCCAATCAAATTGCCCCAGAGCATCTTGAATTATCGGTGCAAAATCCAGAACACTGGCTGCCCCATTTAAAACACGCAGGCGCCATTTTTATGGGGGCTTACACGTCAGAAGCATTAGGCGATTATTGTGCTGGGCCTAATCATGTTTTACCCACTGCGGGCACGGCTCGGTTTTCTAGCCCGCTGGGTGTTTATGATTTTCAAAAAAGAACTAGCCTTATTTTTGCAAGTCCTCAAGGTGCTGCCGAATTGGGTGCGATTGCCGCAGAACTTGCAGAAGGGGAGGGTTTATTTGCGCACGCTCGGTCGGCAGAGTATCGCATGGGTTCAGCAGTTAAAAAAGGTGTTCAATGACTCAACCCAAACAAATTGTTCGCCCTGACGTTTATGCAACAAAGGCTTATCCTGTTCAAGATGCAACAGGCATGGTTAAATTAGATGCCATGGAAAATCCTTATCAGCTTCCAGATTCTTTGCGCGAACAGCTGAGTCGCATACTACTTGATTTACCTTTAAATCGATACCCAGTACCCAATACAGCTTCTCTTGAAGCCAGTTTGCGTAAAAGCACCGACATTCCACGGGGCGCCAAAATCATGTTTGGCAATGGTTCCGATGAACTCATCGACATCATTATTCGTACCTGTTGTGTGCCTGGCGATGTGGTCATGGCTCCAGAGCCTACCTTTGTGATGTATTCAACCTCAGCCAAGTGGTCTCACGCACAGTATGTTGGTGTTGATTTAGCACCCGATTTTTCTCTTGATTTGCATGCCACGTTACGTGCAATTGCCGTGCATAAACCCAAAGTGGTGTTTTTGGCTTATCCCAACAATCCGACTGGTTTGGCTTTTAAACAATCTGAAATGATTCAGATTATTCAAACTTGCCAAGGACTGGTAGTGATTGATGAAGCCTATGAGGCTTTTGCGGATCACAGTTTTATTTCGCAAGTTCTTGAATACCCAAACGTTGTGGTGATTCGCACGCTTTCTAAAATGGGTTTGGCGGGCATACGCTTAGGTTATTTAGTCGCAAGCAGTATTTGGGTTGATCAATTTAATAAGGTGCGCCCCCCTTACAATGTGAATGTGTTAACACGGACGGTGGCGCAGTTTGCACTTGATCATAGTGATGTACTTGCACAACAAGCCAAGCAGCTTAAAATTAATCGCGCTGTTTTGGGGGTTGCATTAAAGAAAATTCCACAGCAAACTGGTATTCAGTTAGACGTTTTTCCTTCAGAAGCCAACTTTATTTTATTTAGAATTGATAAAGCCCACGAGGTGTTTGAAGGTTTAAAAGCGCGTCAAATTCTTGTTAAAAATGTCGGTCATCATCATCAATTGTTGCATAATTGCATCCGAGTCACGGTGAGTAGCCAAGATGAACATGTTCAATTTCTGACTGCATTAAAAGCAACTTTGGCCGATCTGGCTAACTTCGAACTAAACAGCGCTCAAGAAGAATCTCCATGAGAACAGCACAAGTTACACGAAATACCCTAGAAACCCAAATTACAGTCCAACTTAATTTAGATGGGACAGGCAAAAAAAATCTGAACACTGGTATTGCTTTTTTAGATCATATGCTCGAGCAAATTTGCCGTCATGGTCTCATCGATCTAGATGTTCAAGCGCACGGTGATTTGCACATCGATGCCCATCATACAGTCGAAGACATTGGCATCACGCTGGGCATGGCGTTAACTCAAGCTTTGGGCAATAAAGCGGGTGTGGTGCGTTACGGTCACAGTTATGTGCCTCTTGATGAAGCATTGTCTCGTGTGGTCATCGACCTTTCTGGTCGCCCAGGTTTAGAAATGCATGTTTCCTTTACGCGTGCCATGATTGGTACTTTCGATGTCGATTTGGTCTTTGAGTTTTTTCAAGGCTTTGTGAATCACGCCTTATGTACCCTGCACATCGATAATTTGCGTGGTCGCAATGCCCACCATCAGTGCGAAACCGTGTTTAAAGCGTTTGGTCGTGCCTTAAGAATGGCAATCGAACTTGACCCAAGACAAAGTGGTTGTATTCCCAGTACAAAAGGAACGCTGTGAAAAAGGTTGCTGTTTTAGATTATGGTATGGGCAATTTAAGATCTGTTGCGCAGGCGCTTAACCGCGTTAAGCAACCCAATCAAGAAATTGTGATTACGTCCGAAGCCTCTGAAATTGATGCCGCCGATCGAGTGGTGCTACCCGGTCAGGGCTCCATGAAAGATTGCATGTTGGCGATTAATCAGTCTGGTTTGCGTGAGGCACTGTTGCATGCAATTAAAAATAAGCCTTTGTTTGGCGTTTGTATTGGTGAGCAAATGTTGTTTGAAACCAGTCAAGAAGGCCCCTCAACCTGTTTAGGCGTTCTTCCTGGTGAAGTTGTTCACTTTAATCCAGAACTTACCATTCAACGGGGTTTAAAGGTACCCCATATGGGTTGGAACCGAGTTCATCAAACTAAATCGCATCCTTTGTGGGAAGGCATTGAAGACAAGGCCTGGTTTTACTTTGTGCACAGTTATTTCGTAAAACCAAGTCATTTAGACCATGAATTTGCTCAAACCCAACACGGTGAGGTCTTTACCTGCGCCGTTGCGCAAGATAACATCTTTGCAACACAGTTTCATCCTGAGAAAAGTGCTGAAGATGGACTTAAGTTGTACAGTAATTTTCTAAGATGGTACCCTTAACTTTTTTTAACTTAACTCACACTGAAAACTTCTTACGCTCATGTTACTCATTCCAGCAATTGATATTAAAGATGGCCAATGTGTTCGACTCAAACAAGGAAATATGGACGATGCTACGGTATTTTCTTCTGATCCAGTTGAAATGGCTCAAAAGTGGTTAAGCCAGGGTGCTCGTCGTCTTCATTTGGTCGACTTAAACGGTGCAATCTCTGGCAAGCCTGTCAACGAAAAAGTAATCTCACAAATTGTTGAGGCCGTGGGCGGGTCAATTCCCATTCAGCTTGGTGGTGGCCTACGCGATTTAGACACCATTGAACGTTATTTAGATGGCGGTATCAGCTATGTGATTATTGGTACAGCAGCAGTCAAAAATCCTGGGTTTTTACATGATGCATGCAGCGCTTTTCCGGGTCAAATCATTGTCGGTTTGGATGCAAAAGACGGTAAGGTTGCTACGGATGGTTGGAGCAAAATTTCCGGTCATGATGTT
>DIYC01000020.1:8150-10822 GCA_002428895.1 Burkholderiales bacterium UBA6064 | reverse complement strand
AAATATGAAGGGTATGGGGTCGAGGCCATTATTTACACCGACATTGGGCGAGATGGTATGCTTTCTGGTGTCAATATCGAAGCTACCGTGAAGTTAGCCAATGCGCTCACCATTCCGGTTATTGCTTCGGGTGGAGTTCATAGTTTAGAAGATGTTAAACGGTTGTGTGCAGTTGAACAAGAAGGAATATCTGGCGTCATTTGCGGTCGTTCTATCTACGAAGGCACACTCGACTTAGCCAAAGGTCAGGCTTTGGCCGATGAGTTAAACGGCACGTCGTATTAATATGCTAGCCAGTCGAATTATTCCTTGTCTAGATGTGACCGCAGGTCGGGTTGTTAAAGGGGTCAATTTTTTAGAATTACGTGATGCGGGCGATCCTGTTGAGATTGCGAGAAAATATGACCAGCAAGGCGCAGATGAATTGGCGTTTCTTGATATTACCGCTTCCAGTGATGATCGCGACATTATTCTTCATGTCATTGAGGCTGTAGCGAGTCAAGTGTTCATCCCTTTAACTGTGGGTGGAGGGGTACGAGAAGTTAACGATGTTCGTCGGCTCTTAAATGCGGGAGCGGATAAAGTGTCGATTAACACAGCCGCTATTTTAAACCCCAGTTTAGTTGAGCAGTCTGCTTTAAAATATGGTTCACAATGCATTGTTGTTGCCATCGACGCGAAAGAAAAAACAGATGGCACTCAAGGTTGGGAAGTGTATACGCATGGCGGTAGAAACTCTACAGGTCTTGATGTTGTTGAATTAGCGAAAAAAATGGAAAGCTTGGGTGCCGGTGAATTACTGTTAACCAGTATGGATCGCGACGGGACTAAAGCCGGCTTTAATCTTCAGTTGACTCGGGCAGTTTCAGACGCAGTTAATATTCCTGTGATTGCCAGTGGTGGCGTGGGTACCCTCGATCACCTGGTAGAAGGTGTTCTAGAAGGTAAAGCCAGTGCTGTATTGGCGGCAAGTATTTTTCACTACGGTGATTATACTGTGCAGCAAGCCAAACAACACATGGCTAAAGCGGGTATTGTAGTTCGCTTATGAATCAACAATTGGTCCTCTCAACGCCGAGCTTACAAACCATCCAATTTGATCAAAATGGCCTTGTACCGGTGATTGTTCAAGATCATCACAGCCAAAAAGTGTTAATGTTTGCCTGGATGAATCAACACGCTTTTCAAGCCACGCTTGATACTGGCTATGCTGTGTATTATTCTCGGTCGCGTGCTAAGTTGTGGCGCAAAGGCGAAGAATCGGGAAACAGGCAGCGTGTGCTTGAAATTCGTTTAGATTGCGATGCAGATGTGTTGCTTCTTCAAGTCGAACAAATTGGAAGTGTTGCTTGTCATACCGGTCGAGAAAGTTGTTTTTTTTATCGGTTTTCGAATCAAACCTTGCAATGGGAAATTACCGATCCCGTGATTAAAAACCCCAATTCCATGTATCCAGATCAATATAAGCTGACTAATCAAAGAGGTTCGAATGACTCATGAGCCCTCTACCCCGCATATACTCACTGAACTTGATGCGGTGATTCAGCAACGATTCGCCAATCAAACCGATACCAGTTATGTGGCAAGTTTATTGAAAAAGGGCGAAGACTCTATTTTAAAAAAAATTGCTGAAGAAGCCTGTGAGGTAGTCATGGCCTCTAAAGACAAGCAGGCCAAACAAGTGGTTTATGAAACAGCAGATTTATGGTTTCATACGTTGGTATTGTTGGCGTTTCACGATGTTTCAAGTCACGATGTATTAACCGAGCTGACTCGTCGTATGGGGATTTCTGGTCATGAGGAAAAGGCTAGCAGAACATCTCACACAAAGGAAAAATCATGACCGATTGCTTGTTTTGTAAAATTGTCAAGGGCGAAATTCCTTGCAAAAAAGTGTACGAAGACGATGAAATTCTTGCCTTTCATGACATTCACCCTGCAGCGCCGGCTCATTGTCTTATTATCCCTAAAGTGCATCTTGATCGCCTCTCAAGCGCAACTCAAGAGCACGCAACGTTGTTGGGTCGGCTTTTGCTTCAAGCCAGCCCGATTGCACAACAATTGGGGTTTTCAAATGGTTATCGCACCATTATTAATGTAGGCTACATTGGTGGTCAAGAGGTGTATCATTTACACGTGCATGTATTAAGTGGTCATGCACCATTAGGGCCGATTTTAAGTCGGTAGTTTCAAGTCACACGTGTCACTGAGTAGTCAGTTTTGCTTGGGAACTCGTACAGGGGGTTATCAAAATGGGTGTCGGAAGCATTTGGCATTGGGTCATCGTCTTGGTTATTGTATTGTTGGTGTTTGGTACAAAAAAAATGAAAAATATTGGTACCGATTTGGGTGCAGCCATTAAAGGTTTTAAAGAGGGGATCAAGAGTAATGAACAAGAGGCAGGGCGCCCCCCATCAGATGACTCTATTCAACAAGTGATTGTCGAGAATAAGCCAGTTTCGCCTAAAGAAATGGTCGACACTAAAACAAGCCAAAATAATTCGATAAACACCTAGATTCGGTGGGCGAGCGTAACGTGTTTGATGTTAGTTTGTCAGAAATGATTGTTGTTGGGATCGTTGCTTTGGTGGTGATTGGCCCCGAAAAACTACCCAAAGTGGCGCAAACTGTAGGTCATCTGTTGGGTCGCCTGCAGCGTTTTGTGGCCAATG
>DIYC01000020.1:6337-7964 GCA_002428895.1 Burkholderiales bacterium UBA6064 | reverse complement strand
TGTCAAATATGAAATTAATAAAGAAGTTCAAATTCAAGAAATACATAAGCTGCAAGATGAAATGGAGTCGGCTGCGAAATCGGTTGGAAACACGCTTCACGATGTGTCCGAGCAACTTCGCCGAGAATTCACCGCCGACCATTCTATTCAAAATGAACCAGCCCAGGTGACTAGTAACACGTCTTTGTCGCAGAATCAAACGGAAAAGCCGCTGGACAATAAACACTCAGACTAATTTTTTTAATCTTTATTTCATGCTTCAACAAGAAAATTTTATTAGTCATTTGGTCGAATTAAGAACGCGTTTACTTCGTAGTATTGTTTCTTTTGTCGTGGTGTTTTTTGTTTTAATGATTTACCCTGGGGCCAGCTTTATTTTTGATATTCTAGCCCAACCCATTCAAGGCACTTTGCCAGAGGGTTCAAGCTTAATTGCAACAGGAGTGGTGGCACCTTTTATGGTGCCAGTTAAGTTGACCGGTTTAGTTGCGTTTGTTTTGGCCTTGCCCATGATTTTTTATCAAATTTGGGCGTTTGTTGCGCCAGGTTTGTATCAGCATGAAAAAAAGTTGGCGTTACCCCTGATTGTTTCCAGTACGCTGTTGTTTCTGCTTGGGGTTGCATTTTGCCACTTTATTGTGTTTGGCAAGGTTTTCACATATATCAACTCGTTTGCGCCCAGTAGTATTACGCCAATGCCAGACATAGAGGCCTATCTTAATTTTGTTTTAACCATGTTTATTGCATTTGGTTTAACATTCGAAGTGCCTATTGTTGTGCTTGTCTTGGTCTATTTTGGAATCGTAGAACGCGACAAATTACAATCAATTCGTGGGTATGTGATTGTGGGTGCGTTCGTTGTCGCCGCTATTGTGACTCCGCCAGACGTGTTCTCACAATTTTTTTTAGCCATTCCCATCTGCTTGTTGTATGAAGTTGGGTTGTTGGTTAGCCGATTCATCAAAAGAAAAGAAAACTGTGAATAAAGCCTGTCAAATTCAAGTGAATATCAGGCTTGTTGAGTCTGCTACATTCTCTCATTAATAATCTTTGCCAAAAAGTTTTTGTGGGTTAGGTCTTTTGCCGATTAAAACCTCAAGCTCAAGTGTTTTCTTGTCTCGAAGAACAATGACTTTACGGGATTGGCCTGGTATGCTTTTTGCAACCCAGTCTAGCAAACTTGCAGTATTTTGGACGGCTTTGCCGTCAAACTCAATGAGAATATCGCCGACTTCCAGGCCAGCAACATCAGCTGGGCTGTTTTCAATGACACCCGCGACAATCACTCCAGATTTTCTAGGTAAGTCGAAAGCTTTAACCAACTCAGGGTTAATGTCGTGTTGTTCAATACCAATATAACCTCGCGTGACTGCACCGTTCTCTACAATTTGCTTGAGAACATCTTTGGCTGTTTCAGCGGGGATGGCAAAGCCTATTCCCAAAGAGCCACCTGAATTGCTAAAAATAGCAGAATTAATTCCAAGTAAGCGACCTTGTAAATCGACTAACGCACCTCCGCTATTTCCTGGGTTGATGGCTGCATCCGTTTGAATAAAGTTTTCAAACGTATTAATGCCGACTTGATTCCGTCCGAGCGCACTCACAATGCCCATCGTCACTGTTTGCC
>DIYC01000020.1:1337-6126 GCA_002428895.1 Burkholderiales bacterium UBA6064 | reverse complement strand
AATGGGTTTCCGATTGCTAAAACAATGTCGCCTACTAAAGGCTGTTCTGGTTGGGAAAATGTAATAATTGGTAGCTGTTTTAAATTAATTTGAATGACAGCGAGGTCAGTTTCAGGGTCGGTGCCCACTAAATTGGCAGTTGCTTGACGACCATCCATCAAGCTGACTTCAATTTTATCAGCATTTTCAACTACATGGTGGCTGGTCAAAATATAGCCTTCTGGGCTGACAATAACACCTGAACCTGTGTTGGCAGATTCTGGGTCTGATTGAAGTTCTTGATTTAAACTATCACCAAAAAATTTTTTAATTTCTGGGTCATCCAAGAACGGTTGATCTGATGTGGCTTCAAATGATTTTGAAGTAAAAATATTGACAACAGCAGGTGTTGCTTGATCTACTGCATAACGAAGGCCGCCGTTACTCGAGTCACTAAAGGCTGGCTTGGGCTCTCGATTAAATGGGTTGAATGTCAGCCAGTCGGGTTGTAATACGTTGAGCGTAAAATACAATGCCAGAACAATTGCACACGTTTGCGCAAAGATTAACCACAGTTTTTTAAGCATGTAAAGTTAGGTAAGTCATGAAAAGTGTCGATCGGGATACCCTAGAAAAAACATTAAATCGTGTTTTAGACCCAATACAAATAGTTGATTATTGCCCAAATGGACTGCAAATTGAAGGCGTAAAGCAAATTCGTAAAATTATTACGGGTGTGACTGCTTCAAAAGCTTTGCTCGAGTTGGCCGTTCAGCGCCAAGCGGATGCGGTTTTAGTTCATCATGGTGTTTTTTGGAAGGGCGATCCGCAAGTCATCACAGGTTTTCGTAAAGAGAGGCTGGCTATTGCCTTGACTTCACAGTTAAATGTATTTGCTTACCATTTGCCGCTCGATGTGCATCCAACGTTGGGCAACAATGTGCAGTTAGCTCAGTTACTGAATTGGCCTGTTGATCAAGCCTTGGGTACAAAAGGATTGGTTCTTTCTGGGTGCTTCAGCATGCCGCAAACTTTAAATCAGGTACTTCAAACTATTTCTGGTGCACTGGGTTGTTCCTGTCAGGTTGAAGGGGTTAATGATCCTTCGAGACTAATTACGCGGGTGGCTTGGTGTACTGGGGCTGCATCGGGTTATTTAGAGGAGGCGGCAAGGGCTGGGGCGCAGTTGTATTTAACGGGTGAATTGTCCGAGCCAGCCGTTCATATTGCTTCTGAATTGGGTGTTAGTTTAGTGGGTGCAGGCCATCATGCAACAGAGCGCTGTGGCGTCAAGGCACTGGGAAACTGGATACATCAAGAGTTTGGTATTGAGGTGGAGTTTCATGATTTGTTTGTTCGTGTTTAATCGTAGTGAGTAAAATAGAACGGTTTTTGTTTCTTTTTCACATTGTCTGATAATGATCTACAAAATACGCAAGGAATCGGTTCAAAAATGTCCGCTGTGCGTTAAAATGGCGGATTGTTTATAACAAACGTTTTTGTATTGTTTTTACAAAAACACAGATATTTCCTGATCGGGGTTAACTTTTGATGAGTAGCAATAAACCTGTAGATAAAGAACGTCGCGTTTGGATGATTGCCTGTGGCGTCACCGGTGGCTTGGCCGCTGCGGCAACGGGTGGGGTGTTTTTAAGCACACTTTCGCCCTCTGAGCGTGCAAAAGCAGCTGGAGCACCAGTTGAAATTGATATTTCTGGTATGCAACCTGGTGAGATGAAAACTGTTGAATGGCGTGGTAAACCGGTTTGGGTTGTGCGTCGCACTCCAGAGCAAATTGCTCAGTTGTCGGCATTAGATAATCAGCTGGCAGACCCTAATTCACAGCGAACTGATTACCCAACCCCAGAATATGCGCGCAACACACAACGTTCTATTAAACCTGAGTATTTAGTAGCTGTTGGTATTTGTTCGCATTTAGGGTGTTCGCCCACTGCGCGATTTGATGCGGGTCCTCAACCCAGCTTACCTGACAACTGGCAAGGTGGGTTTTTATGCCCTTGCCACGGCTCAACTTTCGATATGGCTGGGCGAGTTTATGCGAATAAACCTGCTCAAGACAATCTAGAAGTGCCACCCCACATGTATTTGTCTGAATCCAAGATTTTAATTGGCCAAGATCAAAGCGACGCTTAACGTCTAAAGAGGTTTATTTTATGGCTGCTGATAAGCAAGTAGAAACCAAAGGTTTGATGGGCTGGATCGACGCGCGCTTTCCTGCTACCTCAACCTTTAAAGCGCATATGTCTGAGTACTATGCGCCTAAAAATTTTAATTTTTGGTATTTTTTTGGTTCTTTGGCACTGTTGGTGCTGGTTATCCAAATTGTAACCGGTATTTTTTTAGTCATGCACTATAAGCCGGATGCTGAAAAAGCTTTTCAGTCGGTTGAATATATTATGCGCGATGTTCCCTGGGGTTGGTTGGTGCGCTACATGCACTCAACGGGTGCGTCTATGTTTTTTGTGGTGGTTTATCTACATATGACGCGTGCCCTGCTTTATGGTTCTTATCGAAAGCCCCGTGAATTGGTCTGGATTTTTGGTGTCGCTATTTTCTTATGCTTAATGGCTGAAGCGTTTTTTGGTTACCTGTTGCCTTGGGGTCAAATGTCTTATTGGGGTGCACAAGTTATTGTGAATTTATTTTCCGCAATCCCGTTGATTGGCCCCGATCTTGCAATTTGGATTCGTGGTGATTACGTGGTTTCCGATGCCACCTTAAACCGCTTTTTTGCCTTTCACGTCATCGCAATTCCATTGGTATTACTGGGCTTGGTCGTGGCGCATATTATTGCTTTACACGAGGTGGGTTCTAATAACCCCGACGGCGTTGAAATTAAAGAGAAAAAAGACAAAAATGGCGTGCCACTTGATGGCATTCCCTTTCATCCCTACTACACTGTTCATGACCTCATGGGTGTTGGTGTGTTTTTAATGGTGTTTTCAGCCATTGTGTTTTTTGCCCCTGAAATGGGGGGATACTTTCTTGAGTACAATAATTTTATTCCAGCTGATCCGTTAAAAACACCAGCACATATTGCACCAGTTTGGTACTTCACGCCCTTTTATTCCGTGTTGCGCGCAACCACTGAAAATTTTGTCTATTACTGGTTTTTGCCATTTATGCTGGCCTATGGCGTCTTAATTTTTATGACAGTAAAGGGTCGCCGTAAATTGTTTTCCTTGGTAGGGGCTGGTGTGGCCATTCTCAGCTTGATTGTTTTCGATGCCAAGTTTTTAGGTGTTGTTGCAATGGGTGGCGCGGTCGTAATTTTGTTCTTTATGCCTTGGATCGATCATTCGAAAGTTAAATCAATTCGCTACCGGCCTGCTTTGCATCAATTTATTTATGGTGTGTTTTTTGTTGCCTTCGTGGTGTTGGGTTATTTAGGGGTTCAGCCTCCTTCACCCATCGCCAACATAGTTGCTCAAATTGGCACTTTAATTTATTTTGCCTTTTTCTTGCTCATGCCATGGTGGTCTCAATTAGGTCAATTCAAACAAGTGCCTGAACGAGTTGTGTTTCAGCCTCATTGAATTTCTAAAATAAAAACGGATTTTAACAATGAAAAAACTCTTAATTTTATTGGCGGCGCTACCCTCGATTGTATTGGCTGCGGGTGGCAATTATCCGCTCGATAAAGCCCCCGATCTTACAAATGACATGGCTGCATTACAACGAGGTGCAAAAACATTTGTAAACTACTGCTTAAATTGTCATAGTGCGGAAAGTATGCGTTTTAATCGCTTGGCTGATATTGGTTTAACTGAAGATCAAATTAAAGCCAATTTACTTTTTACCGCAGAAAAAGTGGGCGATCCAATGAAAATTGCGATGTCTAAAAATGATGCTAAGAAATGGTTTGGTGCCACACCTCCTGATTTGTCGCTGATTACTCGTTCACGTGCATCAAAAGCAGGAACTGGGGCTGATTACTTGTATACCTTTTTAAGAACCTATTATCGAGATCATTCCAAATTAACTGGTTGGAATAATATGGCCTTCCCAAATGCAGGAATGCCTCATGTTCTCTGGCAACTTCAGGGGATTAATCGTGCGGTTTACGAAGAAAGCGTTCTTGCTTCTGGAAAAACGGAACATCGGTTTGCTCGGTTTGAGCAAGTGCAGCCTGGTTTATTAACGCCGATTGAATATGACAAATTGATTGCTGACTTAACTAATTTTTTGGTTTTTATGGCGGAGCCAGTTCGTCAGGATAGAACTCGCCTGGGTGTGATTGTCTTGCTTTTCCTGGGAGTATTCACTATTTTTGCATGGCGACTTAATGCTGTTTATTGGAAAGACATCAAGTAATTTTTAGTTTGTGTTGCCTTTGCAATTTTTTGGAAAATAAAAGGAAACTCTGTTTATGATGGTTCTTTATTCGGGGACAACGTGCCCATTTTCACAACGTTGTCGATTTGTTCTGCATGAAAAAGGAATGGACTTTGAAATTAAGGACATTGATTTATTTAATCGACCTGAAGACATCAATGTAATGAATCCCTATGGGCAAGTGCCTATTTTAGTTGAGCGTGATTTGGTGTTGTATGAGTCGAATATTATCAACGAGTACATCGATGAGCGTTTTCCTCATCCTCAACTGATGCCTGCAGACCCAGTGATGCGTGCAAGAACCCGACTTTTTTTGTTTAATTTTGAACGTGAAATTTTTGTTCATGTAGGTGTTTTAGAGCGCGCAGGAAATCCTAAAGCCATGGAAAAGGCACGCCAAGCCATTCGAGAGCAGCTTACTCAATTAGCACCCGTATTTTTGAAAAGTAAGTAT